>DASRTE010000150.1:0-38182 GCA_035656095.1 Jiangellaceae bacterium
ATCTCGGTGCTGGCGCCGGTGATCGTCAGCGGCAACACCGCGGTCGTCGTCGCCTCCGAGGCGCGACCGCTGCCGGCGATCACGATGGGTGAGGCGCTCGCGACCTCCGACGTCCCGGGCGGCGTGGTCAACCTGCTCACCGGTCGGACCGCCGAGATCGCCCCGTGGCTGGCGTCCCACATGGACGTCAACGCCGTCGACCTCACCGGCGTCGCGGGCGACGACGACCTGGCCCGCACGCTGGAGATTGACGCCGCCGAGAACCTCAAGCGCGTCCTCCGGGCGCCCGCCGCCGAACCCGACTGGGCCGCCGAGCCCGGGCTCGGCCGGCTCACCGCCTACCTCGAGACCAAGACCGTCTGGCACCCCGTCGGCATCTGATGCGGCACGGCAGGTCAGCCGCAGTGGATTCGGCTGAGCGAACGCGAGACCCAGTCGACCCATCCGCTGATGTCGATACACCTGCTCGTCATGTCGACACCCGCCGGGGTGTACACCGGGCCCGCGTAGTACCGGTACTGACCTCCGTCGCATCCGGTGCTCGACGGACAGCTCGGCCAGCTGAAGCCACTCGGACGGATCCGCGCCTCCGTGTAGGTGCGGACGCCGTACGTGGGACCAGCATGGTTGGTCACCAGGCAGTTCCGCTTGGTGCTCCACGACCAGTACACGTCGAGGTAACCGATGGTGACCGAGCTCTTGATCGGGTAATGGCCGATGTGGGTGTACGACGAGCCGCACGGACCGCCGCCCGCGGCGAGGGCAACCGTGGCGGTCGATCTCAGTGTGGAATCAGGGCCCGCGCTCGCCGGCTGAGCAAGCCCTCCTGCTGCGGCGACCACAATGACCAGGGTGGCGAGGAATCGTTTCATCGACTCAGTCCTCCTCCGCCCCCCTGCTGACGACCGGTCCCCGACACTGCCAAACCGATGACGCCCGCAGCAAGGCCCCGTCCGCGCCGGCGATGCACGGCTGATCGGCGCGTCCCGCCGGTGACGCCAGCCGGTAGAGCGCCTTTGCAATGCACACAGATACGCAACAGGGTCCGGCGAGCGGGGATTCGTCAACTTGTGGCGGGTTATCCACCTGTCCGGCGTCGTGAGAGGTTCCCATTCCGCCACAAGTGAGGCGCGCCGGGCGATCGGGGCTGGATCCGGACCCGTGACTGACCACGGCTCACGAGATCGTGGGCGGGCGGCGCGTGTGCCGGCCTGAAGGTGGTGACGCGTCGATGCTGCGTCGGTGTGTGCAATGCAAAGGCAGACACAGTGACCTCCGTCAACAGCGCATCGGCCAGGCTGCGTTGTCCACAGAGTCCGCCGCGGCCGTTGTACCTCCCGGCCGGGCAGCCAGACGCTTGAGCGCATGACGGACGCGCGCAGGATCTCCACAAGTGGAGGACAAACGTCCCATCCCAGCGGCGGCGAGGAGGTAGACCCGCCGCCTGCAGGGCTGACCTGGGTCGCGGCCGACACGATCCCCGGGTTGATCCGGAGTGTGCGTCGACGTGTCGACATGAGCCAGCGTGAGCTCGCTGCGGCGGCCGAGCTGTCCTCGTCGACCGTCGGCCGGATCGAGTCCGGCAGCCTCACGCCGAGCCTCGGAGTCCTGCTACGGCTGTTGGCCGTCGGGAAGTTGGTGCTCGTCGTGACCGACGAGGACGGCAACGTCGTCAGGCCGATGCAAACCTGGGACGACACACGCGACGGGGCGGACCGGCAGTTCCCCGCCCATCTGGATCTGATCCTCGATCCCAGACCCGGCGAGTGGTGGGCGGACGTCTACGGACTGGCCAGGCCCCCGGAAACACTGCACCGGAATCGCAGGTACCGCGATGCCAGGAGGCGGCGCAGCCAGTGGGAGGTACGGGTGAAACAGTTCCGCGACGATCCCCCACCCGCCGTCGCGTAGCCCGCAGAGATCCGACGGCGATGCGGGCTGTAGGCCCTGCCGTACGCTCGCCGTATGCCACTCCGGCCTGGCCTGATCGCTGTCCTGGCGATCGTCGGCACGGCCGCGTGCGGTGCGTCCGCGGCTCCAGGAGCAGGATCTCCGACCAGCAATGAGCCCACCCGAACGCCCGCGACGACAGCGGTCAGCCCGACCGCAACGCCCGACCCGGAACCGCAGCGCCTGATCTCCATCGCGTTCGCAGGCGACATCCATTTCGAGAGCCAGCTCCGGTCGCGCCTCGACGACCCGGCGACGGCCCTGGCCCCGGTCGCGCCGCAGTTGTCCTCCGCCGACCTGACCGTCGTCAACCTCGAGACGTCGATCGGGACGGGCGGGACCCGGGAACCGAAGCGCTTCACCTTCCAGGCACCGCCGCAGGCCTTCGACGCGCTCGCTGCCGCGGGCGTGGACGTCGTCACGATGGCCAACAACCACGGCGTGGACTTCGGGGCCGGTGGTCTGGCCGATACACTCGCCGCCATACCCGAGGCTCCGCTGTCGGTCGTCGGGATCGGAGCGGACGAGGACGCCGCCTTCGCCCCGGCGCTGCACGACGTGGGTGGCACCACCATCGCGGTGATCGGCGCGTCCAGCGCGGACGACCCCACCGCCGATCCCACCGCGCAATGGGCGGCCGGAGACGGCACGCCCGGGATCGCCGTCGCGAGCCCACCGGCTCGGCTGGTCGACGAGGTTCGAGCGGCGAGCGGCACCGCCGATGTCGTCGTCGTCTTCATGCACTGGGGCGTCCAGGGCGACCGTTGCCCGAGCGCGTCGCAGGCGGCCACGGCCCGGGCGCTGTCCGACGCGGGTGCGGACGTCGTCGTGGGCAGTCACGCACACGTCGTCCAGGGCACCGGCATGCTCGGCGACACCTACGTGGCGTACGGCCTGGGCAACTTCGTCTGGTACACGAGCGGCTCGGAGGCGGCGTCGACCACGGGCGTGCTGACGCTCACCGTCGACGGCGGGAGGGTCGTGGACGAGACCTGGGCACCCGCCCGGATCCAGGCCGACGGACTTCCCCGGTTCAGCATTGGGGCGGAGGCCGACGCCGCGTTGGCCGCGTTCGCCGGCCAGCGCGCCTGCACCGACCTCGCCGCGCTCTAGCGGAAGATGCCCTGTCCGGGAGTCAGGATGCGACGGGGGTCGTAGCGTGCCTTCGCCGCCACCAGCCGGCCGTACTCGGGTCCGAAGTGGCGGACCCAGTCGACGCGGGAGAACGGAACCGAACCGATGGGGTACTGCGTGCCGCCGACGGCCCGCGCCCGCTCGAACAGGTCCCTGTTCCCCGCGATCATCTCTGTGAGGGCGTTCTGGTCGTCCGGTGGCGCCGTGCGCAGCAGGCCGAGCAGGAAGACGATCGGCTCGTCCGGGACCCGCAGCAGCGGCCTGGTCAGTCGGGCCCGAAGGAACGGGTACAGCAGGATCGGCCCGCCGCCGAGGTCGTCCGGGGTGAGCTCGGCGAACACGTCGGACAGGTAGGCGTCGGCGCGCGAGCCGGGGACGAAGAGGTTGAGCCACGGATGCGGGTGGAACCACACACCGATGGCCTTCAGGAACGCGACGACGGGTGCCAGGCGGTTCTGGAAGTCGAACAGCGACTGGTCGGCGATCTGCTCGCTGCCCGGGTCGTACCCCAGGCCGTCGAGCAGCCGATCATCGTCGGGAGCATCCGGGGGGGTGTAAAAGGTGGCCGCCTCCAGGAGGTAGGTCCATCCGGCCGCGCCGGGAAGCACCTGTCCCTCGACATAGTCGAACCGCTGCTCGGCGACCAGCCGGCGCTGATCACCGGTGAAGGCGGCCAGGTCGACGTAGGGGAGCAGGTAGGTGCGCGCCGCCTCCGCGGCCGGTACCAGGCGCACCGTCGCCCGGACGATCAGCGCGGACTGCCCCAACCCGGCCACAACGGCGTCGAACAGCCGCCGGCGGCGGTGCGGCGAACAGGTGACCAGCTCCCCCTCACCGGTGACAACCTGCAACTCCAACACGTTGTCGACCTGGAGCCCGTGCCGATGACTGGTTCCTCCGATGCCGCCCACCGTCAGGGTGCCGCCAATGGACAACTCGATGTAGTCGGTGAGTACCGGAGGCGTGCTGCCCTGAGCGAGCGCCGACGTGAGCAACGAGCTCCAGAGGGCGCCGGCGTCGACCACGGCGCTGTCGGGCTGGACGTGGTGCACCGTCGACAGCGTGCTCATGTCGATCACGAGACCGTCGTCGACCTGCGGCTGGCCGAACGTCGCGTGGCCCTGGCCCCTCGCGGCGACCTGGATCCGGTGGGCGTTGGCGAAGCGCACCATGCTGACGATGTCTCCGACGGAGCCGGGCCGGAGCACCGCGAAGGGGCGGCGGTGGACGATGTGGCCGAAGTCGTCGGCGGCGGCATCGCGTGATGCCGTGTCGGTCAGCAGCTCACCGTCGAGGGGCGGCACATCGATGACCGTGGTCGTGTCGGCGTCGGCCTCGCTGACCCACGACCGGCCGAACGGATCGAAGCCGACCACCGTGGCGCCTACCACGAGGCCGGTCAGGAACGAGCGACGTGAGGTGATCGAGGCCATGCCGTCTCCCTGGACGTCGGGCGGGGTTGTCCGCACGACAGGGGACGCGCGAATCAGTGGCAACTGCCTTGAGACACCCATACTCTCAGCCGCACGCTCGACGATCAACGCTCGGGCGCGCTCATCGCGTCACGTCTCGACGGTGATCTCCGCTGCGCAGCGGTCGAGGATGAGGGCCAGTTCGCCCACGCGGCCGGCCGCGGCGAGATCGTCCCGCGCCGCCGCGACCAGGTCGAGGCGGCTCTGCGGGCCGCTCACGATCACGCGGTCCAACCCGGCCCGCATCGACAGGCTCCGCGCCGACTTGACGCCCCGGATCCCGGACAGCACCGACGCCACCGCTGCGAGCACGGCCGGATCGCCGTCGATCGGGACGTCGTCCGCGGTCGGCCACGCCGCCCTGTGCACCGAACCGTCGTGCCACCACGACCACACCTCCTCGGTGACGAACGGCAGGATCGGTGCGAACATCCGCAGTTGGACCGACAGGGCCGATGCCAGCGCGGAGCGGGCCGAGGTCGCGCCGGCATCCCCCCGGTCGCCGTAGGCGCGGTCCTTGACCAGTTCCAGGTAGTCGTCGCAGAAATCCCAGAAGAAGCGCTCGGTCACCTCGAGCGCGCCGGTGTAGTCGTAGGCGTCGAACGAGACCGTGGCCGTGCGCACGACGTCGGCGAGCGTGGCGAGCATCGACCGGTCGAGCGGGTCGGTGACCGGGGAGACGTCGACGTCCGCGCCGATCCCCGTGCCGAGAACGAACCGGGCGGCGTTGAGAATCTTCGTCGCCAGCCGTCGTCCGACCTTCATCTGGGCCTCGTCGAACGGCGTGTCCAGCCCCGGCCGCGCACCGGCCGCCCGCCACCGCACGGCGTCGGCACCGTAGCGCTCCAGCACGTCGACCGGCGTCGTCGCGTTGCCCTTGGACTTGCTCATCTTCTTCCGGTCCGGGTCGATGACGAACCCCGAGATCGCCGCCCGGCGCCATGGCAGTGAGCCGTGCTCGAAGTGTGCCCGGACGACGCACGAGAACAGCCAGGTCCGGATGATCTCGTGGGCCTGCGAGTGCAGGTCCATCGGGAACGTCCGGGCGAACAGGTCGGAGTCGCGCTCCCAGCCGCAGACGATCTGCGGCGTGAGCGAGGAGGTCGCCCACGTGTCCATGACGTCCGGATCCGCGACGAAGCCCCCGGGCGTGCCGCGCTGGCTCTCGGCGTACCCCGGCGGGACGTCAGACGCGGGGTCGACCGGCAGTATGGCCTCGTCCGGGAGGATGGGTGCGTCGAAGCTCGGGGTCCCGTCGTCTCCGAGCGGGTACCAGACCGGGACCGGCACGCCGAAGAAGCGCTGGCGGCTGACCAACCAGTCTCCGGTGAGACCGGCGACCCAGTGGTCATATCGGTGACGCATGAACTCGGGCACCCAGGCGAGCTCGCGCCCGCGTTCGAGCAGCGTGGCACGCAGGTCGCCGTCGCGGCCGCCGTTGCGGATGTACCACTGGCGGCTGGTGACGATCTCCAGCGGCTGGTCGCCCTTCTCGTAGAACTTGACCGGGTGGCTGATCTCGCGCGGTTCGCCGATCAGCGAATGCGCGCCGCGCAGCAGGTCCGCCATGCGCCGGCGGGCCTGCCGCACCGTCGACCCGGCGAGCGCTGCATACGGACGATCGGGGACGCCGGGCGGCGCATCCGGAAGGAACCTGCCGTCCCGGCCCACGACTGCCCGAATGGGCAGGTCGAGCTCACGCCACCAGGTCACGTCGGTGACGTCGCCGAACGTGCACACCATCGCGATGCCCGTGCCCTTCTCAGGATCGGCGAGCCGGTGTGCCAGCACCGGAACGTCGACGCCGAAGACCGGCGTGGTGACGGTCGCGCCCACGAGCGCCCGGTGTCGGTCGTCGTCGGGATGCGCGACCAGCGCGACACACGCGGGCAGCAACTCCGGCCGCGTGGTATCGACGACGACGTCACCGGTGGGGCCGTGGAACGCGAGCCGGTGGACGGCTCCGGGACGCTCGCGGTCCTCGAGCTCCGCCTGGGCCACCGCGGTCCGGTACGTCACGTCCCACAGCGTCGGCGCCTCCGCCTGGTAGGCCTCGCCGCGGGCCAGGTTGCGAAGGAAGGCCCGTTGCGAGACGGCGCGTGCCGTAGCCCCGACCGTCGTGTACACGTGCGACCAGTCGACGGAGAGCCCGACCCGGCGCCAGAGTTGCTCGTAGACCTGTTCGTCGCGAGCTGTCAGAAGCTCACAGAGCTCGGTGAAGTTGCGCCGCGAGACCGGCAGCGGTGGGTCCGGAGGTCGGACAGGTGGGACGAAGTCCGGGTCGTACGGAACCGCGGGATCACACCGCACGCCGTAGTAGGTCTGCACGCGCCGTTCGGTCGGCAGGCCGTTGTCGTCCCAGCCGATCGGATAGAAGACCTCACGCCCCCGCATGCGGTGATAGCGCGCGACGATGTCGGTGTGGGTGTAGGAGAAGACGTGGCCCACGTGGAGGTCGCCGGACACCGTCGGCGGCGGTGTGTTGATCGAGTAGACGCGGTCCCGCGGGGCGGACCGGTCGAACCGGTAGGTCCCCTGGTCCTCCCACCGGCGGATCCAGGTGTCTTCGAGGCCGTCGAGGGTCGGCCTGTCGGGCATGGTCTGCGGCATGGCTCACCTGCGGAGATGTGTGATCGGCGGACTGGGAGCGGCGCTCAGCGGCGCACGCGTACTCGACCCCGCGCGTCGCCGCGGCGCGTCGACCCGATCCGGTGACCAGCCACGAAGCCATCGTACGGCGTCGGCTTCCGTCCAGCGTGCTCACTCCGCATGCGTGCTACCCGGTTCCGGCGGGAAGCATACAATCATGCCCTCCGATGTCATGGTCTTCGCACCCGCTCCGCAACTGACCGTCACGATCGAGCAGACAGCCGATGCCCCCGAGCTTCACGTCCATCCCGGCGGCCAGGGGATCTGGCAGGCGCGGATGATCAGCTCGCTGGGCGCCTCGGTCACGGTCTGTGCCTGCCTCGGTGGTGAGGTCGGCGCAGTGCTCGAGCCCCTGATCCCGGCCGAGGGGGTGCACCTGCGATCGGTGCCTCGGGACCTGAGCAACGGCTGGTACGTGCACGACCGCCGCGACGGGGACCGTGCCGAGATCGCCTCCAGCCCCGGCCAGCCGCTGGAGCGGCACGACCTCGACGAGCTCTACGGGCTGGCGCTGGCCGAAGGCCTGGGGTCGAGGATCAGCGTGCTGAGCGGCCCCGCCGAACCGACGGTCGTTCCCGCGGACATGTATCGGCGGCTCGCCGCGGACCTCGGCACCAACGGAGCACACGTGGTCGCGGATCTGTCCGGCGACTACCTGACGGCTGTGCTCGAAGGCGGCGTGCACGTCCTGAAGGTCAGCCACGAGGAACTCATCGAGGACGGCCTCGCGGAGGGTGACGACATCGACGAGGTCGTCGCCGCCGTCCACCGGTTGCACGACGACGGCGCCGGCTCGGTCGTCGTCACGCGGGCGGAGCGGCCGTCGATCGCCCTGCTCGACGGAGACGTCGTGGAGGTGACGGCTCCGCCGCTGCAGGCGGCCGATCCCAAGGGTGCGGGCGACTCCATGACCGCAGGGGTCGCCGCCGTGCTGGCCCGCGGCGGCAACCTGACCGACGCGGTGCGGACCGGTGCAGCCGCGGGGGCGCACAACGTCACCCGCCACGGACTCGGCAGCGGCCGCGCGGAAGCGATCGCCGCCCTGGTACCGCGGGTCCGGATCGAACCGCTCGAGACGGCGGGTGGCCGGGCATGACGCGCGTCCTGATCACCAACGACGACGGAATCGCCGCGCCCGGCATCCGCCGGCTGGCCGCAGCCGCCGTGGAACACGGACTCGAGGTCGTCGTGGCCGCACCGCTGGAGGAGTCGAGCGGGATCAGCGCTGCCATGACCGCAGTCGTCGACGAGGGACGCGTGATGATCGAACGCAGAGCGCTCCGCGACGTCGACAGTGTGCCCGCCTTCGCTGTCGGGGCTTCTCCCGCCTACATCGTCCTGCTGGGCACGCTGGGCGCGTTCGGGCCCTCGCCGGACCTGGTCCTGTCGGGGATCAACCGTGGTGCCAATGCCGGCAATGCCGTCCTCCACTCCGGCACCGTGGGGGCAACTCTCACCGCCGCCAGCGCGGGTGTGCGCGCCATGGCCGTCTCGCTGGACGTGCTCACCCCGGCCGCCGCCAGCGCGGCGACCGGCGGCGCAGCGATCGCCGCCATCGACGCCGTCGACGACGAGGCGCGGAACTGGGACACGGCAGCCGATCTCGCGGGACGGTTGTTCGCCGCATTGACCTCCATGCCGGCCGGCACCGTCCTGAACCTGAACGTCCCGGATGCCCCGGCCGGCGAGGTCCGCGGCATCCGCCGCGCGGAGCTGGCCCGTTTCGGTCAGGTGCAGATCACGATCGCAGAGGCGACAGCGGGCTACGTGCGGACGTCGGTCCAGCAGTCCGAGTTCGAGCCCGACCCGGGAACCGACCTCGCCTATCTCGCCGACGGATGGGCCACGGTGACGCCGATCCGCACCGTGAGCACGGCTGACACGGTGGAGCTGGACCTGCCGGAGCCGCCGCCGCTCTGATGCGGCAGGACGTTCGGGTGCGCCGGCGGCGCTTATCGTCGACGACATGAGCGCAAGCGACAACACGCGACCCGGTCTGGTCCGACCGCGTGAGGGCCGGATGATCGGCGGGGTCTGCGCCGGGCTGGCACGCCGCTTCGGCATGACCCCGACCGGCGTCCGCATCCTGTTCCTGATCTCGTGCGTGCTGCCCGGCCCGCAGTTCGTCATCTACCTGGCGCTGTGGATCCTGATGCCCAGCGAGGCCTGACGTCCATGGCGGTCGCCAGGCCGACGGTCACGGCTCGGGCGGAGGTCAGCGGACGGGCCCGCGGACGGCGGCGAAGGCACGCTGCGCGGCGAGGGCGGCGTAGCCGGGCTTGACCACGTCGTTGATGAGCGCGAGCCGTTCGTCGAAGGGGATGAACGCGCTCTTCATCGCGTTGACCGCGAACCACTGGAAGTCGTCGAGGTCGTAACCGAACGCCTCGGCCAGCAGCGTCAGCTCCCTCGACATCGATGTGCCGCTCATCAGCCGGTTGTCGGTGTTGACCGTGACCCGGAAGCGGAGCCGCGTGAGCAGGCCGATCGGGTGCTCGGCGATGGAGGCGGCCGCGCCGGTCTGGACGTTGGATGACGGGCACATCTCCACCGGCACCCGCTTGTCGCGGACATACGCGGCCAACCGGCCGAGCCGGGCCGTGCCGTCCGGGGCGATGGTGATGTCGTCGATGATCCGCACGCCGTGGCCGAGCCGGTCGGCGCCGCACCACTGCAGCGCCTCCCAGATCGACGGCAGGCCGAACGCCTCGCCGGCGTGGATGGTGAAGTGCGCGTTCTCGCGACGCAGGTACTCGAAGGCGTCGAGGTGCCGCGTGGGCGGGAAGCCCGCCTCGGCACCGGCGATGTCGAAGCCGACAACCCCGGCGTCGCGGTAGGCCACGGCGACCGCAGCGATCTCGGTCGACCGGGCGGCATGTCGCATGGCCGTCAGCAAGGTGGCGACCCGGATCGGGTGACCCGCTTGCTGGGCCCGTTCCTCGCCGAGCCGGAAGCCCTCCTCGACCGCCTCGACGACCTGTTCGAGGGTCAGCCCGCCGGTCAGGTGCTGCTCGGGCGCGTACCGCACCTCCGCGTACGCCACGCCGTCGGCGGCCAGGTCCTCGGCGCACTCGGTGGCCGCCCGGATCAGCGCTTCCCTGTGCTGCATGACCGCGACGGTGTGCGAGAACGTCTCGAGATAGCGCTCCAGCGACCCGGAGCTCGCCGACTCGACGAACCAGGCCGCGAGCTCGCCGGCATCCCGCGTCGGCAGGTCGTGGCCGATCTCGCCGGCCAGTTCGACGACCGTCGCCGGCCGGAGGCCGCCGTCGAGGTGGTCGTGCAGCACCACCTTGGGTGCGACGAGGATCTCGTCGGGTCGAGGCGCCATGGGGTGACCGTACCTCGCAGCCGGCGCGGCGAGTCCTCGCCGGAACGGCACGGCCAACCAGTACAACGGTGACGTGGCGCATCACCTGGCGACCCTCCCGGGTCACCGCGATCCTGACGGCGCCCGACGGGCCCGGAACCTGCGCCGGGTCGGGATCGTCGCGCTGCTGGTCTTCGTCGCGACCGGGCTGGTCGGCGTCCTCGGGCCGCGAACCTCCGACGTCGCGGCTGAGGGCGGTGGCTACCGTCTGGTCGCACACCACGCCCAAATCACGCGCTCCGGTCTGGCCACCCCCCTTCGCATCGAGGTGACCCGAGCCGGCGGCTTCGACGCTCCGGTGACCCTCGCCTTCGACAAGGACCTGTTCGACCGCCTGGACTTCCAGAACTTCTATCCCAACCCCGCCGGCGAGACCGCTGCGCCGCACCGGATCGTGTACGAGTTCGACCCGCCCGGTGGGGAGATCCTCTCGGTCACCCTCGACGCCCGCACCGGTCCCACACAACCGCCCAGCGCCCACTGGTACTGGGTCGCGGTCCTCGACGACGGCCGTGAGGCGGCTCGGGTCCGATTCCGGATGGTGGTGCTGCCCTGATGGACGTGATCATCCGCGCCACCCTCGTCTTCGCGCTGCTGTGGTTCGCCCTGCGTGTCTCGGGCAAGCGGCAGGTCACCCAGCTGAGCGCGTTCGAGCTGATCCTCCTGGTCACGCTCGGCGACCTGATCAGCCAGACGGTCCTGCAGGAGGACCTCTCGCTCACCGGCGGCGCCCTCGCCGTGGCGACCTTCACGTTGCTCTCGATCCTGCTCTCCTGGGTGAGCTGGCGGTTTGCGCCGACCCGACCGGTGCTCGAGGGTGAACCGACGATCCTGCTCCGCGACGGGGACGTCGACGAGGACGTCCTGCGCTACGAGCGGCTCCCGCTCGACGACCTGCTAGCGGCCGCCCGCGAACACGGCGTGCGCGATCTCGCCGACGTCGACCTCGTCGTCCTCGAGGCGGACGGGACCTTCTCGTTTTTCACCAGGTCCGGCAGCGGCGAGGAGCAGCCCCGGCCGGCGAAGCGGGTGGAGTGACTGCGCCCGCGTCGTGCCGATCCGCTTAGCATCACACCGTGGCTCGCAGCGTCTACATCGCGTCTGCCGAGGGCGAGACCGGCAAGGGTGCGGTCGCTCTCGGCGTGCTCGACCTGCTGACCCGCCGGGTCGGCCATGTCGGCGTGTTCCGCCCGATCGTCCGCACCGGCGATCGGCCCGACTACGTCCTCGAGCTCCTGCTCGACCACGACGGCGTCGAGCTGCCCTACGACCTGTGCGCCGGTGTCACCTACGACGACGTGCACAACGACCCCGACGGCGCGATGTCGGCGATCGTCGAGCGCTACCACGAGGCGGCCCGCGACTGCGCCGCCATGGTGGTGGTCGGCAGCGACCACACCGACGTCGGCAGCCCGACCGAGTTCTCGTACAACGCCCGCATCGCGGTCAACCTCGATGCCCCGGTGCTGCTGGTGGTGCCCGGCAGGGGGCGCGGGCCGGGTGAGATCCGCACCTCAGCCGATCTCGCGGTCGCCGAACTGGCGGCCCAGTACGGACGGCTGCTCGGCATCGTCGCCAACCGGGTCGATCCGGATGCCCTCGGCGCGGTGCGGGCGGCTCTGGCCGGCGCGGTTCCCGCGTACGCGATCCCCGACGAGCCGCTGCTGACGGCCCCGACAGTCGGCGACCTGCTCGAGGCCTGCGACGGGACGTTGCGCAGCGGCGACCCCGCGATGCTCGGACGGGAAGCCCTCGACGTGCTGGTGGGCGCGATGACGGTGCCCCACGTGCTGGACCATCTGGTCGACGGCGGTGTCGTGATCACACCGAGCGACCGATCCGACGTGGTGCTGGGCGTGCTCATGGCGCACGCCTCGCAGAACTTCCCTTCCCTCGCCGGGCTGTTCCTCAACGGCGGGTTCGAGGTGCCCGCGCAGGTCGAGCGACTCGTCGACGGCCTCGAGCTGCGCCTTCCCGTGGTGACCACGTCCGGCGACACGTACACGACCGCCACGCGCCTGGCAGCCGCCCAGGGACGGCTGTCCAAGGAGTCCCCGCGCAAGGTCGACGCCGCCATGGCGCTGTTCGGGGAGCACGTCGACGGCGACGAACTGCTGCGCCGGCTCGACGTCACGCCCGGCGACGTCGTCACGCCGCTGATGTTCGAGCACGCGCTGGTGGAACGGGCTCGTGGGCAGCGCCGACGGATCGTCCTTCCCGAGGGCGAGGAGGAGCGCATCCTGCAGGCCGCCGAGTCCCTGCTGCTCCGGGGTGTCGCCGACCTCACCCTGCTCGGCTCTCGGTCCACGATCCGGGCCAGGGCCGACCACCTGGGCCTGGACATCTCGGCCGCCCGGATCGTCGATCCCCACGACGACGAGATGCGGGAGTGGTTCGCTCTCGAGTACGCCCAGCTGCGGGCACACAAGGGAATGACCGTCGATGCGGCGCGCGACGTCGTGGTCGACGTGTCGTACTTCGGAACGATGATGGTGCTGCTGGGTCTCGCCGACGGCATGGTCTCCGGCGCGGCCCACACGACCGCACACACCATCAGACCGGCCTTCGAGGTCATCCGGACCGCGCCCGGCGTGTCGGTCGTGTCCAGCGTCTTCTTCATGTGCCTGCGCGACCGCGTCCTCGTCTACGGCGACTGCGCGGTCATTCCCGACCCGACCGCCGAGCAACTCGCGGACATTGCGATCTCCTCGGCAGCAACTGCGGCCCAGTTCGGTGTCGAGCCCCGCGTCGCGATGCTGTCCTACTCGACCGGCGAGTCCGGCGTGGGCGCCGAGGTCGACAAGGTCCGGACCGCGACCGCCCTGGTCCGCGAACGCCGGCCACGCCTGTCCGTCGACGGTCCGATCCAGTACGACGCGGCCGTCGACGCGAGCGTCGCACGGACGAAGCTGCCCGGCAGCGAGGTCGCCGGCCGGGCGACGGTCTTCGTCTTCCCCGACCTCAACACCGGCAACAACACCTACAAGGCGGTTCAGCGCTCAGCCGGCGCCGTCGCGATCGGGCCCGTGTTGCAAGGCCTGCGCAGGCCGGTCAACGACCTGTCCCGCGGCGCGACGGTCCGCGACATCGTGAACACGGTCGCGATCACCGCGATCCAGGCGGCGGAGAACCACGATGGATGATCCGGTGGTGTCGATCAGGCGGTCCGGCCGCTCAACGCGTGCCGAGCCTGAGGACGTCGTCGAGTTGAGCCGTCGCGATGTCCACCTCCGGCGCAGGGAACATGCCGATGCTGTGGACGCCGGCCGTCTCCAGCGCCTCCATGTGGGCCACCGCATCATCGATGGTGCCGATCGGACCGATCTCCTTCCACCAGTCCGATGGCATGGTCGCGAGCCCAGTCACCCCGTGCCGGCCGAAGCGCGTCACGAGGTCGTCGAAGAACGGCAACGCGCGCAGCCCCACGTGCGGGTCGGCGAGCAGCGCCGCCAACCAGGGCGACATGGTCTCGTAGGCCCGGGTCCGGTCGTCGTCGACGCAGAGCACCGAGAACACCGCCACGTGGAAGCCGTCCGGGTTACCGCACTGCTCCAGCGCCCAGCGCACGTAGGACGGGCTGGCCGGCTCGGCCAGCACGACACCGCCGGCGGTCCGGCCGGCCATGGCGAGAGATCGCGGTCCGCGCACGCCGGCCAGAAGGGGTGGCGGATCCGCGGGCGGCTGAGCCAGTTGCACGTCGTCGAGGTGGACGTGCCGGCCGTGCATCGTCACCCGGTCGCCGTCGAGCAGGCGCCGGACGGTGACGAGCACCTCCTCGAGCGTGGCGAGCGGAGAGGTGGGGCGGACGCCCATCTGCTGCATCCAGGACTGCACGCCGTGCCCGATGCCCGGCAGCACCCGACCCGGAGCGAGCCCGCACAACGTCGCGATCTCCATCGCCGTGACGGCCGCGTTGCGCGCCACTGCGGGCAGGATCCCGATTCCCACCCTCAGCCGCTCGGTCACCGCCAGCGCCGAGGCGGCCAGACTCACGCCTGCGGTGAAGAAGCAGTCCTCGATGACCCAGAGCTGGTCCGCACCACCGTGGTCGAGGCGGCGGGCGAAGTCGGTGACGAGTGGGGGCGGGAAGGTCCGGTCGAAGCACATGCCGATCTCGGCGCGGTTGGCGGGCACCGCGGCACCGTACCGTCCGCCGCCGACAACGACGCCGGACGGGACGTGGCATGAGCCGGACGGTGCTGGTCCTCAACTGCGGCTCGTCGTCGATCAAGTACCAGCTCGTCGACGTGGACGACGGTAGCGTCGCCGCCGGTGGCCTGGTCGAACGCATCGGCGAGCAGACCGGGCACCTCCGGCACGAGGGACCGGACGGGGACCTCGACCGCGACGAGGCCATCGCGGACCACGATGCCGGCCTGGCCGCGGTGCTGGCGGCATTCGCGGAGACAGGTGCCCCGCTGACCGACTCCGGCGTGAGCGCGGTCGGGCACCGGGTCGTCCACGGTGGCGACCGGTTCGCCGAGCCGGTGCGGATCACCGACGATGTCGTCGAGACCATCGACGCACTGTCCACCCTCGCCCCCCTCCACAACCCGGCGAACCTGGCCGGCATCCGGGTCGCGCGGGCGGCGCTGCCCGACATCACGCACGTCGCGGTGTTCGACACGGCCTTCCACCAGACGCTGCCTCCGCACGCGTTCACCTACGCGGTGCCGGAGGTCTGGCGCACCGAACACGGAGTGCGACGGTACGGCTTCCACGGCACATCGGTGGAGTACGTCGCCGGGAAGGCGGCCGAGATGCTCGGACGGGACGCGGGTGACTGCAAACTGATCGTCCTGCACCTCGGCAACGGTGCCAGCGCCACCGCGGTCGACGGCGGCCGCAGCATCGACACCTCGATGGGACTGACCCCGCTCGAGGGCCTGGTGATGGGTACCCGCAGCGGTGACGTCGACCCGGCGGTGGTGGCGCACCTGATCCGCGTGGCAGGCCTGTCTGCCGAGGACATCGACGACCAGCTCAACCGGCACAGCGGACTGTCGGCGCTGGCCGGCGCGAACGACATGCGCGAGGTGCACCGACGCGCGGAGTCCGGTGACCCGGGGGCGCTGCTCGCGCTGGACGTGTACTGCTACCGCGTCCGCAAGTACGTCGGCGCCTACCACGCGGTCCTGGGCCGGCTCGACGCCGTCGTGTTCACCGCCGGCGTGGGCGAGAACGACCCGGACGTCCGGGCCCGCGCACTGGCCGGCCTCGAACCGATGGGTATCGAGGTCGATCCTGCTCGCAACCGGTCACCGGGCCGGGATGCCCGCAGCATCTCGCCGGACAACGCTGCCGTCGCGGTGCTCGTCGTCCCGACCAACGAGGAGCTGGAGATCGCCCGGCAGACGCTCGCGGTCGCCACCCGCCCGACCAAGACCGCCTCGCATCCCTGACCCGTCACGGCTTTCGCGCCGTCGCAGTGTCGACCTCGTCGGCCAGTCGCGCCTGCAGTGCCGGGCGGATGCCCCATCCGGCGATGAGCTCCGCGTACTCCGCGGTCTGCGCCGGGTCCGCCGCGGAACCGGTGCGCACGGCCCGGAGCAAGGTGTTGCGCGGCGTGTGCACCGACTCGACGAACTCGACCACCTCGACCCGGTAACCGAGGATCCGCAGCAGGCTGGCGCGGGCCGCGTCGGTCAGCACGTCGGCGAACCGCTCGCGCAGGATGCCGTGGCGGGTCACCGGGCCGTACGGCCGGGGCGGCGGTGATCCGAGGAGCTGACGCTGGACGTCGTGGTGGCAGCACGGCGCCACCAGCACGACCGGCGCCCGCCAGCGCACGGCGCGGGCAAGAGCGTCATCGGAAGCGGTGTCGCATGCGTGCAGGGCCAGCACGACGTGTGGCTCGTCCGAGGGTTCGAAGTCCTCGATCGTGTCCTCGACGAAGCGCATGGCCTCGTCCCAGCCCAGCGAGTGGGCCAGGTCCATGTTGCGTTGCCGGGCCTGCGCCCTGACGTCGACGCCGACCAGGGCCACGTCGAGACCGTGCCGGTCGGTGAGCCACCGGTAGGCGGCGAAGGTCAGGTAGGCGTTGCCGCAGCCGAGGTCGACGATTCGCAGCGGCCCGTTCCCGGCAGCGGCGCGAGCGCGCTCGAGCACTGGCTCGAGGGCGCGCAGGAACTCCTCGACCTGGCGGTACTTGTCCCGACGGCTCGGTCTGATCCGGCCCTGGCCGTCGGTGATACCCACTGCTCGCAGGAACGGGTCGGCCGGGTCGAGCAGCCGGGGCTTCACGCGATCGTGAGCGCGGTCGGGTGTTGCCGATTCCGGGTCGGCGGGAGTCGAGTGCACCTGTGCATCGCCGCTCTTGGTGACCCGAACCTGCGTCGTGCCGTCGACGGTCTCGACATGCCAGTTGCCGTACGGCTCGTCGATCAACTGTTGGACGGCCCCAGCCGCGTCCGCGTCCGCCACGTTGCTGGTGAAGGCTTGACGATCGTCGAAGGTCACGACCTGGAGCAGGCGGCCCTGGCGAAGGTCGACCCAGCGAAGCTCGGCCCGTCGGTAGGCGGGACGCTCGCCCCGGCGTCTGCCGGCGGCCACGGCACGGACCAGCCGGTCGGCGTCGAGCAGGTCGGCTCGTACGCGTTCCAGCACCGGTCCCAACGGTTCGGCCATCCAGCCATTGTGACCCGTGCCCGACACAGTGTTGGGTTGCCTGTATGGACTACACCAATCTCGGGCGATCCGGGCTCCGCGTGAGCCGTCTGGTACTCGGCACCATGAACTTCGGCCCTGTCACGCCCGAGGACGAGACCCAGGTCATCTGCGATCTCGCGCTCGACCGTGGCATCAACGTCTTCGACACCGCCAACACGTACGGGTGGGGCGAGAACAAGGGCCGCACCGAGGAGATCCTCGGTCGCTGGTTCGCGCAGGGCGGAGGGCGCCGCGAGAAGGTGGTGCTCGCGACGAAGCTCTACGGCGCCATGTCCGACTGGCCCAACGACAGCCGGCTGTCCGCGCGCAACATCCGCAACGCCTGCGACGCGTCACTGCGGCGGCTGCAGACCGACCACATCGACATCTACCAGATGCACCACGTCGACCGGGACACACCGTGGGACGAGATCTGGCAGGCGATGGAGACGCTGGTCGGGCAGGGCAAGGTGCTCTACGTCGGGTCCAGCAACTTCGGCGGCTGGCACATCGCCCAGGCCCAGGAGGCGGCCCGGGCTCGCCACTTCCAGGGTCTGGTCTGTGAGCAGCCCCTCTACAACCTCGCCGAGCGCTCCGCCGAGCTGGAGGTTGTGCCGGCAGCCCAGGCCTACGGCCTCGGCGTCCTCCCCTGGAGTCCTCTGCACGGCGGGGCCCTCGGCGGCATCCTGGCCAAGGAGCACCGCGGCCGGTCGGCCGAGGGCCGTGCAGCCGACTTCGTCGCCGGCAACCGGCACCGGCTGGAGGCCTACGAGCAACTGTGCCGAGGGCTGGAGGCCGAGCCGGGCACGGTCGCGCTCGCCTGGCTGCTCCACCAGGACGGCATCACGGCCCCGATCGTCGGACCGCGCACCGCCCACCAGCTCGAGTCGGTGCTGCCCGCGGTCTCGCTGTCGCTCGACGGCCCCGTGCTGGAACGGCTGGACGAGATCTTCCCCGGTCCGGGGCCGGCGCCGGAGGCATACGCCTGGTAACCGCCGATCCGGCTGTACCGGTCACGGTGACCGACCGGTGAGTGAATGACTCGACAGGGTCTCGTATCGAGCGCGGCGGTTCTCGCCACCGCCGAGGTGTGAACGGACGAGCGCCACCGCGTCCCCGGACCACGATGGGCCGCGATACCCGGCCAGAGCGGAGACATAGGGCCTGAGGTCGACTGGTATCCGGGCCCTCGCCAGCGTGACGTGCGCGCGAAATCTGCGCGCCTCCTCCGTGGCGGCGCCGACCCGCCGGCCGGCGGCGGAGGCAGATCGGGCAAGCGCCCGCAGCACCAGGACGTCCCCGTCGCAGCCGACCCAGAGTGCCCGATGGCCGAACCGACCGGCACCGGCGAGTGCCAGCGACATCACCGGTTGCCGCTTGGACGCACGGGTCAGCCGCGCCTTCAGGTCGGGCACCCGCGCGTCCTCCACCTGGCCATAGAAGGCCAGAGTGAGGTGCCATGAGTCTGTCGCCGTCCACCGCAGCGTGTCATCGCGATGTGGTCCGACGGCGGCGGCGAGGTCGGCGACGACCTCGGCCGGGAGCAGGATGGCGGCGAACAGCCTCACTGGGTGGCCACGCGCATCCGGGTCCTGAGGTGATCGATTGCGGTGACGTCCCCCTCCACCGTCAGCTGGTCGCGCGGCCCGCGCCCCCACAGCCACAGGTGCATCGGCAACGGTTCCCCGGACACCGTGGCCTCGACGGGCAGGTTCGGCCACCGGTCGAGGTACACCTGGGCCGCGACCGCCTTCGGTTCCATCACGATTTGCCAGGTCGTGCCGCCTGAGCGGACCTTGACGACCGTGCCGGGCCGGTCGGGGAAGGGCTCGTCGCTCCAGTCGCCGGCGAGGAAGCGTCGGAGCACCTCGTCGACGCCGTCGAGAGCGAGCGCCTCGTCGATGGGCGTCACGTCCTCGTGGGCCCACTCGACGTCGACGCGGTGAATCGCCGCCTCGTGCGCCATCCGCCGGCCCCAGAATCCGACCGTTCGCTCGTCCCACCACCAGGTGTCGGCAAACTCACGCTCGTCGCGGCTCGTCAGCTCGCCCAGCAGGGCATCGGTCGACCGCCGCAGGTACGGGATGGTCGGCTCGTCGCCCCGTTCCGGCGGCCACGGGTCCGGGAACGACTTCTCGCGTATGCAGGCGACCTTGTGCAGGAAGACCTCGGCGGTGTGCTCGACGGCGTCGCGGACCGTCCAGCCCGGGCAGGGCGGAACCGGCACGTCAAGCCCACGCTCGGCGACCGCCGCCATCCGTTCAGCATCGGCGCGGACGTGGTCGACGTACTCTGCGTGACTCAGCCTCATGCCGACGCAGCCTGGCACGCACCACGGGCAGCGGCCAGCACGTGACGACGGTCAGGCCGAGGCGCGGACGACGAGCTCCGTCGGCAGGATCTCCGCCGCGGCCCGTCGTGGGGATCCCCTGAGCTGGTCGATGAGCAGCTCGGCCATCCGCCGGCCCATCTCCTCGGCGGGCTGGCGCACCGTCGTCAGCGGCGGGATCGCCGTGCGCGCCAGCACGGAGTCGTCGTAGCCGACCACCGCGACATCGTCGGGCACTCGCCGGCCGGACTCGTGGATGACCCGCAACGCGCCGGTGGCCATCAGGTCGGAGGCCACGAACACGCCGTCGAGATCAGGGCGGCGCTCCAGCAGGCGACCCATGGCAGCGGCGCCGCCCTCGGGAGTGAAGTCGCCGTGCTCGACGAGGTCGGTTCGCCGACCCGCAGCCGACAGCACCTCTCGCCAGCCCGCCAGACGGTCGACACCGGCCGGCATGTCCGGCGGCCCGGCCACTGTCGCGATGACGTGGTGACCGCGCTGGATGAGATGGGTCGCCGCCACCCGACCGCCACCGACGTTGTCGGCGTCGACGTAGGGAACCTCGACGTTGCCGGGGTCGAGCGGACGGCCGCCGAAGACGAAGGGCAGGCCGGTCTTGGCCAGCTCGGCCGGAAGGTGGTCCTCGCGATGGTGACTGATCACCAGCGCTCCGTCGACGTGACCTGCCCGCAGGTAGCGCAACTGGCCCGCGGTGTCGCCCACCTGCTGAGCCACGAGAAGCACGAGTTGGAGGTCGGTTCCGGCGAGCGCAGTGGTGATTCCTTGCAGCGCACCGGTGAGCACGGGGTCGGCCACGAACCTGTTGCCGGTCTCGGGCACCACGAGCGCGACCGAGTCGGTGCGCCGCGTGACGAGCGAACGGGCGGCCCGGTTCGGGATGTAGCCCAGCTCGGCGATGGCCCGGTCGATGGCCTCGCGGGCGTGAGCGCTGACCCGGTCGCCACCGTTGATCGCACGCGAGACCGTCGCTCTGGATACTCCCGCCGTGCGGGCGACCTCCTCGAGCGTCGGCATCCGACGGCCTACGGGCTCGGCGTCCATGTCCGTCCTCCCCGCGGCCCAGCGTACGGTCCGTCAGGGGATGGCGTTGGCCGAGATCACCGATGCGTACCAGCGGGCACTGGACTTGGGGATCCGCTGCTGGGTCTCGTAGTCGACGAAGACGATCCCGAACCGGCAGGCATAGCCCCACGCCCACTCGAAGTTGTCCAGCAGCGACCAGGCGAAATAGCCCCTCACGTCCGCGCCGGCCTCGATCGCGTCGTGCACGGCGGACACGTGGGCAGCGACGTACGCGAGCCGGTCCGGGTCGTGTACGGCGCCGTCGCGCACCTCGTCGGGGTAGGCGGCACCGTTCTCGGTGACGTAGAGCGGCAGCCCGGGCACCTGTGCCGACAGCCACGTCAGCGTCCGGGTCAAGCCTTCCGGATAGACCTCCCAGTCCTGGCCGGTGACCGGTCGACCCCGTGAGTGGAAGCTGACGTCCGCGGCGCCGATCCAGGGTGACCCAGGTGCTCTCGGGCGCGGCAGGCCGGCCGACGTCAGCGATGGCGGCGGCCCGGCCGCCGGATCGGGGTGGCCGGACACCACGGTGCCGACGTAGTAGTTGACGCCGAGCAGGTCGATGGGTGCGGAGATCAGCGCGAGATCGCCCTCGCGGACGTGGTCGGCGAGCCCGAACGGCTCCAGATCGGCGGCGACGTCGGCCGGATACGCACCCCGGACGACCGGTTCGAGGAACAACCGGTTCTGCAGGCCGTCGATACGGCGCACCGCCTCGGCATCGATCGGGTCGTCGGGGTCGACGGCGTCGACCGGCGAGAGGTTCAGGGTGATTCCCAGAGCGCCGCGTGGATCGCGGGCCCGGATGGCCGCGCCGGCCAGGCCGTGGGCGAGGAGGAGGTGGTGGGCAGCCGCCACGGCGGCCCGGGGCTCGACCCGGCCCGGGGCGTGCTCACCGGAGGCGTAGCCGACCAGCGCCGAGCACCACGGCTCGTTGAGGGTCGTCCAGAAGTGCACCCTGTCGCCGAGGGCTCCGTGGACGGTGTCGGCGAACTCGGCGAACCGGTGCGCGGTGTCCCGCGACGTCCAGCCGCCGCGATCTTCGAGCGCCTGCGGAAGGTCCCAGTGGTACAGGGTGACCCACGGCGTGATGCCGCGCGCGAGAAGCTCGTCGACCAGCCGCCGGTAGAAGTCGAGCCCGCGTTGCTCGACGGCCCCACCGTCCGGCCGGACCCGTGGCCAGGCAACCGAGAATCGGTAGGTGGTGAGCCCGATCTCGGCCATCAGGGCGACGTCTTCGGGCATCCGGCGGTAGTGGTCGGCGCCCGGCTCGCCGGTGTGGCCGCCGAGGATCGCGCCGGGGCGGCGGGCGAAGGCGTCCCAGATCGAGTCGGTGCGTCCGTCGGCCGACGTCGACCCCTCGATCTGGAACGCCGCCGTGGCCGCGCCCCACTGAAAGCCCGTGGGGAAGTGCCTGGGGCCGGTCGGAGCGGCCGGTGTGGTCGTGGAGTCGAGCACAGTCATCCCTTCGGTGGTCACTGCATGATGCCCGACACCGGCTGACGCCCGGATACGGACAGGCCCGGGCGGGGACGCAGCCGGGGCCGCACGACGACGCCGTTGCGGCGGGCGAGCAGCGCGGTCACAGCGAGTGTGCCGAGGAGGGTCATGATGCCTCCGCCGAGCAGCGACCAGCGCGGCCCGAGAACCTCTGCCGCCCACCCGATGAGCGGGGCCCCGACCGGTGTCCCGCCCATGAACACCATCATGTAGAGGGCCATGACCCGACCCCGCATCTGCGGGTCGACCGATGTCTGCACGTACGCGTTGGCCGTCACGATCACGGTCAGCGCGGTGATGCCGAGCGGGATCAGTGACACGGCGAACACCCAGTACGTGGGGCTCAGCCCGGCGAGGATCTCGAGCATCGCGAACACCACGGCGACGGCCACGATCACCCGCCGCCGCGGCGACCCGCGACGGGCCGCCAGCAGCGCACCCGTCACCGAGCCGACAGCCATGATCGAGCCGAGCAGGCCGTACGCGCTCGGTCCCTTGTCGAACGCACCGGTGGCCATCAGAGCCGTCGTCATCTGGAAGTTCATGCCGAAGGTGCCGACGAAGAACATGATCGACATGACCAGGACCAGATCGGGCCGACGGCGGACGTACCGAACGGCGTCGGTCAGCCGACGCTCCTGGCGCGGCACAGCGCGCGGCTCCTCCAGGACACCCCGACCGATGATCAGCAGCATCACGATGGGCGCGCCGAAGGTGACCGCGTTGAGCAGGAAGACGGGACCGGTGCCGAAGGCGGCGATCAGCAGACCGGCCAGGCCCGGCCCGATCAGCCGGGCGGCGTTGAACGATGCGCTGTTGAGCCCCACGGCGTTGGTCAGGTCCTCGGGTTCGACCAACTCCGCGGCGAAGGTGTTGCGGGCCGGGTGGTCCAGGGCGGCGCCCACCCCGAGCAGGAACGCCAGCACGTACACGTGCCAGACCTGGGCGAGATCGGTGACGACCAGCAGGCCCAGCGTGACCCCGATCGTGCCGAGGAAACCGTTGGTGACGATGAGCAACCGCCGCTTCGGCAGGCGATCGGCCAGCATGCCACCGAACGGCGCGACCAGAAGGAACGGCAGGAACTGCAGGCCGGTCGTGATGCCCAGCGCTGCGGGGCCGCCACCGAGGGTGACCAGCACCAGCCAGTCCTGAGCGACACGCTGCATCCAGGTGCCGACGTTGGACACCAGCATCCCCGACCAGAACAGCCGGAAGTCGCGGTATCGATGGAGGGAGCGGAACGTGGGGCTCACAGGTGGGCCAGCTTCTCCAGCACCGGTGCGGCGCGGCGCAGCGCGTCGTGTTCGTCGGGGGTCAACTCGCGCATGCGCCGGGCCAGCCACGCGTCGCGACGGCGCCGTTCCTCCGCCAGTCGGGCGCTGGCCTCGTCCGTGATGGACACGACAACCCGGCGGCCGTCGTCGCGGTGTGGCCCGCGGACGACGAGCCCGCGCTCCTCGAGGGCGGAGACGATCCGCGTCATCGACGGAGGCTGCACCTTCTCGTGGGCCGCGATCTCACCGAGAGTCATCGCGCCGTGGCGCTCGAGGGTGCCCAGCGTCGCGAGCTGCGTGAGCGTCAGCGACTCGTCCGCGCGCTCGGCCCGCAGCCGGCGGGCCAGGCGCATCACCGACAGGCGCAGCGAGCTGGACAGGCCGGTCCGCGTGCCCGGAGTGGCGGATGCAAGAGTCACAGTTCGTTAGCGTACCTCATTACCTATGCTAACGAACATCGGAAGCGCATGTCAGCGCCTGCGCGCACGGCGGCCGCGATAGGTGGTGCCGTCCTCGCTGGTCTCGTCCGCCTCCACCCTGGTATTCCGCCGGGCTCGTCGTACGCCGGGAGGCCGGTCGTGGTCCTGCTCCACGGGTGGTGGCACTGCGTCCTCCCACTGCGCCTGGTCCACCGGCGCCGGCTCCGTGGCCTCCCCCTCGGACGGCTCGTCGGGGCGGTCGGCCTCTTCGTCCAGCAAGGCCTGGGCGATGGCGTCGCGCCGCTTGCGGGTGTACTCGAGCCCGAGCAGACCCAGGCCGACGCCGGACAGGCAGGTCCACAGCCACCAGCCGAGACCTTGCTCGTCCAGGCTCCCCCGATTGAGCGCCAGGATGACGAAGGCGGCCGCCCACAGCACGGTGCCGACCGCCACGGTACGTACCCCGTCGACATCGAAGGGGTGCACCTGCGGCGGCTCCTGTGCCCGCCGGCGACGCCTGGCCATGGTCACGAGGCTATCCGCCCGCGCGTGTCACCCGTTCCCTTATGCCCAGGTCTGGCATTCTCGCGCCCGCGGGGTGGAGGCTCGACTGATCGGTCAGTCCGCCCACCGGGGCTCGAAGGCCTGCTCGGCGAGGATCGCATGCACACCGTCGGGATCGCGGATCGCCTCCGCCACGGCGAAGCGGAGCTCCCAACGCCCGGTGGCCCAGGACAGCCCGCGAGCGAGCCCGTCGGCGGTTGCGGCGTGGACCATGCCCTCGGCGTCGACCCACCAGTCGACCGGCGCTCCGCCGACGACGAGGTCGTCGTGCTCGACATACGTCGACGGTGGCTCGGGGAGCAGCACGCCGACGACTTCGGGCACCGGGACGACCGAGCCCTCGCCCACGGGCGTGGCGTCCACCGCGTCGGCCGCCGGCTCGATCCTCAGAACGTCGGTCAGGGCGAGGGGTCCGGGAACGACGGCCTCGAGATCGAGCTGCAGCCACTGTGGTCCATCGGCGACGACGGCCGAGTCCGCGGCGACGACCCTCGATCCGGCGCCGTCAGGGATGCGCACCCGCTGGGGAACGGACACCGCCTGTGGATCCGCCGTCGCCAGCACGGCGTAGACCGAGGCGAGATCTCGTGCGGAGAGCCGAAGGTCCGGATCGGCCAGCCGGTCGAGCAGGAGCGACGGCTCGGCTTCGGCGAGCGTCGTCGGCAGCCGCAGCGCACGGGTCATGCCGTTGTCCAGCCCGACGTCGAGGGGCCGCAGGAGCGACCTGACCACCGGTTCCGCGTCGGCGGCACAGAACTCGTGCAGCCGCAGTCCGTCGATGCGCGCATGAGTCCGTATCCACCAGGCCGTGTACGGCTCGACGGTGTGGCGCGACCCGTTGTCCACGGTCGCGTAGGCCGGCTCGACGACCGCGGGCCGGGTCGCCGGACCTCCCGCGAGCACCGCGAGCGCATGCGGCCATGCATCATCGCGAACCAGGTCGAGGTCGCGGATGGCGTTCAGCTCGACGAGCACCGGCGGCAGGTCATGGCGGGGCAGACTCGCCAGGACGGCTGCCACCCATCCGCCCTCGTCGTCCAGGTCGTGCCACGTCTGTCCGTCGAGCGGGACGTCGATGTCCCGTACCGTGCCGAAGCCGTCGCGAACCCCGATCGCCCGCAGGACGGCCGGACCCCAGTGCTGTACCGCTTCGGCGGCCACCGTGAGCTCGGCTGGATCGGCGTCGAACAGGTCGATGACGATCGCGTCCGGCATGAGCAGGTCCCCGGCGGGCACCGGATGTCCGGTCGCATCCGGCAACGGAATCCGGGCCAGCCACGGCTCGTCGTCGACGGTTGCCCCGGCAGCGGCGACCAGGTGCAGCAACGCCGCGACCTGCGCCAACCTCTCGTCCACAGCCGCCGGTTCGTCGTCGGCGAGTGCATCGGCGGCGGCGCGCACTCCCGGGTCGCGCAGCACCGCGGCGGGAGTGGCGTCCAGTGCCCCGAGCCGGCGTAACAGCGGATGCACGGCCTCGGTGGCGACGATGCGCAACCCGAGAGAGGCGACGACGCCTGGCTCGACCTCACCGGTGGGCAGCAGCAGTCCACGCGGGCCGCGGACGACGCGGCCGTCCGCGAGCGGTACCGGCAGTGTGGCGAGGGCCTCCTGATCGGCCCCGGTGAGGGCGGCATAGACATCGCGCCACTGAGTGGGCGTGAGGTCCAGGCCGCTCAGCGCGTCGACGACACCGGCCAAGGGCATCTCGCGGGCTCCCAGGCGGCGCAACGGGTCGGTCCGCCACCACTCGGGCGCGGGCAGGCCACCGACGACGGCGGCGACCGCCGACGGATCCGATGCCGTGCGCAACCCTGGCACCAGCACGACATCGGCCGGGCGGATCGGGCCGGTTCCGTCGGCCGCCGGCACCAGCGGCGTCGCCGCGAGCTCGGCGACGACGGCCCGGTGCAGCGCCGCGTCCAGCTCACCGGCACCGAGGGGGCCGGGCACCAGGTCGAGCAGTCCGGGACCGACGAAGCCGCGGGCAAGGGCCGCGTATGCGTGGCCGACCTCCCCGACGAGAGAGTCGGTGAGTGGCCCTGGAGCGACCCGGCGGCGGGTTGTGTCGAGTGGGAAGGTGGCGAGCACGAGCACCGGCAGGGCGGTCTGGTCATCGGTCGGTGTTGGAGCGTGCACCACGCGCGCCACCGAGGCGGACAGAGCCACGGGGTCACCCACCGCGTCGATCGGCACCGCGACCGTCACGGCCCAGTAGGGTCGCGTACGCTCCTCGGCCGGACGGTCGGTGAGCAGAGCCGGGTCGAGGTCGCCGGAGCGGCGAGCCAGCCGCCATCGCGTACGGACTCCGTCGTCGTCCAACTCCACCGAGTCGCCGACATGGCGGGCGGAGATCGCCCGGTGCGCACCGTCGACCTCGACCACCAGGTCGGTCAGGCCAGGGAGCGCCAGCAGCACCGCATCGCCGACCCCCGCCAGCAGGTCTGCGACAGCGGTGCGCGCGAGGTCGTCGCGTAGCCGGAGCACGACCACCGTGTCATACGGAGGTGGCACCTCCCCCTGGGCGGGGTACGGCAGCCGGAGGACCGGCACGGCGTCGCCGCGCCGGGCCAGCTCGGGCTCGAGTGCCGGGACATCGGCGGCAGCCGCGCGCACATCGGACCGCGACCAGCGCACGCCTCCGGTCGTCGACAGAATGGCCGGCTCGTCGGTCACGGCGAGCACCGCCGCGAAGCCGACTCCGAAGCGCCCGACCGTGGCGACCGGGTCGTCGTCGCGCTTGGCCGAGGCGCGCAGAGTCGACAGTCCCTCGACTCCCGCGGCATCCAGTGGAGCCCCGGTGTTGGCCGCGGTGAGGACGTCGCCGTCCAGCCGCAGCAGCAGCCGGCCGGGCACACCGGCCCGGACCGCGGCGTCGGCCGCATTCTGTGCCAGCTCGACGATCAGCCGGTCACGATAGGCACCGCGAACGAGCTCGTCCTCGGCGTTGGCGTCCTCGCGGAACCGGGCGGGCGACGCAGCCCACGCCGCCAGCACCCGTGATCGCAGGGCAGCCGTGCCGAACGGGTCCACGCGACGCCGCCCCTCAGGAGTGGCCGAGCTCCTCGTCGGCGGCGTCGGCCGGACCGCTGGACACCAACTCGTGCGACAGCGTGTCGAGGACCGGCCTGGAAGCCGCCGGCTGAGGTTGTCCCACCCGGACCTCCGAGTGTGCTCCGCAGCCGTGGTCGTACGACACGACCTGCCCGTCGAACGGTGCCCGTTCGTTGGCACATACGCCGAACACGCGTCCGAGCGGACCGGCCAGAGCGACCAGGAACCCGCACGTTTCGCAGCGGAACGGAGCGGCCCGCGAGATCTCGGTGCCCGGCCCGCCGATGCCCTCGCGCCAGCGGTCGGCAGCCTCGTCACGGCCCCAGGGCGAGAGCGTGCGCGCCCGCCCGGCCTCGAGCTCCGGGTACGCGGACTCGAGCCGTGGATCGTCGTCGGCGGTCGGGAGCAGGTCACCCGGCCCCAGGTCGGCCGGCTCCAGCCGCTCGTCCCACGGCACCCAAGGCGGCGCCAGGATGGCCTCGGGACCGGGCAGCAGCACGCACTCGTCGACCGTGACGACCTTAGCTCGGGAGGCCCGGGCAACGGTGACCGACCAGCGCCAGCCACGGTAGCCCGCCGTGGTGCAGTCGAAGAAGTGGGTGACGACGCGTTCGCCCTCGACGTCGTGGCCGAGGTGCTCGCCGACCCGGTCCGCCCCCGCGACCTCGATCGTGGCGGCGCGAGCGAGGTCGGCCGCGGCGACGCAGGCTGCATCGCCCTTGCGGCTGCGGGACGGCGACGGCGCGGAGGTCACGACGGGTGATTCTCGCAAACACCGGGCGGAAACGGTACCTCGGGCACCGTCGGCGGACGGCCCGGTGGTCTCCGGGTCATGGGGTTGGATGGGTGGGTGAGGCCGGATCCGCGCTCCCCGCAGGGTGGCCCGGGTACGAGCCGGGTTCGCCGCGTGGCGGGCGGGTCGGCCCGAGCGGCGCGGGCGGCGGCCGCGTCGACGTCGCGCGCCGCCCGGTCCGGCACCGCTCGCCTGCGCCGGGCCGCCAGTGCCGAGGGTGCGGGCCAGTCCGGGCTTTCCCGGCTGATCGAGTTGAACGCCGTCAATGCCGCGGCCGACGTCCTCGTTGCCGTCGCGCTGGCCGACACGCTGTTCTTCTCGGTCGCCACGTCTGAGGCCCGTGGTCGCGTCGCTCTCTACCTGGTCATGACCATGGCGCCGTTCGCCGTGGTCGCTCCGGTCATCGGCCCCTTCCTCGACCGGTTCCGGCACGGCCGCCGGTGGGCCATCGGGACGACCACCGCCGTGCGCGCGTTCCTGTGCTGGGTCATGGCCGGGGCCGTGCTCGCCGATGCGGTCTGGCTGTACCCCGCCGCGTTCGGGTGTCTGGTCGCGTCCAAGGCGTTCGCCGTCACGCGGGCCGCGGCGGTGCCGAGGTTGCTGCCCGACGGCGTGGAGCTGGTCACCGCGAACTCGCGCGTATCCATGGCGGCGGTGATCGGCGCAGCGGTCGCGGCGCCGCTCGGCGTCGGTCTGGCGGTCATCGGGTCGGACTGGCCGCTGCGGATCGCTTTCCTCGCCTATGCGGGTGCCACGGTTCAGGCGATCCTGCTGCCGGCCCGCGTGGACTCGGCCGCGGGCGAAGGTGAGGCGTCGCTGAGGGAGGGCCGCGCCGCATCCGGCCGCGCCGACCGGGTTGGGGGCACCGTGGTCAGAGCCCTGCGCGCCAACACGGCGCTGCGGGCGTTCTCCGGGTTCCTCACCTTCTTCCTCGCCTTCGTGCTCCGCGAGGAACCGGTCGCGGGCCTCGACGACACCGTGGCGATCGCGTTGGTCGCCGTCGCGGCGTGGCTGGGCAGCACGGTCGGCACGACGCTGGGTGCGACCACGCGCGCCCGCAGTCCGGACCGTACAGTGCTGGCGCTGCTGGCGATGTCGGCTGCGATCGCCGCACTCACCGCGGTGCTCTGGGGGCTGGTCACCGTCATCCTGGTCGCCCTCGCCGCCGGATTCAGCCAGCAGTTGGGGCGGCTCTCGCTCGACGCCGTCCTGCAGCGCGACGTGCCCGAGCATGTGCGGGCCAGCGCGTTCGCCCGCTCGGACACCCTGCTTCAGCTCGCCTGGGTGCTGGGCGGCGGGCTGGGGATCGCACTGCCGCTCGTCCCGCCCCTCGGCATGGGCATCGCCGCCGTCGCTCTGGTCGGTGGACTGATCGTGGCCCAGCGTGTGCGGCCGGAGCCGCGCTAGACGTCGAGATCGTCGGCGACGGCCCGCAGCACGGCGGCCACCTTGTGCGCCGACCGGCCGTCGGGATGACGCCCTCGACGGTAGGTGTTGGAGAGGCCGTCCAGGAGCTTGATCAGGTCTTCGATGATCGTGACCATGTCGTCGGGCTTCTTGCGCGATGCCGCCACGACCGACGGGATCGGCTCGAGGACGTGGAGGGACAGGGCCTGTTCGCCCCGCTTGCCCTCGGCGACGCCGAACTCGACCCGCTGACCCGGCTTGAGCGCCGCCAGACCGGCCGGAAGCGCGGAGGAATGGACGAAGACGTCACCGCCGTCGTCCTTGGAGAGGAAGCCGAAGCCCTTCTCGGTGTCGTACCACTTGACCTTGCCGGTAGGCACGGCAGACCTCGTTACGTCGTCGGTATCGGACCTGCACAGCGTAATGCCGTACGGTCCGCCTCATGGTCGAGGTGGCCGTCGATGCCCTCCGTCGGGTGCAGGCGACTCGCTACGTCGAGCCGCTGCGCGAGGGCGGCTCGCTGCCCGGATTGGTGGAGGCCGACGACCTGGGGACCTACGTGGTCAAGTTCCGTGGCGCCGGGCAGGGCGTGCAGGCGCTGGTGGCCGAGGTGATCGTGGGCGAGCTCGGCCGCCGGCTGGGCATCCGCGTCCCCGAACAGGTTCTGGTGGACGTGGACCCGTCGATCGGTCGACGCGAGCCCGATCCCGAGGTGCAAGAGCTCCTGTTGGCGAGTCCGGGTACGAACCTCGGGGTCGACTTCCTGCCCCGGTCACTCGGCTACGACGGCCTCGGATGGCGCCCCGATCCCGAGGTGGGGGCGCGAATCCTCTGGCTGGATGCGCTCACGGTCAACGTCGACCGCAGCTGGCGCAACCCGAACCTGCTGGTCTGGCACAAGCAGCTGTGGGCGATCGACCACGGGGCCGCCCTCCTGTTCCAGCACACCTGGCCGGGGGTGGATGCCTTCGCGACGCGGCCCTACCCGCTGACCGAGCATGCCCTGGCGCCGTTTTGGCGCGCGGTCGCGGTCGCCGGGGACGAACTGGCACCGCTCGTGACCCAGGGCATGCTGGACGAGGTCGTCGCGCTGGTCCCGGCCGAGTGGCTGGCGGACACCGACCGGCCGGCGTATGTCGACTACCTGCTGGCCCGCAGGGCGGCGTCGGCGAGCTGGTTGCCGGGGGTCGCGGCGTGAAGACGTTCGAGTACGCCGTCCTGCGGGCCGTGCCTCGCGTCGAGCGGGGCGAGCTCGCCAACGTCGGCGTCATCGTCTACAGCCAGGAGCACGACTTCCTGGCGGCGTCGGTGCACGTGGACGCCGCACGATTGCAGGCGCTGGACGCGGAGGTCGACGTGGACGCCGTGTGCGCGGCCGTCGACGCCGTGCAGGCCGTGTGCGAGGGCCGGGGTCCCGCGGCTGCGGGCACGAAGGGCGAGCGGTTCCGGTGGCTGACGGCCCCCCGCAGCACCATCGTGCAGCCAGGGCCGGTCCACGCCGGCATCACCGACTCCCCGCAGGCCGAGCTCGAACACCTGCTGGACCGCCTGGTCCGCTGAGCCCTCCCCCTCCTCCCCCTCCTCCCCTCCTCCCCTCCTCCCGGCGACTTGTGGCGGGTTTGACACGCCTCCTCGGCCGACGAGGCGTTCCCAACCAGCCACAGGTCGGCGGACGGGGGTCAGCGCCAGCGGGCCGGGTCCGCGAGGAGCTCGTTCATAGCGCCCGATCGGAACGCCTCGACGGTGACGTCGTGGAATCCGGCGGCCACAACGGCGCCAAGCACATCCGGACGACCTATCACGTCGGCGACCACCCCGCGGTCGAGCTCGATCCGGGCGACGTCGCCGAGGTCGCGGACGCGCAGATTCTCCGCGTGCAGCCTCGCCGCGGCGAGGGCTGTCCGCAGCGCTGCCTCGGCACGGTCGATCCGGGCCAGCCGGGCGGGCGTGATCTGGATGCCGTACGCGACCCGGCTGGACAGGCAGGCCGCCGCAGGCTTGTTCCACGTCGACAGGCCCCACCGCCGGGACGCCTGGCGGACCTGCGCCTTGGTCAGTCCGGCGTCCCTCAGCGGCGTCACCGCACCTCGTTCGGCGGCCGCGCTGATGCCCGGGCGGAAGCCCGCGCGGGCGTCGTCGGCGTTCGTCCCCGTGGCGACGTGGGCCAACCGCTCCCGCTCGGCTATCGGGGCCAGGACGTCGAGCAGCTCGGCCTTGCAGAAGTAGCACCGGTCGCCGTCGTTGGCGCGGTAGCCCTCTCGTGCCATCTCGTCAGTGCGTGGCGCGACGTGACGAACCCCGATACCGCCGGCGAACTCCCGGGCCGCCACCAGCTCTCTCCGCGGCAGCGAGGGTGACACCGCGGTGGCGGCGAGCACCCGGTCGGTGCCGAGGGCCCGCGCCGAGGCCGCCAGCAGGAACGCCGAGTCGGCTCCACCGGAGAACGCGACGACGACCGACCCGAGCCGCCGCAGATGCGCCTCCAGTGCTGCCAGCCGCGACTCGAGCACGTACTCGTCGAGCCAGTGCGGGAAGTCGCGCAGGTCGGCCAGGACGACGTCCGCCCCTGCGGCAGTCAGCGCTGTGGCCTCGTGCGATCCGGTCGTGACGGCGATCGCCACGGCCCCGGCCGCGGTGGCCCCGACCATGTCGGCGGGATGGTCCCCGACGTGGGCGACAGCGCCGTTGGCACGCAGGGCGTCACCCTTGGCCTCGGCGTAGAGGTCGCCGACGGCGTCGTCCACGTCGAGCCCGACGTGCTGCAGGACTGCCTCGACGGCTGATTGGATCTTCGCGCTGACGACGACCGCGCGTCCGCCGTGCGCATGAACCGCCGCAACGGCTTCGACGGCACCGGGCATGAGCGTCGTCGGGCTCACGCCCATCGTCGGGTAGAGCTCCCGGTAGATGCGGACGCCGTCGTCGGCGAGGTGTGCCGGAAGGAAGCGCGCTATCGCGTCCTCGAGCGGGACGCCGATCGTGGCCCGCACCCCCTCGGCGTCGACAGCGACGCCGAGCCGTTGTGCGGTCGCGACGAAGGTGGCGACTATGCCGTCGGCCGAGTCGACCAGTGTGAGATCGAGATCGAACCCGACGACCGGCTCCATGCCGGCCACCCTACGTGGTGGCTCAGGCGCCTCCGAGGGCGAGGAACGACCACGCGGTCGCGCGCGCGACGGGGTCGGCGGCGGCGCGTCGGGCAGCGAGCAGGGACGACACCAGGTCGTCGCCGGCCCGCAGTCGCTCATGGACAGCGAGGCTGAACGGAACTGTTGCCTCGTCGTTGACGGGGACGACGCTCGCGAGCAGGCCGGCGGTCCCCAGCGCCGTCAGAGAGCTGGCCAGGCCGAGCAGCTCGTCCGCCCCGGTGGGTGAGCCGACGCCCGATTCACATGCAGTGAGCAGCAGCCGGTACGGCGGACGGCGCAGTCCTTCGAGGTCGTAGACCGTCAGCGGCCCGTCGGCCATCTCGAGCGCGGAGAACATCGGGTTGTCGCCGCGGAATCGTCCGTGCGCACCGACGTGGGCGAGCCAGGCGCCGTCGAGCCCCTTCAGCGTGGCTGCGCACGTTGCACGCTCGCCGATGAGGACGGTGGGGTTGCGGTATTCGGCGGCGAGAGCTTCGACGTCGGCCGCGGACGTCGCGAGCCCCGGTCCCGCGGCGAGCACCACGCGCCGCCGTCGCGGCGGTGTGGTGGCGCGGGCCCTGAGCCACGCCGTCGCGGACGGCGCGACGGTGAGCGGGCGGTCGCGGAGGGACGGCAGGGCGCCCCACGACGCCGACTGCAGCGTCGCCGGAGGCATCAGGACGAGAGGCCCGTCACCCATCGCGCGCACAGCTGGACCGAGAAGCGTCTGTTCGAGGCGGGCCAGCGCCGGCTCCAGCCCGGCCAGCAGCGCGCCGGCTGTGGCGGGCGAGGCGACGGCGGCCCCGCGCAATGCGAACCGTGCGTATTCGACCTCGTCGCGAGCCCGGTCGAGGCGACCGGCCTCGAACCGCCGCACGCGGCCGCGCCTGGCGACGACGACGTAGACGTTCCCGCGGGCGGCGACCACGCCGGCGAGCGTCGCGTCACCACCTAGCTCGTCGAGCAGTTCGCCGACGTCGAAGGCCCAGCGGGCGCCCTCGCCGTCGCCGGCGCTTCCATGCGTGAGCCTCCGGATGCGCTCCTCGATGCGTCGGCGGTTCGCCTCGCGGTCGGCGTCGACCACTCCCCCGATGTCGCTCTCGGTCTCCCGCAGCTTGCCCAACTCCGCGGTGAGCGCCGGATCCTGGCGGGCTTTCCGGGTCGTGGTGGCGTGCAGGGTGCTGCGCCATCGCTCCGTCCATCGCAGCAGGTCCCGCGCCGAGCCGTCCTCGATGACCCGGCCGATGGCCGTGCGGACTAGTCCGACGCCGTGCGTGGTTGCCCTGGCCCGCAGTTCGGTGGCGCCGAGCGAGAGAGCGTGGGTGTCCAGCACGGCGTGGCCCCGCTCGTAGGCCCGCAGCATGCCGGCGCGATCCCCGCGCATGTCGGCCAGCTGCGCGGTGGCCAGCCACGCGGCGGATCTCCTGAGGGCAGATCCCTTCCGCCGTTGAGCAGAGGCCGCCTGGAACTGCTGCGTGGCGAGCTCGGTCAGCCCCACCTGACGCGCCACCCGCCCGGCCAGCAGTTGCGCCTCGAGCCGTTCCGCCGCGTGGCGATCCTTGAGCACGGACGCCAGATCGGCCGCCGCGACAGCATGCCGCTTAGTCACCCTGCCGGTGGCCGCCTGCGCTCGAAGTAGGACCAGTTTCGAGTGCCGCTCGCCCTCGACGTTGTCCTGCCTATGGTTCGCCCGGACCGTGCGCCGAGCCAGCTCGATTGCCCGCTTCGCGTTCCCGTAGTCAAGGTGCACTATCGCCGCCGTGATCAGCCCGTCAGCGCGGCGTCCTGCCGACGCCCGGTCGCCATCCAGCACGTCGACAAGCTCGTCGGCAGCCAATGTGGCCTCTTCTGTAAGGCCAGCGGCGAGCAGGACGATCGCAATATCGCGTACAACCTCCGGCGGTACGACACCCAATTCGCGATACCGGTCCCGTGCGCGGTAGAGGAGTCTGAGCGCACTGGGAAGATCTCCTCGCCGGTGCGCACAATCCCCACGGTTGTGCAAGATTGTCGTCGCGTCGTAGTCCTGGCCTTGCGTTTCAGCTAGTTCCTGCGCACGCGAATGCTGCTCCTCCGCTGCGGCGAAGCGGCCGAGCCCAAGGAGAACGTGTCCGACATTGTTGCGTGCGCGCGCTTCCCAAGTCCGATCTCCAGCGCGACGCAAGATCTCAGCGGCGAGCATGCCGTCTTGATACGCGCCTTCGAAGTCGTTGAAAAGCTCACGCACCCCGGCACGCCGGACCAGCACGCGAGCCTTGACAGAACCCTTGGTTCCGGAAACTGCCTCATCAAGGACATGGAGCGCCGCCTGTCGACGACCCGCCATGGCGAGCGCAGTGCCCAAGCTGGCTGCAAGATCGAGTTCACGCACGCCCAGTCCGGCAGCCTGGCTGAGATACAAGCCCTGACGGAAATTTCCGATAAGCGAGACCAACGTGACCGGAGTCCCGCTCTACGATCCCGAGCGCCTGCATTGCGTATGTGCGATCGAGAACGGAACTCGACCCAGACAGCACGGCGGACGCCTGCTGGCGGGCCTCGCTCGGCCGGGACATCGCCAGCGCGAGCAGATACTCGGCAGTTGCGTGCGGGGTGGGGCTACCGCCGATCATCGCCCGATGCTAGACAAATCTTTCGAGCAACGTCGCTAGCGAACGGGGATGCGAGATGCCACAGTCGGGCAGGTCGAACCGGGCCGCTCTGGTCGGGCAGGTCGAGAGGTTGCAGCGCAACTGCGGCTCACGCAGCGCCAACCGGGATTTCACACTGGCTGCGAGTTGGAATCGAGAAGGTACAGAAGTCGATTTTTCTCTACCGCGACCACCTCGTCATTTGCGATTCGCACGAAGTCGACGACGTGCTGGAGGCCTTTGACCAAATCCGGGAAGACCGGCCGGTCAGGTCACCGATGGACCGGTTGGGCTCAAGGTCCTGGACATAGGTGACCGTGACGCCGCACAGCTCTCGGATGCTCTGGCCGACGTCGTCGGAGACGATGTCGTGACACCGAACCATGTGCTGGACGTCCAGGGCTTCTCAAGCTTCTGCCCAGCCACGGAGCCTGTGCCCTGGCGTCCGCTGGTCACCGAACTCGGCGAACCGGCCGGTCCAGGTCGATCACGCGTGGCCGTTGTGGATACCGGCTACCTCGCATCGATCGCCCAGGACTCGGGTTATGGCCGGTTCTCGTCGTCGATCGCAACTCCGAGACCGACGATGCCGTGTACGCGCGCAACAACGTGATCCAGCCGTACGGCGGACACGGTACTGCCACGACCGCGCGGCTCCTTGCTGTATCCGCCGCCGGGTCGGCAAGCGTCCGAGTTCGCGACAGCCTGGTCGAAGGCGCAGTCGACGAGCTGACCATCGTCCAGGATCTCGAGCGAACCGTCACTAATGGCGTCGACATCGTCAGTATCCAAGCGGGCCTCTACGCTCGGGCTGGTCGGTCTCCGAAGGCATTCAACGCCTTCTATAGACGCGTGCTCAGGCATCACCCGGAGACCGTCATCGTTGTAGCAGCGGGCAACGACGGCTCCGATCGGCCGTTCTGGCCCGCCGCTTACGACTGGTGCACCGCGGTGGGCGCACTCACCCACGGCGGCGACGCGCGGACCGGGTGGACGAACTACGGGTACTGGGTCGACGTATACGCCTCTGGCGAGAACATAGTCGTGCCGTTCCCGAACGGGACCAACGAGTACCTCGACGGGCTCTCGGCGGACTTCACGCAGGGGCATGCGATCTGGTCGGGCACGTCGTTCGCAGCGCCGGCCGTGGCCGGGATGATCGCGCGTCGAATGATCGAGCGCAATATCAGTGCTCCGGATGCCCGCGATGTCGTGCTCGCCGAGGCAGCGGTCGCGGCCCTGCCGACCACAGGTCCGCGTGTGCTGCTCTGATCAGCCGATGGCGCGCAGGCGCGGAAGAAGCTCCGCGGCCTGCTCGGCCTGCTGTACCGCTCGACCGCCCATCACGATCACGATGACCTCGGTGACGCCCACCCGGGCGTAGTGCTCGATCAGCGGGAGCGCATCCTCGGCCTTGTCGGGCAGCCGGATCTGCACCGTCCGGCGGATCTGGGCCGGGTCGCGACCGACGTCGGCACAGTGCTGGTCGAGCACGGCGGACAGATCGGCGACCTCGTCGGGCATGCCGCCTGCGGCGTTCCAGACGTCGGCGTACTGCGCGACGATCCGCAGGGTCCGCTTGCGGCCGCTGCCGCCGATCCAGATCGGTGGGTACGGCTGCTGGACGGGCTTGGGCTCGGCGATCGCGCCGACGATCCGGTAGTGGCGGCCGTCGAACGTGGTCCGCTTCTCGGTCCACAACGAGCGGATGATCTGGCAGGCCTCTTCGAGCCGGTCCATCCGCTCCCCGACGGTGCCGAACTCGAGGTCGAACATCGTGTGCTCGTTCTCGGCCCAGCCCGCCCCGATGCCGAACTCCAGTCGGCCACCGGAGAGGTGGTCGACGGTCACGGCCGCTTTTGCGAGCACTCCCGGGTGCCGGTAGGTGTTGCCAGTCACCATGCATCCAATGCGCGTGCGGGACGTCGCCTCCGCCATTGCCGCGAGCAGTGTCCAGGCCTCGAAGATGTTACCGGTGGGATCGCCGCCCAAGGTGGCGAAATGGTCCATGTTCCAGCAGTGGTCGAAGCCCTCGTCGTCGGCGATCCGCCACAGGCCGTGCAGCTCGTCGACCGTCGTCCGCTGGCTGACCTTGAGGCCGTACCGCATCGCAGGCATGGAGGTAGTCAATCGCACCGGTCCGACCACCGCGTGCCCTGTTTTGGCGCGGACGGGACCGGGTAGCCTGCCCGCCCGTGACGGTCGAACGACGCAAACCTGAGGAGATGCCCGCCGACCCGGAGGTCACCGCCGAGCTTCGCGCCGCCGACGAGGAGGCGCGCCAAGAAGCCGCCGAACGCAAGTCCGAGTTGCTCGACCGGCTTCGCGACCTGTGACGGGCTAGGTACTCAGAACGGCGGTGGGTCGGGGCCGGCCGGTGTCGGCTCGGCTGGTCGATCCTCGCCCGGTGGCGCCGGTGGGGGTTGGGGGAGGAGTCCGACGATCTCGGGGTCGACCTGGTATCGGTGTCCGGTGGGTGCGGGTCCAGATGTATCGGCCGGGTTCGGGTTGGTCGAGTCGCCAGCGGTGGTGGGTCTTGTCGTTGTGGTGGCCGCGGTGCAGCGGCCCGAGGTTGGCGGCACTGGTGGTGCCGCCGCGTTCCCAGGGGGTGGTGTGGTCGAGGTCGCAGCCTGCGGCCGGCCGGGTGCAGGTGGGGAAGCGGCAGGTTTGGCGGAATCTAGGTAGTCACGCAACGCCGTGGTGGTTGGTGGTGTTGGTCAGGATCTCTTCGAGCTTTTCGGCGGGGGTACGGAATCCGTGTCGTTTACGTGGTCTTGA
>DASRTE010000151.1:0-17855 GCA_035656095.1 Jiangellaceae bacterium
ATCAGGAAGTAGAACGCCACCAGGATGAGGACGAACGGGAGCAGGCCACTGACGGCGTCCACAGGTCTGAGACGTCCTTTCCGGAGGTTGGGTGCCGGGAGCCCGGCGAGACGGGGCGGGAGTCTACAGGCCCAGCCTGGCACCAACCTGGACTTCGGGCGCACCGGCCCGGCGGCGCCGGGGTCCGGCCCCCGCTACTCCGCTGCGTCGTCGCCCGGCAGCGCCTCTCCCGGGTCGGGCCCGAACAGGCCGGGCAGCTCGGCGACGTTCCGCGGCGGCCTGACGCCCAGGTGCGCCCAGGCGGCCGGGGTGGCCACCCGCCCGCGCGGGGTGCGGGCCAGCAGGCCGGCCCGCACCAGGAACGGCTCGGCCACCTCCTCGACGGTCTCGCGCTCCTCGCCGACCGCTACCGCCAGCGTGCCCAGCCCGACCGGGCCGCCGGCGAAGCGCCGGCACAGCGCGTCCAGCACCGCCCGGTCGAGCCGGTCGAGGCCCAGGTCGTCGACCTCGTAGACGGTCAGTGCCGCTCGCGCGACGTCGCCGTCGACCGTTCCGTCGGCCCGTACCTCGGCGAAGTCGCGCACGCGCCGCAGCAGGCGGTTGGCGATCCGTGGTGTGCCCCGGGAGCGACCGGCGATCTCGGTGGCTCCGTCGGCATGCAGCGTCACGTCCAGCAGCCGAGCCGACCGCACCAGTACGCGCTCGAGCTCGGCGGGCTCGTAGAGGTCGAGATGGCCGGTGAAGCCGAACCGGTCACGCAGCGGCCCGGGTAGCAGGCCGGTACGCGTGGTGGCACCGACCAGGGTGAACGGCGGCAGGGCGAGCGGTATCGCCGTCGCTCCCGGGCCCTTGCCGACGATGACGTCGACCCGGAAGTCCTCCATCGCGGTGTAGAGCATCTCTTCCGCCGGCCGGGCCATCCGGTGGATCTCGTCGAAGAAGAGCACGTCGCCCTCGGCCACCGAGGACAGGATGGCCGCGAGGTCGCCGGCGTGCTGTACGGCCGGCCCGCTGGTGATCCGCAGCGGCACTTCCATCTCGGCCGCGATGATCATCGCCAGGGTGGTCTTGCCGAGGCCCGGTGGGCCCGACAGGAGCACGTGATCGGCCACGCCACGCCGGTTACGCGCGGCCTCGAGCACGAGGGAGAGCTGCTCGCGCAGCCGTTCCTGGCCGACGAACTCGCCGAGCGTGCGCGGACGCAGCGCAACCTCCAGGGCCCGCTCGTCGCGGTCCGCCTCCTGGGTGACCAGGCGGGTGACGGCCTCACCGGGCACGCTGTCGGTCACGGGCGCGCCAGCGTCCGCAGAGCGGCCCGAAGCAGGCCCGGCACGTCCGCGCCGTCGACGCCGTCGCCCACGAGAGGCGCCACCTCGTCGACCGCGGCCTCGGCCTCGCGGCCCGACCAGCCGAGCCCGAGCAGCGCGGCGTGCACCTGGCCCTGCCAACCGTCGGCCGTCGTGCCCGGCCGATCGGTGGCACCCGCCGGGTGCGACCGCGGCGGACCGAGCCGGTCCTTGAGCTCGATGACGATCCGCTGGGCGCCCTTCGTCCCGATGCCGGGGACCTTCCTCAGCGCCACCAGGTTCTCGGTTGCCACCGCGCGGCGCAGATCGTCCGGTGAGTGCACGGCGAGCATGGCCTGGGCCAGGCGAGGTCCGATCCCGCTGGCGGTCTGCAGCAGCTCGAAGACCGCGCGTTCGTCGTCGTCGGCGAAGCCGTACAGCGTCAGCGATTCCTCCCGGACGACCAGGCTGGCCGGCAGCTGCACCTGTTCGCCCACCTGCGCCGAGGCGGCCGTCGAAGGCGTGCACTGCAGCGTGAGCCCGACGCCACCGACGTCGACGACCACCTCGGTGGGACCCACCTGAGCCACTCGCCCGCGGACGAACGCGATCATCGACTACCTCCTGCGGTGACGGCGGCCGACAACCGGCCCTGCGCCGATCCCCGCCACAGCGCGCAGATGGCCAGCGCCAGCGCGTCGCTCGCATCGGCCGGCCGGGGCCGCTGGTCGAGGCGGAGCAGGCGCACCACCATGGCGGCCACCTGGCTCTTGTCGGCGCGGCCGTGACCCGTCACCGCGGCCTTCACCTCGCTCGGCGTGTAGCTCGACAGCGGCAGCCCCTGCCGCACGGCGGCGAGCACGGCGACGCCGCTGGCCTGGGCCGTGCCCATGACCGTGCGGACGTTGTGCTGGCTGAACACCCGCTCGACGGCGACCGTGTCGGGATGGTGTTCGTCGATCCAGGCGGTGACGGCCGACTCGAGCGTCATCAACCGTTCTCCGAGGGGCGTCCCCGCCGGCGTGCGGACGACGTCGACCGCGACCATGTCGAGGCGACGGCCGGCTGTGCCCTCGACCACACCCAGCCCGCACCGGGTCAGGCCGGGGTCGATTCCCAGCACCCGCATGACCCTGCCTCTCGCCCGAACACGTGTTCGGACGACACGCTACCGGGCTGTCCGGCCCCGTCGTCGACACGACGCGCCGCCGAGGCCGGTTCGGGACCACTCAGCCGACGGCCTCGATGACCTCGTCGGAGACCTCGAAGTTGGCGAAGACGTCCTGCACGTCGTCGCTGTCCTCGAGCGCCTCGATCAGCCGGAAGATCTTGCGCGCGCCGTCCTCGTCGAGGGGGACGGTGACCGACGGCACCCATGACGACTCGGCGGACTCGTAGTCGAGGCCGGCCTGCTGGACCGCGGTCCGGACGGCCACCAGGTCGGCGGCCTCCGACCGGATCTCGAAGGCCTCGCCGAGGTCCTCGACGTCCTCAGCCCCCGCGTCGAGAACGGCCTCGAGGACGTCGTCCTCGGAGAGCTCCCTGCCGTCCTGCCGGCGGGGCACGACGACGACGCCCTTGCGGCTGAACATGTAGGCCACCGAACCGGGGTCGGCCATCGACCCGCCGTTGCGCGTCATCGCGATCCGCACCTCCGACGCCGCGCGGTTGCGATTGTCGGTCAGGCATTCCACCAGGACGGCCACGCCGTTCGGGCCGTAGCCCTCGTAGGTGATCGACTGGTACTCCGCGGCCCCGGCCTCCGCGCCGGAACCGCGCTTGACCGCCCGGTCGATGTTGTCGTTGGGCACCGAGGACTTCTTCGCCTTCTGGATGGCGTCGTAGAGCGTGGGGTTGCCGGCCGGGTCGCCGCCGCCGGTGCGTGCTGCGACCTCGATGTTCTTGATCAACTTTGCGAACAGCTTGCCCCGCCTGGCGTCGACGATCGCCTTCTTGTGCTTGGTCGTGGCCCACTTGGAGTGGCCGGACATCGGGCTAGCTCTCCTTCACGATGTCGAGGAACAGGCGGTGCACGCGGAGATCGCCGGTCAGCTCCGGGTGGAACGAGGTCGCGAGGAGCGCACCCTGCCGGACGGCGACGATCCTACCGGCGACCGGGCCCGCGACCACCGTGGCCAGCACCTCGACGCCCGGGCCCGTCTCCTCGACCCACGGTGCCCGGATGAACACCGCGTGCAACGGCGGACCCTTTCCCAGGCCGGCCGTGTCCAGGCCGACCTCGAACGACTCGACCTGGCGGCCGAACGCGTTGCGCCGCACCGTGACGTCCATGCCGCCGAGGGTCTGCTGGTCGGCCGTTCCGCCGACGATCCGGTCGGCGAGCATGATCATTCCGGCGCACGACCCGTAGACGGGCATTCCCCGCTTGATCCGCTCCCGGAGCGGCCCGTCGAGGTCGAACGCCCGCACCAGTTTGTCCATCGTGGTGGACTCGCCGCCGGGCAGGACAAGCGCGTCGACGTGCTCCAACTCGGTCGGCCGCCGCACAGGGACGGCCGTGGCGCCGCACGCCTTGAGCGCGGCCATGTGCTCCCGGACGTCGCCCTGCACCGCGAGGACGCCGACAACGGGTTCGATCACGTTGCCTTCCTTCCTCCCTGCGCCGTCTGGTGGGCCCGAATGATCACGTTAAGAGGGTTTGTCCGTCCGTTGCCAGGTCTGCAGACCTGGCAACGGACCCAGAGACCCTCTTAACGTGATCATTCTGGATCCTGTGCAGCCAGGTGCAGGCGGTCGGGGTACGGGCGATCCGAGCTCACCAGCCGCGCTCGGCAAGACGGTGCGACGCCGGGAGGTCGCCGACGTTGATGCCGACCATGGCCTCGCCGAGGCCGCGGGAAACCTTGGCGATCACGTCCGGGTCGTCGTAGAACGTCGTCGCCTTGACGATGGCCTCCGCTCGCCGCGCCGGGTCGCCGGACTTGAAGATGCCGGAACCGACGAATACCCCCTCCGCGCCGAGCTGCATCATCATCGCCGCGTCGGCCGGGGTGGCGATGCCACCGGCGGTGAACAGCACGACCGGGAGCTTGCCCGCTGCAGCGACCTCGCGGACCAGCTCGTACGGCGCCTGGAGCTCCTTCGCCGCGACGTACAGCTCGTCCTCGGGCAGCGTCGTCAGCCGGGCGATCTCGGCCCGGATCGCCCGCATGTGGGTGGTCGCGTTGGACACGTCGCCGGTGCCGGCCTCGCCCTTGGAGCGGATCATCGCGGCTCCCTCGGTGATCCGCCGCAACGCCTCACCGAGGTTGGTGGCGCCACAGACGAACGGCACCGTGAACCGCCACTTGTCGATGTGGTTCGCGTAGTCGGCGGGCGTGAGCACCTCGGACTCGTCCACATAGTCGACACCCAGGCTCTGGAGCACCTGCGCCTCGACGAAGTGGCCGATCCGGGCCTTGGCCATGACCGGGATCGACACCGCGTTGATGATGCCGTCGATCATGTCCGGATCGCTCATCCGGGACACGCCGCCCTGCGCACGGATGTCCGCGGGTACCCGCTCGAGGGCCATGACGGCGACGGCACCCGCGTCCTCGGCGACCTTGGCCTGGTCGGGGGTGACGACATCCATGATCACGCCGCCCTTGAGCATCTCGGCCATTCCGCGCTTCACGCGCGCCGTGCCGGTCTCCGGGGTTGTCGTGGACAGCTCGGACATGGGGAACCTCGTGACAGTAGCGTCGGGTGGATACGCCTCCATCGTAGGCCCGCGATGAACGTCACTACGCCCGCGCGCGTGTCCATCTCCGACGAGTTCCTGCCACCTCGTCCCAGGACGGCCCACACATGCGTCGTGAAGATCGTCGTGCAGGTTCGACGCGCTCCGCGGCCTGTCCAGAGCTGCACGACGATCTTCACGATCCAGCCTGCAGGCTCACAATCCACCCTGCGGGTTGTTGACAGCCACCGAGCGTTAGCCGTAGCTTACCGTTCGTGGAGACTTACCGAGGCGCCCACCAGCTGGACGCGCTGGGCGACCCTACCCGTCGGGCCATCGTGGAGCTGCTCGCCGCCGGCCCGTCTCCGGTCGGACGGCTCGCCGACCGGCTTCCGGTCAGCCGGCCCGCGGTCTCGCAGCACCTGCGGGTGCTCAGGGACGCCGGCCTGGTCAGTTCCGACGCAGTCGGCACCCGTCGGCTGTACCGGCTCGACCCGCGCGGGCCGGCAGAGCTTCGCGCCTACCTCGACCGGTTCTGGACCACGGCACTGGCGTCCTTCGCCGAAGCCGTGGCCATCGACGCCGCCCGAGACCACCTGTCGACGGCTCACCCCGCGACTCGGGACGCCGCTGCCACGAATCCCCAGGAGGACCTGACATGAACCCGTCCACCACCCTCGCCCCGGTGCGGGCCGAGGTCACCGTGCCCGCCACTCCGGCCCGCGCGTTCGAGATCTTCACGGCCGGTCACGACTCGTGGCGGACGCCGGGCCACTTCCTCGGGGCCGATGAGCCCGAGGAGGTCGTCCTCGAGTCGACGCCGGGCGGGCGCTGGTACGAACGCCAGGCGGACGGCACCGAGTGCGAGTGGGGCCGCGTCCTCGACGTCGACGCTCCGCACCGGATCGTGCTCGCCTGGCAGGTCGGCGGCGACTGGCAGTACCACGCCGACCAGCACAGCAGGGTCGAGGTCACGTTCACCGAGGTCGCACCCGGCCGGACCCGTGTCGTGCTCGTCCACGACGGCTTCGAGGGCCACGGCGACGGCGCCGCGATCGTCCACCGTGGGGTGGGCGGCGACGACGGCTGGCCGATCGCCCTCGACCTGTTCACCAAGGTGATCGCCGCCGGTTGAGCCGGACGAGATCAGCCGGACAGACCCCGCGGCATCTCGTCGTGGAGCTCGACGGTCTCGGGCCACGGAGCACGCCCGGCCAGGCCAAGCCAGCGGACCAGCACCTTGCGCCGCAGCCGCCTGGCCGCGCGCACCGTGTCGTTGTAGAACCGGCGGGCGTGGCTCGCCCGGCGACACGCCGCGGCCAGCTCGTCCAGCGCCGTGGCGGCACCCTGGTCGGACCGCAGGGTCGTCGTATAGGCGGGATCGGCAAGAGCCGCACCGAGGGCCTCGGTGAGGTCGCTCTCGGCCTGTTCGCGCCCGTCCTCGTCCACCGTTCGTGCTCTCGACGCTGCGTCGGCGACCAGCACGGCGCTCGCCGGATCCAGCAGGCCGGCCCCGGCGAGATCGAGCGCCGCCCCCGAGCGCCGCAGCAACTGCGCATCCAGCACGGCGCGGGAGGCGTCGACACGCCAGTGCAGGCGATCGAGGCGGCTGGCCGTCCACGACAGGTAGATGCCGAGCAGGATCACGCCGACCGGGACGATCCATTCCATGCCGGAACCTACCGACCCGACAGGCGGTAACGTCCGTGCCCGTGGCCGGTTCCGGCGGCCACAGCCATCTCGTACACCGCGAGCACCTCGTCCGCCACGATGGACCAGTCGTAGCGCCGGACCGCGACCTTCGCGGCGGCAGCCAGGTCGCGGCGCCGGTCCGGTGCGGCGAGCAGGTCCAGCGTGGCCGCCCCCAAGGCACCGGAGTCCCCGACCGGCACCAGCACGCCCAGCCGGCCCTCGTCGAGGACGGTGCGGAACGCGACCAGGTCGCTCGCCAGCACCGGTGTGCCGGCGGCCATCGCCTCGGCAAGGACGATGCCGAACGACTCGCCTCCCGTGTGCGGGGCGACGTAGACGTCGCTCGAGGCGAACATCGCCACCTTCTCCTCGTCGGTCACCCCGCCGAGGAAGATCACGTCGTCCCGGCAGTCCGCGGGGATCCCGCGCCGGATCTCGTCGATGTCGCCGCGGCCCGCGACGAGCAGGCGGATTCCGGGCCGTTCGCGGTGGATGGTCGGCCACGCCTCGAGTAGGACGGGCAGTCCCTTGCGCGGCTCGTCCAGGCGGCCCAGGAACGACAGCGTGCCGCCCTCGCCCTGCCACTCCGGCCGTGCGGGCACTCCGGTGAAGCGGTCGACGTAGAGCCCGTTCGGGATCAGGACCGGATCGCCGCCGAGATGCTGGACGACCACCGTCCGCGCCTCCTCGGACACGGCGATCCGGGCCGAGATCTTCTCGACCGCCGACTGCAGGATGTGGGACGCCGCGCTCATCGCCCGCGACCTGGGGTTGGCCTGGTGGAAGGTGGCCACGACCGGCATGTCGGCCCACCAGACCGCGAGCAGGCCCAGGCTGGGTGATGCCGGTTCGTGGACGTGCAGCACGTCGAACTTGCCATCGGACAACCACCGCCGGACCCGGGACGCGGACAGCGGGCCGAAGGTCAGCCGCGCCACCGAGCCGTTGTAGTGGATCGGCACCGCCCGGCCGGCGGAGACCACGTACGGCGGCACCGGGGTGTCGTCGTCGGCGGCGGCGATCACCGAGACCTGGTGACCCCGGCGCATCAACTCCTCGGCCAGGTCGCGAATGTGCACCTGCACTCCCCCGGGCATGTCCCAGGAGTAAGGGCACACCATGCCGACCTTCATCCGCCGGCTCCGCTCGACACCGTGCGTCGCGGGTCGTCCTCGGCCAGGTCGGCCAGGAACAACGACTGCAGCATGTGCCAGTCGTGCGGGTGGGCCGCGATGCCACGGCTGAACTCGTCGGCGAGCTCCTGGGTCAGCCGGGCGACCCGATGGCCTCCCCGCACGCCGGTGAGTGGCTCGAGTTCCTCGTGGAACCGCACGACCACCCGGTGGTCGGGCTCGGCGCCCTCGTACCAGAGGCTCACCGGCAGCAGTGCCGAGCCGGTGCGCAGGGCGAGTAGTGCGGGACCGGCCGGCATCCGCGTGGGCTCGCCGAGAAGCGTGACGCCGATGCCTCGGCGGGACAGGTCACGGTCGGCCAGCAGCGGTACCAGGCGGGGCTCGCGCAACCGGGCCGCCAGCGTCATGAACACGTCGCCCTGTCCACCGGTGAGCGGGATGATCTCCATGCCGAGGCCCTCGCGGAAGGCGAGGAACCGCTCGTAGAGCGCCTCCGGCCTGAGCCGCTCGGCCACCGTCGTCACCGGGACGCCGGTGACGCAGGCCCACGCTCCGGCGTGGTCCCAGTTGGCCATGTGTGGCAGCGCCGCCACGACCCCGCGGCCCTCCCGCAACGGGGCCCGCATGTTGTCCTCGCCCTCGACCCGGATCCTGGACACGATCCGCTCGGTGTCCCAGTCGGGCTGACGGAACGCGTCGCACCAGTAGCGCAGGTAGGACCGCATGCCGGCCCGGGACGTCTCGCGGATCGTGGCCTCGTCCGTCGTGCCGAGAGCCCGGGAGAGGTTGGCCTCGAGCCGGCGCACGCTCGGACCGCGGCGCCGCCACACCTGGTCGGCGATCGTCCGGAACGCCGCGTAGGCGGCCCGGTCGGGCAGGTGCCGGACGGCGGACCAGCCACCGGTATATCCGAGCAGGGCCACGCGCTCGGTCAGGCTCGTGCTCATGCCGGCTCGGCGATCGACTGCTGGTGCACGGTGCGCACTCGCTGGAACACCGTCCACGCACTGGCAGCGGCGAGCAGCCAGAGGACGACCTCGAGGACGACGACCGGCAGGTCGAACCAGCCGACCAGGCCCGTCGTCACGAGTACGGCCACGAGCCGGTCGGCCCGCTCCGCGATGCCCACGTCGGCGCTGTAGCCGAGGCTCTCGGCCCGGGCCCTGGCATAGGAGACCACCGCACCCAGCGCCAGGCAGGCCAGGCACAACGCCACCATACGAAGGTCGTCGCCGTCGCCGGCGAACCACAGGGCGAGGCCGATGAAGATCGCCGCGTCGCCGAACCGGTCCAGGACCGAGTCGAGGAAGGCCCCCCACGGACCCTGTTGGTCGGAGAGCCTGGCCATGATCCCGTCGACGTTGTCGGAGAAGACGAACGCCGTGATCACCAAGGTGCCGACGAGGAACTCACCGCGGGGGTAGAACCACAGCGCGCCCACGCACACGCCGAGGGTCCCGACAACCGTGACGACATCGGGCCTGACGCCGAGCCGCAGCAGCGCGGTGGCGATCGGGGTCAACAGGCGCGTGAAGAACGCGCGGGCGAAGCGGTTGAGCATTCGGCGGCACTCGCTCGGGTCGGGTCTGCGGGCGGCGCCATGCTAGCCCGGTCGGGTTCGGGCTCCCCCTTGTGTCGTGCGCTCCTCCACGCCAGGGTGGAAATACCAGGTTCACCTGAGTTGGCCGGAGCGCGACCGGCGTCGCCGGGCCTCCGGATGTCGAGTGTGGAGGCGAGCGATGGCGGACAAGAACCCAGTGGCGGCCGACGGCACAGTGCCCGGGGTCGACCAGACCGGCGACGGGCAGAGCGTGCGCAACGTCGTCCTGGTCGGCCACACCGGAGCCGGCAAGACCACGCTGGTCGAGGCACTGCTCGTCGCGACCGGCACGATCCACCGGGCCGGCCGGGTCGAGGACGGGACGACGGTCAGCGACCACGACGAGGCCGAACTGCGCCAGCAGCGGTCGGTCAGCCTGTCGCTGGCGCCCTTCCACCACCAGGGCATCAAGGTCAACCTGCTCGACACACCGGGATACGCCGACTTCGTGGGCGACCTGCGCGCGGGTCTGCGGGCGGCCGACTGCGCGCTGTTCGTCGTCTCCACCGCGGAGGCAATCGACGGGTCGACCCAAATGCTCTGGGCGGAGTGTGCGGCCGTCGGGATGCCGCGCGCCGTCGTGCTCACCAAGCTCGATCACCCTCGGTCCGACTACGAAGGAACGCTCGCCGCCTGCCGCGAGGCCTTCGGCGAGAAGGTCCTGCCCCTCTACCTTCCGGTCACCGGCGCGGACGGCGCGACGACCGGGTTGATCGGCATGCTCAGCGGCCGGCTGTTCGACTACTCGGCGGGCTCGCGCACCGAGTCCGACCCGGCGTCCGACGACTCCGCCCGCCTGGAGGCCGCGCGGGGAGAGCTGATCGAGGGCGTGATCGAGGAGTCCGAGGACGAGAGCCTGATGGACCGTTACCTCGGCGGCGAGGAGATCGACCAGAAGGTGCTGATCGACGACCTCGAGCAGGCGGTCGCCAAGGCCTCGTTCCACCCCGTGATCCCCGTCTGCGCCGCGACCGGCCTCGGCACGGCGGAGCTGCTCGAGATCATCACCAGCGCCTTCCCGGCCCCCACCGAGCACCCGATCCCCGAGGTCTACACCGTCGCCGGCAAGACGCGGGAGGGCCTGAGCTGCGATCCGGCCGGCCCGCTGCTCGCCGAGATCGTCAAGACCACCACCGACGCGTACGTGGGCCGGATCAGCCTGGTCCGGGTCTTCTCCGGCACGCTTCGGCCCGACCAGACGGTGCACGTCTCCGGTCACTTCCTCTCCGACCGCGGTCACGAGGACCACGACGAGGACGAGCGGATCGGTGCCGTCACCTCGCCGCTGGGCAAGACCCAGCGGCCGGTGTCGTCGTGCGCCGCCGGCGACATCTGCGCGATCGCCAAGCTGTCGCGGGCGGAGACCGGCGACACGTTGTCCGGCAAGGACGACCCGCTGGTGATGCGGCCGTGGGAGATGCCAGAGCCGCTGCTGCCGGTCGCGATCGTGGCCCACGCCAAGGCCGACGAGGACAAACTGTCGCAGGGCCTGCAACGGCTGGCCGCCGAGGACCCGACCCTGCGCATCGAGAACAACCCCGAGACCCACCAGCTGGTGCTGTGGACCATCGGCGAGGCCCATGCCGACGTGCTGCTCGACCGGCTGCGCTCGCGCTACGGCGTCGCCGTCGACCAGGTCGACCTGCGGGTGCCGCTGCGCGAGACGTTCGCCGGCACGGCCCGGGGTCACGGCAGGCACGTCAAGCAGTCCGGCGGGCACGGCCAGTACGCGGTCTGCGACGTCGAGGTGGAGCCACTGCCCGAGGGCGAGGGTTTCGAGTTCGTCGACAAGGTCGTGGGCGGGTCGGTGCCCCGGCAGTTCATCCCGTCGGTCGAGAAGGGCGTGCGGGCCCAGATGGAGCGGGGCACGACGCCGGCCGGCTACCCCGTCGTCGACATCAAGGTCACGCTCTTCGACGGCAAGGCGCACAGCGTCGACTCATCCGACATGGCCTTCCAGACCGCCGGCGGGCTGGCGCTGCGGGAGGCAGCGGCCGCCGCGGGCGTGAACCTGCTGGAACCGGTCGACGAGGTCGGCGTCCTCATCCCCGACGACTACGTCGGCAGCGTGATGGGCGACCTGTCCAGCCGTCGCGGGCGGGTGCTCGGCACCGAGCCGGTCGGCGCCGGTCGTACGCTCGTGCGCGCGGAGGTGCCGCATACCGAGATCGTCCGCTATGCGATCGACCTGCGCGCGATGAGCCATGGCACGGGAACGTTCACCCGCACGTTCGCCCGCTACGAGCCGATGCCCCAGCACCTGGCCGCGAAGGCGAAGTCCAAGGACGACTGAGCCGCTGGCAGTTGATCACGTTCACCACCCTGATGGACGGTTCACCTGGCTCCGGACCCTGGTGAACCGTCCCGAAGCATGGTGAACGTGATCAACGGGCGGCCGGCCAGTGACCGGCGATGAGCTCACGGGTGTCGGCCAGCAGTTGCGGCATCAGCTTGGTGTGCCCGAGCACGGTCATGAAATTGGCGTCCCCGTTCCACCGGGGCACGACGTGCTGGTGGATGTGATCCGCGAGCGACCCGCCGGCGACGCTGCCGAGGTTGATCCCGACGTTGAACCCCTGCGGGCGTGAGGCCGCCTTGACCGCCAGGACCGCGTCGCGGGTCATCGTCATCAGTTCGGTCAGCTCGTCGAGGGTCAGGTCCTCGAGCTCGGCGACGTGCCGGAACGTCACGACCATGAGGTGCCCGGGGTTGTACGGATGCAGGTTCAGCACCGCGTACACGAGCTCGCCGCGGGCAACGACCAGTCCCGTCTCGTCGTCGAGCGTGGGGATCCGGCAGAACGGGCACCCGTCCTCGACATCGCGCCCGCTGCCCGGCTCGCGCTTGATGTAGGCCATCCGATAGGGCGTCCACAGCCGCTGGAGCCGGTCGTCGGGATGTCCGTGCGCTCGTTCCGGCGCGCCGCCCGCCACCTGGTCGCTCGGTCGGCCGAGCTCAGCGACAAGCGCGTCGACGTCCGGGACCTCCATCGAGTCCGCGCTCAGGATCCGATCCGCCGCGGCAACCCTGCGATCCTCTGCAGACACCGGTACAGGGTCCCACGCGAGGTGTCAGACCTGGACCCGGCGCTCGACTGTATCGACGATCTCCTCGACCGCGTCGGCCACCGGCACGCCGTTGTTCTGTGAGCCGTCGCGGTAGCGGAACGACACGGCGCCCTTGGCGACGTCGTCGTCGCCGGCCAACAGCATGAACGGCACCTTCTGCCGCTGCGCGTTACGGATCTTCTTCTGCATCCGGTCGTCGGAGGAGTCGACCTCGACCCGGACGCCGCGCTCCCGCAGCGCCGTCGCGACGTTCTCGAGGTACGCGATGTGCTCGTCGGTGATCGGGATGCCGACGACCTGGACCGGCGCGAGCCAGGGCGGAAAGGCACCGGCGTAGTGCTCGGTCAGGATGCCGAAGAACCGCTCGATCGACCCGAACAGGGCGCGGTGGATCATGACCGGGCGCTGACGTGAGCCGTCGGCCGCGGTGTACTCGAGCTCGAAGCGCTCGGGCATGTTGAAGTCGAGCTGGATGGTCGACATCTGCCAGGTGCGGCCGATCGCGTCGCGCGCCTGAACCGAGATCTTCGGACCGTAGAAGGCGGCCCCGCCGGGGTCCGGCACGAGCTCGAGCCCCGACTCCTCGCCGGCCTGCCGCAGCACCTCGGTGGCCTCGTCCCAGGCCTGCTCGGTGCCGACGTGCTTGTCGGGGTCTTTGGTCGACAGCTCCAGGTAGAAGTCGTCGAGTCCGTAGTCGCGCAGCAGGTCGAGGACGAAGGTCAGCAGCGAGGTGAGCTCGGCGCCCATCTGCTCCCTGGTGCAGTAGATGTGCGCGTCGTCCATCGTCAGCCCGCGGACCCGGGTGAGGCCGTGGACGACGCCGGACTTCTCGTACCGGTAGACGGTGCCGAACTCGAACAGCCGCAACGGCAGTTCGCGGTACGAGCGCCCTCGGGCTCGGAAGATCAGGTTGTGGAACGGGCAGTTCATCGGCTTGAGGTAGTAGTCCTGCCCCGGCCTGCGGACTTCTCCCGTCTCCTCGTCGATCTCGGCATCGACGTGCATCGGCGGGTACATGCTCTCCCGGTACCAGTCCAGGTGTCCGGAGGTCTCGAACAGCGTCGCCTTGGTGATGTGGGGGCTGTTGACGAACTCGTAGCCGGCCTGCTCGTGGCGTTCGCGCGAGTAGCCCTCCATGACACGCCGGATGACCCCACCCTTGGGATGGAAGACCGCCAGCCCGGATCCGATCTCCTCGGGGAACGAGAACAGGTCGAGCTCCGCGCCGAGTCGGCGGTGGTCGCGCCGCTCCGCCTCGGCGAGGTGGTCGAGGTGGGCCTGCAGCGCCTCCCGGCTCTCCCAGGCGGTTCCGTAGATCCGCTGCAGCTGCGGGTTCCGCTCGCTCCCCCGCCAGTACGCGGCCGCCACCCGCGTGAGCTTGAACGCCGGGATGTGCCTCGTAGTCGGCAGGTGCGGCCCCCGGCAGAGGTCCTTCCAGGCCGGCTCCCCGCCGCGGCGGAGGTTGTCGTAGATGGTGAGCTCACCCGCGCCGACCTCGGCGCCGGCACCGTCCGTGCTCTCGGCGGCCGCCGTGCCCTTGAGCCCGATGAGCTCGAGCTTGTACGGCTCGCCCACCAGCTCGGCGCGTGCCTCGTCGTCGCTCACCACCCGGCGGGAGAAGGACTGCCGCTCCTTGACGATCTGCTGCATCCGCTTCTCGATGCGCTTGAGGTCGTCGGGGTGGAAGGGCTCGGGGACGTCGAAGTCGTAGTAGAAGCCGTTCTCGATCGGCGGTCCGATGCCCAGCTTCGCCTTCGGGAACAGCGACTGCACCGCCTGCGCCAGCACGTGCGCCGTCGAGTGCCGCAGGATCGACCGACCGTCGGCGGAGCCGATCTCGACCGGGTCGACACTGTCGCCGTCGTCCAGCACCCGGGCCAGGTCCACCAGATCGTCGCCGACCCGGGCCGCGATCACATCCGGAGCGTCCGCGAACAGGTCGGCAGCCGTCATACCCGCGTCGACCGATCGCTCGCTCCCGGCGACGGCGACGCGGATCTGTTCGGACACGACTGCTCTCCGACCTGTGGCGAGGCTGGGTGGACCCGCCGATCGTACCGACGGCCAGCGCTCCCCCGCGCATGGATTCCAGCCGCCATGATCGCCCGGCCGGACGGCGACGCGGGCCGTCGGGGCACCAATCCGCGTCCGCGTCCGTGACGAATCCGGGCTGAACGACGCGGCGTCCCTCTGGGTCGCCTGAGCCGTTCCCGACCGCTCATCCGATGGTCGGCTCCGCACCGCAAGGGGGATCCCATGAACCACCTGTCGCGACGGACGTTCATCGGCCGAGCCGCCGCGGGTGTCGCCGCCGCCACCGTCGTCGGCGTTCCCGCACTGGCTGCGGCGACGTCGCAACCACTCGACGACGACGGCGATGCACCCGACCTGGCCGGGCCCGTCGTCGCCCGCGTCCGCGATCTCCGCACCGGCGAGATCACGCTCTATGCCGGGATCGAGGAGATCTCCTACACCGACCGGACCCTCGCCCGCCGCCTGGCGCGCGCCGCGGCCCACTGACCTCCTGGAGCGAGCAGCATGTCCTCCCACCGCGAAGCACCCGAGATCTCGAAGGATCCGGTCGCCGACAGCACCGACGTCTACGCGTTCGTGAGCCCGGACCGGCCCGACACGGTGACGCTGATCACCAACTACATCCCGCTGCAGGGTCCCGCGGGAGGGCCGAACTTCTACGAGTTCGGCGACGACGTCCGCTACGAGATCCACGTCGACAACGACGGTGACGCGCAGCCAGACGTCACCTACCGGTTCCGCTTCACCACCGAGGTGCGCAACCCGCGCACGTTCCTCTACAACACCGGGCCGATCGACAGCCTCGGCAGCGCCAACTGGAACCGGCGCCAGTTCTACTCGGTGCGCAAGGTCGATGGCAGGTGCTCCCGCCTGCTCGCCTCCGGCGTGCCGTGTCCACCGTGCGACATCGGCCCCCGGTCGACGCCCGACTTCGCCGGCCTGGCCGACGCCGCGGTGACAACCCTGCCGACCGGAGAGAAGGTCTACGCCGGTCAGCGTGCCGAGGGCTTCTACGTCGACCTCGGTTCGATCTTCGACCTGGGCGCCCTCAGGCCGTTCCAGAACCTGCACCTGCTTCCGCTGCCGGTCGCGGCCGGCGTGAACGCGACCGCGCAACTCAACGTGCACACGATCGCGATCCAGGTGCCCATCACCGACCTGACCCGCAACCGTCGCCGCCCCGACGATCTAGCCGACGCCGCCGCCACGATCGGCGTCTACGCGTCGGCCAGCCGGCAGAAGGTTCTCATTCGCGACGACGACGCGGACCGCGGCACCGGACCCTTCACGCAGGTCTCCCGGCTGGGCAACCCGCTGTTCAACGAGGTCATCGTGCCGATGGCCCTCAAGGACCGGTGGAACGCCGAGAAACCCGCCGACGACAAGAAGTTCGCCGACTTCGTGCGCCGGCCCGAGCTCGCCGCCCTGCTCCCGGTGCTCTACCCCGGGGTCTTCCCGAACCTCGCGGCTCTCGACGCGGATCGCGCGGACCTGGTGGCCGTGCTGCTCACCGGGATCCCGTTCGGGCCGATCCCGGGCTTCCAGAACTTCACCGGTCCGAGGCTCGCCGACCTGCTGCGGCTCAACGTGGCGATCCCGCCGGCGAGCAGCCCGAGCGTCTTCGGCCTGCTCGGCGGCGACCTGGCCGGCTTCCCGAACGGCCGGCGGGTCTTTGACGACGTCGTCGCGATCGAACTGCGCGCGATCGCCGGGGCGACGTACCCGCCCGTCGACGGCACCTTCACGCCGGACGCCGCTGCGTCGGCGGTCGACGACGGGGTCGGCCCCGATGACGTCGGCATGCCGTACCTGGCTCGGTTCCCCTACCTGGGTCTGCCGCACAGCGGCTTCGACGTGCCCGCTGCCGCGTGATGACGGCCGACTCGCTCGTCGTAGACGTCGGTGGCGACACCGGCGCCCTGATCGTGTACGCGCCGCCAGACCTGGTCGGGCGGGAGATCGAGATCGCCCGCGCCGAGACGTCGCCCGGACATCCCGTGCACAACGTCGTGCGTCGGCGCCGGGTGGGCCACGGTTCGTCCATGCGGCCGTCTTCCCCCACCTGCCGACCGGGACGTATCGCCGTTACCACAACGGTGTCGCCGACGGACCGTCGTTCGCCGTGGCGGGCGGTCGGGTCACGGAGATCGACTGGGCTCGACCTCAGGCATCCCTCCTGGCGCCATCGCCGTTGCGGCGATGACGTCACTCCGGTCGACGAAGTCCTCGGCGGTCAGGCTCTCCAGGCGGGACCTCACTCGGTGCATGAACGCGGACCGGGTGGCCGGCTCCATGCCGGACAGGCGCCTACCGGTCACACCGAGGGCGGTGTGTCGTGCGATGAACTCCTCCCGACTGGGCCGGTACGACCACGGGAGGACGTCGGTCCAGATCTCGCCGAACCCGGCGTTGCCGAGCAGAGTCCGCAGCTTGTCCGGGGTGTCCATGAGCTCGTGTCGGGCGATGAACGGATCCGCCGGCGGCGCACCGTGCCGGTCCAGCTCGCCGTTCCAGACCTCCAGCGCCGGGACGACCTCGTCCCGGCCCCAGGTCGTCAGGCCGATCGTGCCGCCGGGGCGTAGCACGCGTCGCACCTCGCGCAGGGCTGCATCAGGTCGAGACACGTGGAACAGCATGAAGGCCATGACGACGACGTCGAACGAACCTCCGGCGAAGGGCACGCGGACGGCGTCGGCGACGACGCGTGCGTACTCCGGGGCCGCACGGCGGAGCATGCCCTCGGCCCGGTCGGCGGCGACGATCCCCGCCGACGGTGCCGAACGCCGCAGCGCCGGCAGGAGCGTCCCCACGCCGGCTCCGAGATCGAGCACTCGACCGGCGGCGCTGAGCGGCAGGCGGTCGAGCAGTCGGACGGCGGCAGGGTGAAGTGCAGAGGCCCACTGCAGCTCGTACGCCTCGGCGGCCGCGGAGTAGTAGGCGGTCAACGCGTCGACGGCGGTGGCGCGGGACGGCGTCATCGTCGTGTCTCACCTCCCTGACCAGGATCTCAGCTGATGGTTGCCCACGGGTGCCGCTCCAACCACACCGCGCCCACAAGCAAGGCGACGGTCGCTGTGAGCCGCGGGGGATGGCCCTCTAGGTTCGGATGCGTGCGGACCATCGACTGGCGCGACGGGCGGGTGGTGATCGTCGACCAGACGCTGCTCCCTGCGGAGCTGCGGACCCTCGAGCTGATCTCGGTCGACGACCTGGTCAACTCCATTGCCCGGCTGGCCATACGAGGAGCACCGGCACTCGGCGCCGCCGGCGCCCTCGGCGTGGTCCTCGCGGTGGACCAGGCCGACCGGGAGGGGTGGGACGACGGGCGGCTGGCCGACGAGCTGGCCAGGGTGCGGGCAG
>DASRTE010000152.1:0-5178 GCA_035656095.1 Jiangellaceae bacterium
CGGCCCGCCGTCTTCGGCGGACACCGCAGACTAGCGGAATCGCAGGCCCGCACGTCCACTGTTGTGTGTCACGAACCGGTCACAACGGCGACTCGGTCCGGTGACGCCACTACGCCGACGGCTACTGCTGGCGGCGCCAGCGGATGGCTGCCTCGAGGAAGTCGTCGATCTCACCGTCCAGAACGGTCTGCGGGTTGCCGACCTCGTACTCGGTCCGCAGGTCCTTGACCATCTGGTACGGGTGCAGAACGTACGAGCGCATCTGGTTGCCCCAGGACGATCCGGCGTCGCCCTTGAGTGCATCCATGGCCGCCCGCTCCTCCTGACGTTTGCGCTCGAGCAGCTTGGCCTGGAGCACCCGCATGGCCGATGCCTTGTTCTGCAACTGTGACTTCTCGTTCTGGCACGAGACGACGATCCCGGTGGGCAGATGGGTGATCCGCACCGCCGAGTCGGTCGTGTTGACGCTCTGGCCGCCGGGCCCGGAAGAGCGGAAGACGTCGACGCGGACGTCGGACTCAGGGACTTCGATGTGGTCGGTCTGCTCGACGACCGGCAACACCTCGACACCGGCGAAGGAGGTCTGGCGACGGGCCTGGTTGTCGAACGGGCTGATCCGCACCAGCCGGTGGGTGCCCTGCTCGACCGACAGAGTGCCGTAGGCGTAGGGCGCGTGCACGACGAAGGTCGCCGACTTGATGCCCGCTTCCTCCGCATACGAGATGTCATAGACCTCGGTCTTGTAGCCGTGCCGTTCCGCCCAGCGCGTGTACATGCGCAGCAGCATCTCCGCCCAGTCCGCGGCGTCGACACCGCCCGCCTCGGACCGGATCGTCATCACGGCCTCGCGGGCGTCGTACTCGCCGGAGAGCAGGGTGCGGATCTCGAGCTCGGAGACCAGATGGGTGACCTCGTCGAGCTCCCGGTCCGCCTCGGCAGCGGCCTCGTCGTCGCGCTCCTCCTCGGCCAGCTCGAACATGACCGGCAGGTCGTCGACCCGCTGGCGCAGCTCGGTCAGGCGGCGCAGGTCCGCTTGCAGGTAGGAGAGCCGGCTCGTGACCTGCTGCGCCCGGTCGACGTCGTCCCACAGGTCCGGAGCGGTCGCCTGCTTCTCCAGGTCGGCGATCTGCTCGCGCATCGCGGCCGGGTCCAGCACCTGCTCGATCGTCGCGAGGGTCTGGTCCAAGGCGCCGATCTCGGCGCTGACGTCACGGGTGGCCACGTCCGTCAAGCGTACGCGGCGCCACGCTCCCCTCCATCTTGTGGCGGGTTGGGCACCCCTCCATGACGGAAGTGGCGTGTCTTTCCCGCCACAAGATGGAGGCCCTCAGTCCAACGGTGCGGTGGCTGTGGCCTCCGCGGTGATGGTGATGCCGCCGACCTCACCCGCGAGGGCGAACGGCATCCGGGCCCGGAACGCCACTGTCACCGTGGCCGCCGTCGGGTCGACCACCACCGAACTGTCGAACTCCTCGAACCGCTCGGCCAGCCCGTGCCGAACGACGTAGCCGGCCACGGCCCCGCGAGCGCCGTCGGCCGAGATCGGCAGGTCCTCGAGGGCCGGACCGGCATAGACGACGTCCTCCGCGACGTTCTGCGCGGCTGCGACGGCGGCGCCGTCCGCCCACGACGCCAGCGACCGGCGGTACACGAACGCCTTGGAGGCGTTGGCAATCACGCCGACGAGCAGCACGACGATCATCACGAATCCGATGATCAGCAGCGTGATCTGCCCGTCGTCGTGACTGCGGCGCATCACAGGGCCCGGAACCGGTCGACGACCGACGAGTGGGACGCTTCGACGGGTATGGCCGCGTTGACCGCGCCGGCGAGCACGTCGGGCACGAAGGGGATGCTCACCGTCGACCCGACCGTCACCGTCACCTCCGCCCCCGGCTGGTGGCACGGCGCCGCCGAGCACCGGAAGGTGATGTCGGCCGAAGCCGCCGCCAGCCCCTGGTCGGCAAGAGCGACCTGCGCAGCCAACCGTGCCGCTGCCTCGTCGCCGGTCGCCACGTAGATCCGGCCGGCCTCGCGAGCCGCCTGCGTCACGCCGTACGACGCCCGCTGGACGTCGAGCACCGCCAGCATGATGTACACCAGCGGCACCAGCAGCAGGATCCCGAGGAAGTGGACCTCGACGATCGCGCTGCCCCGGTCGTCCCGGCGCAGCCGGTTCACAGGGCACCTTCCTCGACCGCGTGGCCGGTCACCGACAGGCCGCGATCGACTCCGAGCAGGCCGAACAGCGGCAACGTCGTCGTGACCTCGATCTCCACCAGCTGCACGCCACCGGTGGTCACGTACCGGGAGGTGACGGCCCGGCCATAGCGGTCCGAGAGCGACTCGGCGATGAGCGCAACCGTGCGAGCCTCGCCGTCAGACAGGTCGCGGTCGGCATTGGCCGCGTACCGAGCGCCTTCAGCCGCGCAGGCCACCAGCGTGTTCCGAACATGGACAACGAGGCCGACCTGGATGATGGCGAGGAACAGCCCAACCAGGACCACCGAGACCAGCGTGAACTCGACGACCGCGGCACCGATCTCGCTGCCGTGCCGCCCGACCGTGTACCGACCGGCTACTCGCACGGTCAGGGCGAGACGGCTTCCAGCGCCTGCTGGAGGATGTCACGCAGGTACGGCTCGGCGAACTGCCACAACACCGCGACGATGCCTGCCGTCATGATCGTCACCAGGACCCAGCCCGGGACGTCACCCCGTTCGTCCCGGAGGCCCAGCAGCGCCCGGCGGAAGCGGAACACCAGCGACGTGCTCATCGTGTGGTCACTCCTCTGGATCGGTGACCCGCCGAAGCCTGGGGGTCACGGGACGACGGAGCTGATCTGGATCAGCCCGGGATAGAGGGCGAACAGGATCGTGACCGGCAAGACGAGGAAGACCACCGGCACCATCATGGCGATCTCCTTTCGACCGCCGATCTCGAGCAGGTTGCGCTTGCGGGCCTCGCGGACGTCGGCGGCCTGCGCGCGGAGAACGTCCGCGAGCGGGGTGCCACGTTCGACGGCCACGGCCACGCCATCGACGAAGCGGGCGAGCGGCGCCAGCGTCGTCCGCTCCGCGACACCGTCGAGAGCCTGGACGAGACCCGCTCCCGTCTGGGCTTCGGACAGCGCGCGGCGTAGTTCACCGGCGAGCTCACCACTACCGATCCTGGCCACCCGCTCGAGTGCTCCAACGGGGCCCTCGCCGGCCGCGACCGACAACGCGAGCAGATCGGCGATGGTGGGGAACTCCGACAGCATGCGTTGCTCGCGTTCGCGCACCGCCCGGGTCAGGCGCTGGTCGCGGACGACGACGCCACCGACCGCCGCAGCCACACAGAACAGCAGCAACAGCACGGGAGAGCGGGCGCTACCACCGCCGACGAGCACGAGGCTTGCGGCGACCGCACCGCCGAAGGCGATAGTGCCCCACACGACCTGCTCGACGCGGAACTCCTGCAGCGTGGCGGTGCTGCCAGACTGCTCCAGCCGACGACGAACCGACGCACCGCCGCCGAGCACGCGTTCCAGCACCTCTGCCGTGTCGGCGATGTAGGGCCGAACCAGATGCTCCAGTGTGGGGAACGGGGTGACGGCGCGGACAGTCGCCTGATGCGCACGGCGGGCGGTCCGCGACGACAGTTCGCCGACGTACGGAGCGAGCCGGGTGTCGAGCGTCGGCCGCCGACGGAAGGGCACCCGGGACCACGTCAGCAACAGCCCACCGCACAGAACCAGCCCCAAGAGGGCACCTGCAGCCGGCATCGCGCTCATCGGAGCACCCGGCCCTCCACCGGAAGCCGGCCCAGCCGCAGCATCAGACGGTAGGCAACCAGACAGAGCCCGCCGCCGACGGCCAGCACGACCCAGCCGCTGGGCGCGTTGAAGGCGCGGATCGACTCGGTGCGTATGGAGAGCAGGCCGAGCAGTATCCAGGGCGCCGCGACGGCCAACCGCGCCGAGTTGACCACCCAGCTCTGGCGGGATTCGAGCTCCGCCCGCGTACGAGCGTCCTCGCGTAGGAAGGAGGACAGCGTCCGCAGCAACCGGCCGAGGTCGGACCCACCGACCTCGCGGGCGATCCGCAACGACTCGCAGATGCGGTCGCCGGTCGGATCTGCCAGCCGCTCCTTGAGCAGGTCGAGGCACTCATTGAAGCGCCCGGTCGCGCGGTAGTCCTCGCCGAAGCGCAAGAAGGGGTGTCGCAACGGCTCCGGTCCGCGCGTCCCGAGTTGGGTCAGGGCCTCGGGCAGCGAAAGCCCCGCTCGCACGGCCGAGGCGAGATTGTCGACGGCGTCGGGCCACAGCTGGCGAAGCTCGTTGCGCCGTTGACGCGCCCGGAAGTGCACCAGAGCCACGGGGGCGTACGCCGCGAAGGCTCCGAAGGCCAGCGCTACGGGCCAGGTCCGCGATACGACCAGGAACATCAGGGCGACGAAGCCCCCGGCCCCGACGCACGAGACCAGCAGCTGGCGGGAGGTGACCGCCTCGATGCCCGCCTCCGCGATGAGGTCGGCGACCCGGTCACGCCCGCGCGAGCGCTCGGCCCGGCGGCCGACCGGGCCGGTGAACGACTGCCACACCAACAGCAGGCCGACGCCGAGCACGAGCCCGACCAGGGCACCCATCAGGCGGCGCCCTCTCGGTCGTTCTCCGGTACTGCGAGCAGGCCGGCCGGATCGATACCGGCGCGCCCGAAGCGGTCGGCATGCGGCGGATGTCCGTCGGCCCGTAGCAGGCGATCCCCACGCCTGACGAAGATCGGCTCCAGCTCGACGACCTCGCGCTCGACCCGTCCGGGCACCGCGACGATCTCGCGGACGCGGCGGCTTCCGTCATGCTCACTGTCGAGATGCACCACGATGTCGACACACCCGGCGACCGTTGGCACGACGAACCGGCTCCCGATGTTCTCGCCCGCCAACACTCGATAGGGAGAAGGTCCACGGCTACGCCCTGAAGCGTGGCGAACCATGGGGATCCCCGTCCCGGGCGTCGACGTTGGAACGGTGCGCGCCACAGGCTGGCCCCGCCCCCACACCCAGTCACAGCAAGTTGGGCGGCGAAGCTACCGGATCTGCCGATGAGCGCGCGCCGGGGAGCTGCCGCTTCGTCGTGTTGAACCTCCGCAGCAAATCGTTCATCAGCGAAGCCAACTCGTCGGCGGACATGCCGTC
>DASRTE010000153.1:0-2815 GCA_035656095.1 Jiangellaceae bacterium
CTCACGCGGCGGCTCGAGCGGGCGGCCGCGTTGCTGCGCACGACCGACTGGTCGGTGGCGGACGTGTGCATGGCCGTGGGGCTGACCAGCCTGGGCTCGTTCACCACCAGCTTCGGCCGCATGTTCGGGAAGACGCCGACCACCTACCGCGCGAGCGTCCCGCCGGCGGCGGCGTGGGCCATGGTCCCCGCCTGCGTGCTGCGGGCGAACGGCCGACCCCGACACCGCACGTTTCGAGAAGACGGCTGACCCGGCCGTCCGTACCGTCCTGGTCGAGAAGCGGATCGCTCGATCGAGGGTCGATCACGACGAGGAGGCAAACGATGCTGCGGATTGCGAACGCTCAGGTCTGGGTGCACGACCAGGACGAGGCCCTGGCGTTCTACACCGACAAGGTCGGCATGGAGGTCCGTGCCGACGTGACCCTGCCCGAGCTGGGGTTCCGATGGCTGACGGTGGGGCCGGTGGGCCAGCCCGACGTCTCGATCGTGCTGATGGCCGTCCCCGGCCCACCAGTGATGGACGAGGAGACCGCCGAGCAGGTGCGCAACCTCACGGCCAAGGGCTTCGCCAGCACCGTGTTCCTCACCACCGACGACTGCCAGGCCGCCTACGAAGAGATGGTCGCCCGAGGCGTCGAGTTCACCGATGCCCCGGAGAAGCGGCCCTACGGTATCGACGCCGGCTTCCGCGACGTGTCCGGCAACTCGCTCCGCCTGACGCAGCTGATCGACTTCCCGCCGAGCTGATCGTCCGCCGGAACCCGTCGACGACCGAGGCGTCCCGCGGCGGCGACATCCCGGCGTGGACGGGTCCGGCGGCCCCGTGACTTCCCCCGTGACTTCCCGGCGACGTGGATCCCCGGCGACATGATCGGGCGGTTCCTCGACAGCCAGGGAATCGCGCCCGAGCAGCTCGTCTCCATGTTCCCGATCGGCCGAATGGGTCGGCCCGAGGAGCTCGTCGCGGCCGTGCGGTACCTCTGCTCGGACGACGCCCGCTACGTGACCGGCACCATGCTCGTCCTCGACGGCGGATACACCGCGCAATGGCCCACCCAGGTCGCCGCCTGGAGCGGCACCGGCCAGAAGCGACTCACACCACCCAGCGCGTCCCGTGGAGGCGCTCGTACAGGGGCCGGCACTCCTCGGCGACGGCGGCGGCGTGGCCGTCCAGCTGTGGATCACGGATCCGGTACTCGGCGAATCCGGTCGATTGCCACACGGCGTCGTACCAGTACTGGCCCCATACTCCGTCGGAGTCCCGACGTCCCGGCGGCCACGCCAGCATCCGCGAGCTGAAGTCCAGCCCGACGTAGCGGCACATCGCCCGCAGGTAGGACTCGGGATCGAGGAGGAAGTCGCGCGCATCGATCACGGGTGGCGCCGATCCAGACGCCGCCAGCTCGTCGTAGAGCTGGATCTGCTGGGGAAGCCCCAGGTCGTCGGCGGTGACGGCGGTGCGGGATCGAACGTAGGACGCGACCACCTCCCGGGGGTCGCGGATCAACAGGACGTTCGTCAGGTCGGCCACCCAGTCCCGGTCGATCCCGGGCAGCAGGTGGTGGGCCATGTGCTTCTGGTAGAAGACCCTGGTCCCGTCGGGCACGGGGCCGAGCAGCGTCGCCACGACGTTGCTCCAGTCCGTCTCGCCGGCCCCGATCACCTCCGCCCGTCCCGGATGGTCGAGACCGGTGGCGTTCAGGTAGTGCGCGTACAGCGGTTCGTCGATGACGATCGTGTCGGGGCGGTTCTCCCACGACCGCATCAGTGCAGTGGAGATGGTCCGGGGGCCCGACCACACGGCCAGCCGGGTCACCGGAGCGCTGGTGGCCACCGGTCGCCCCCGTCAGCGGGTCGCCTCGGCGACGTCTCGCTCGATGGCGGCTCGGTACTCCGTGCGGAGCCGGTCCATGATCGGCCGGCGGGCGGCGTCGCCGATCGTGCGGCCGTCGACCTCACGCACGGGCACGACCCCCGCGAACGTGCCGGTGACGAACGCTTCGTCGGCGCCGTACACGTCAGTCAGGCTGAAGTCGCGCTCGTGCGTCGGGATGCCGGCCTCTCGCGCCAGGCGCAGCACCGTCGCACGGGTGATGCCACCGAGGCAGTAGGCGCCCGATGACGTCCACAGCTCGCCGCGGCGGACGACGAAGAAGTGGGTGGAGTTGCAGGTGGCGACGAAGCCGTGCGGGTCGAGCATCAGCGCCTCGTCGGCGCCGGCCGAGTAGGCCTGGATGCAGGCGGTGATGTCGTTGAGCTTGCTGTGGGTGTTCAGCTTGGGATCCAGCACGTCCGGGTAGGGCCGGCGCACGTGCACGGTGAACACGCGGATCCCGCCGTCGAGGATCTCCCGTTTCGGCTGCTTGTACTCGGGGATGATCACGATCGTCGCCGAGCCCACCGTCACCCGCGGATCCTGGTACGGCGTCCGCTTGACGCCCCGGGTCACCATGAGGCGCACGTGGACGCCGTCGGTCATCGCGTTGGCGCGGAGTGTCTCGTAGATCGCCGCCCGCAGGTCGCTCCGGCCGAGGCCGATGTCGAGCGCGATGGCCTTCGCTCCCTCGTAGAGCCGGTCGAGGTGCTTGCCCAGGAACACCGGGTGTCCGGCGTGGACGCGCAGCCCCTCCCACACGCCGTCACCGAGCACAAACCCCGAGTCGAAGACCGAGACCACGGCCTCGGCCCTACGCTTGAGCTCCCCGTTCACATAGACGAGCACAGCGTCGTTACGCGGGTCGTCGTCGTACTCGTGCACTCCGTGGACCACCTGATCGGTCACTCGAACCCTCCTCGCCGCCACGCGACCCCTT
>DASRTE010000154.1:0-7071 GCA_035656095.1 Jiangellaceae bacterium
CCGGCTCGGCGTTCATGGATCACGACGATATGCCGATGCCGCAGGGCCGGCATCGTCGTGTGTGCGTAGCCGCGTTACGCACACCTGCGTACGGATGAAGCCGAAACTCGACGGACGCGCGGTGATGCGCGTCCGGGTCACGCTCGGGGCATGACGAACACCATCGTGGTCACCGATGCGCTGACCAAGCGATACGGCGAGCGACTCGCCGTCGACGAGGTGAGCCTCTCCGTCCGGCGCGGCGAGGTCTACGGATTCCTCGGTCCGAACGGCGCCGGCAAGACGACCACCCTGCGCATGCTGCTGGGTCTGGTTCGTCCCACGAGCGGCACGGCCCGCGTTCTCGGGCACCGTGCCGGCCACCCTCGGGCGGTGGCGCGTGTCGGAGCACTCGTCGAGGGCCCGGGCTTCTACCCGTACCTGTCCGGGCGCGACAACCTGCGCGTCATGGCCCGCTACCGGGGGCTGGCATTCGCCGAGGTGGAGAACGCCCTCGACCGGGTCGACCTGCGCGAGCGCGGTGCCGACAGCTACAGGTCCTACTCGATGGGCATGAAGCAGCGTCTCGGCGTGGCCGCGGCCCTGCTCGGCGCTCCTGAACTGCTCGTGCTCGACGAGCCCACCAACGGTCTCGATCCGGCCGGCATGGCCGACATGCGCCGGCTGGTGGTCGATCTCGCGGCTCAGGGCCAGACGGTGCTGCTGTCCAGCCACCTGCTCGGCGAGGTGGAGGAGATCTGCGACCGGGTGGGCGTCATCTCCGCCGGCAAGTTGCTGACCGAGAGCACCGTTGCGGAGCTACGCGGCGGCAGGTCGGTCGTCGTGCGCGCAACGCCAGCGGACGTTGCCCTTGCCACGGCCATGGGCATGGCCGGTGACGACGCCGTCCGCCTGCTGGACAACGGCGCGCTGCGGCTGGAACTCGACCCGACCCGCACCCCGGCGCTCACCCGCGCCCTGGTCGAGGCCGGTGCGGCGGTTCACGAGATCCGGCCCTCGGAGCGTTCGCTCGAGGAGGTCTTCATCGAGATGACCTCCGGTTCTGGCACTGCATCGATGACCGAGGAGGTCCTGCGATGAACGCCCTGATCGCGAGCACGCGAGCCGAGCTGCTGCGACTGCGGAAGTGGCCGGCAATGTGGGTGACGGTGGGCGTCTGGCTCGTCCTCAACCTCACCTTCGGTTACCTCTTCACCTACATCACCTACACGACCGGCGACGCGACGGCCGGAGGTGAGAGCGTCCCGCCGGAGCAGCTCCTTGCCGACATGATGCCGGCAGCGGTCCCGGAGTCGTTGATCGCCGGCATGCCGATGTTCGGTGGCGCGATCATGCTCATTCTCGGTGGGCTAGCCGTCGGCAGCGGATACGGATGGGGGGCCTGGAAGACGGTGTTCACGCAGGGACCGGGACGGCTGTCCAGCTTCGGCGGCACGCTGGTGGCCCTCGGCGTGATCGTGACCGGTGCCGTCGTGGTCACGTTCGTGGTCGACCTCGGCGTTTCCGTCCTGATCGCATCGGTGGAGTCGCAGCCGATCGTCTGGCCGACGGTGGTCGGATCGGCCCAGGCCATCGGCGCCGGGCTGCTCATCTTCGGCATGTGGACCGCTGCCGGAGTCCTGGTGGGAACCCTCGCCCGTAGCCCCGCGCTGGCCGTCGGTCTGGGCCTGCTGTGGGCACTGGTCGTCGAGAACCTGCTACGCGGCGTCGCCGGCATGCTCGGGCCGGTCGAGGCGGTGACCGATCTCATGCCGGGAACTGCGGCCGGATCACTCGCCGGAGCCCTGGGCGTCGCCACCCAGGACGACGGCAACGGAACCCCGGGGGTGCTGACCGTCCTCGACGCTGTACCCGCTGGTGGGCTGCTAGCCGCATACGTCGTCGTGTTCGCCGGCGTCGCGCTGGCGTTCGTCCGCCGCCGCGACGTCACCTGACCCACTCACGTGAGGTGCCCGGGTCCACATGGACCCGGGCACCTCAGCAAATATCGCTACTCCGCGCAGGCCGCGACCGCGTCGCCCATCGCTGCCTCGATCCCCTCGAAGTCGAGATGCGAGATCGCCTTGTTGCCACCTCCATCGGCCTTGCGGAGGGTACCGCCGGCCATGAGGCCGTGCCCGTTGATCAGGGTGTCAGTCGTCACACCGCCGGCTTCAGCGAGGATCTCGATCCCCGCGGGGCACAGTCCGGTGATCTCGGCCGCGAGCACGTCGAACCGCACCCAGTTGCTCGAGCCGGCCATCCCCTGGGCCGCCCTCTCGTTGACCTCGGTCTTGAAACAGAAGTGCGCACTCGCCGGCGCTGCGGCGAGCACCACAGCTGCCACGGTGGCGATACCGGCGGTGGCGATCCTGCGTGCACTGGTCAGTCTCATGACTGCCCCCCTCTTTCCTCGGTGCGGGCCCCCTGCCCGCGACCTGCCGAATCCTGGCATGCGCCGACGCGCTGTCCAAGCGAAACGCGCAATCCCGGCATCAGTCGCACCACCACCCTGACCGCAGGCCTCAGGCTTGTGGTCCGCGGCCGCTCCAACTCCACGCGTATGCGCCGTCGTCGCTGTCCACTCCCGCCTCGCCGATCTCGAGCGGGCGGAAGGTGTCGACCATGACGGCGAGTTCGTCGAAGTACTCCTTGCCCAGGGCGGCCTCGATGGCGGCCGGCTGTGGGCCGTGCGAGTGGCCGCCGGGGTGGAGCGTGATGGACCCCTTCGCGATGCCGGAGCCCTTGCGGGCCTCGTAGTCGCCGTCGACGTAGAACATGACCTCGTCGGAGTCGACGTTGGAGTGGTAGTAGGGCACCGGCACGGCCAGCGGGTGGTAGTCGACCTTGCGCGGTACGAAGTTGCAGATGACGAAGTTGTACCCCTCGAACACCTGATGCGCCGGCGGCGGCTGATGGATGCGGCCGGTGATCGGCTCGAAGTCGGCCACGTTGAACGTGTAGGGGTAGAGGCACCCGTCCCACCCGACCACGTCGAAGGGATGCGTCGGGTACACGACGACACTGCCCACCAGCCCGGACGGCCCGTGCCCGCGGTGTTTCGTGTACACCTCGACGTCGCCCTGCTCGACGACGAACGGCTCGCTCGGCGCATGCAGGTCGCGCTCGCAGTAGGGCGAGTGCTCGAGCAATTGCCCGTACCTGGACAGGTACCGCTTCGGCGGCGTGATGTGGGAGTTGGCCTCGACGCAGTAGGCCCGCAACGGGCTGTCGCCGGTGGGAACCCAGCGGTGCACGGTGGACCGTGGGATGATCGCGTAGTCGCCCTTGCGCACCGGCAGCACACCGAACATCGTCTCGAGCGTCGCCTCGCCGTCCTCCACGTAGACGCACTCGTCACCGATGGCATTGCGGTACAACGGGGAGGACTCACCGGCCGCGACGTACGCGATGCGGACGTCGCCGTTGCCCAGGAGCAGTCGCCGCCCGGTGACCACGTCCGCCGCCTTCCAGTCGTTGCCCGGGAACAGGTCGTGCAGCCTCAGGTGCAGCGGTCTGAGCGGATGGTTCGGGACCGTGCGCATGTCGGGCAGTTCCCAGACGCGTGAGTCCACGATCGCCGACGGGACACCGCTGTGGTACAGCAGGGAAGAGTCCGAGGAGAAGCCCTCCTCCCCCATCAACTCCTCGTAGAAGAGCCCCCCGTCCGGCCGCCTGAACTGGGTGTGCCTCTTCGGTGGAATCTCCCCGACGCTGCGATAGTGCGCCATGATCGCTGCCTCCGTTGTTCGATTATCGAACGGTTTCGATCGCTCACTGACACCATGCGTTACAGTCCCGAGCGTGTCAACCACTCCCCTGTTCACGGCGTTGATCGACGACGCGGCGTTGTTCCCTCCGGGCAACGCACCGATGCCGGAGGCGGTCACCTCGCACCTGGTGCACCGGAGGTCGTGGTACGCGCGGCTGGTCGGTCCGTTCGTCTGCCCGGCCTCGCGACTGGACGAACTGGCGGCACGTCTCGACTTCGGATCCGACCCCTTCGGCGTGACCGTGGTCGTCGACACCGGCATCGGTGGTGTCGGGCCGGCGGTCGACGTCGTGGCGGCGGAGGGTCGAATGGTCCTGCGTGGCATCGAGGTTCCGCTTCGCGGTGAGTCCCTGCCGGATCAGGCCAGGCGCTCGCTGACCGCACTCGACGCCGCACTCGGTGGCCCGGACGACGAGGAGCCCGCGTACGTGGAGGTGCCGCGACATGCGCGTTGGCGCGAGGCCCTCGAGATCGTCGCCGACTCCGGGTACCGCGCCAAGCTTCGTACCGGTGGAGCAACGCCCGAGGACTTCCCGCCCGAGGACCACGTCGCAGCGTTCATCCTCGCCTGCCTCGACCTCGACACACCGTTCAAGTTCACGGCCGGCCTGCACCGCGCCGTCCGGCACACGTCGTCCGACGGGGTCGAACAGCACGGCTTCCTCAACGCAGTGGCGGCGGTTGCGCGCGCGATCGACGGTGCGGACGCTGCCGAGGTCGCTCGCGTCGTCGCCGAACGCGACAGCGCTGCGGTTGCCGACCTGGTCCGCGTCCTTTCGGTCGGTGAGGCTGCCAGGGTGCGGAGGTGGTTCACCTCCTACGGGTCGTGCAGCATCGCCGAGCCCGTGGACGACTTGCTCGCCCTCGGCCTCGTCTCCAAGGAGTAGCCGCCTTGCTCACGACCTGGGTTCCACTGCCTGAGGACACGCCCTTCGGCATCCAGGCGCTGCCCTACGGCGTGTTCTCGACCGCCGACGAGGAGCCTCGGGTCGGAGTAGCCATCGGCGACCACGTGCTCGACCTGGCGCCGATCGCGGCGGTCGAGAACCTCGACGGCGCGCACGTGTTCTCGCAGCCGAGCCTCAACCCGTTCATGGCTCTCGGCCCACGAGCGTGGCGGGCCGTGCGGGGCTGGATCCGCGAGTTGCTCGCGGAGGAGCCGCACCGGGACCTCGTCGAGCCGCACCTCGTGCCGCTGGCCGACGTCACCGTCCACATGCCCTTCACCGTCGCCGACTACGTGGACTTCTACGCCTCGGAGCACCACGCCAGGAACGTCGGCGCGATCTTCCGGCCGGACTCCCCGAGCCTGCCGAACGCGTGGCGGCACCTGCCCATCGGGTACCACGGGCGCGCGGGCACCGTAGTGCCCTCCGGAACCGACATCGTGCGACCCTCGGGCCTGCGCCGGGACGGCGACGCCGTGACCTACGGGCCGTCCTCCCGGCTCGACATCGAGGCCGAGGTCGGGTTCGTCGTGGGGGTGCCGACGACGTTGGGCCGGCCGGTGCCCGTCACGGCGTTCGCCGACCACGTCTTCGGAGTCGTGCTCCTCAACGACTGGTCGGCGCGCGACATCCAGGCCTTCGAGTACGTACCGCTCGGGCCCTTCCTCGGCAAGTCTTTCGCGACCTCGATCTCCCCGTGGGTCGTTCCCCTGGAAGCCCTGGAGCACGCCCGGGTGGCCCCGCCCCGGCGAGATCCGGAACCCGCCGGCTACCTCCACGACGCCGACGGCGATCCGTGGGGGCTCGACCTGCGCCTGGAGGTGTCCTGGAACGGCACGCTGGTGTCCCGGCCGCCGGTCGCGACGATGTACTGGACCGCCGCGCAGCAACTCGCCCACCTCACCGCCAACGGCGCCAGCCTGCGCACCGGTGACCTCTACGCGTCCGGCACGGTCAGCGGGCCATCGCACGACGAGCGGGGCTCGTTGCTCGAGCTGACCTGGAACGGCGCCGAGCCGCTCACGCTCGCGGACGGGTCGGTGCGTACCTTCCTCGAGGACGGCGACGTCGTCACGATCACCGGCTCGGCACCCGGTCCGGACGCCTCGCGGATCGGGCTGGGCGAGGTGACCGGGACGATCCGCCCGGCAGCGACCAGCTGACCGCGCCAGCTGCGGGTGGTGCGTCGTCCAGGCGGTCAGTCGGCGGGATCCGCGTCCGGGTCGTCGGGATCGAACGGGACCGCGTCGGACTCGCGCCCGAAGGTCTCGCCGAACCACCCGAACTCGGCCGACGCCTGGTGACCAGGCCCAGCAGGTTGGTCCCCGACGGGGTCATCGGCTACGAACGAGCGCGCTCTGCGGGCAACGTACGTCGTGTACGTCCGCGGAGCAGCGAGGTCAGTCGAACACCTTGCCGGGGTTGAGGATCCCGGCCGGGTCCATGATCCGCTTGATGTCGCGGTGCAGACGCATCGCGACCGGCCCGATCTCGCGCGCCAACCACGCCTTCTTGAGCACGCCGACGCCGTGCTCGCCGGTGATCGTCCCGCCGAGCTCGAGCCCGAGGTCCATCACCGCTCCGAACGCGTCCTGGGCGCGGCGGGCCTGATCGGCATCCGCCGGGTCGAAGACGACCGTCGGATGCATGTTGCCGTCGCCTGCGTGCCCGACGACACCGATGACGACGTCGTGTGCCGCCGCGAGCTTCTCGACGCCCTCGAACAGCTCCGCGAAGCGGGTCAGCGGAACGCACACGTCGTCGATCATCGTCGTGCCGAGCCGTTCCAGGGCCAGCAGCGCCACCCGGCGGGCCTCCAGCAGCATCTCCCCCTCCGCGGGGTCGGAGGTCTCGGCGACCTCGGTCGCCCCCGCGGCATCGCAGAGCGACGCGATCTCGGCGATCTCCGCTGCGGCGGCGGGACCGTTGTCCGACTGCGCCAGCAGCATCGCGCCCGCGTCAGTCGGCAGATCCATCCGCTTCCATTCGTTCACGACCCTGATACAGGTGGCGTCCATGACTTCGAGCAGGCTGGGAACGTGGCCGCTGCCCATGATTGCGGTGACGGCCTTTGCCGCTGCGACAGGCGAGTCGAAGACGGCCGCCATTGTGTGCGGGCGCTGGGTCTGCGGACGCAACGCCAGCGTCGCCTGGGTGATCACACCGAGGGTTCCCTCACTGCCGACGAACAGCTTGGTGAGGTCGTAGCCGGCCACACCCTTGACGGTGCGTCGCCCGGTGGCGACGACCTCGCCGGAGGCGAGGACCACCTCGAGGCCACGGACGTAGTCGGTGGTGACGCCGTACTTGACGCAGCACAGCCCGCCGGAGTTGGTCGACAGGTTCCCGCCGATCGAGCAGAACTCCCAGCTC
>DASRTE010000155.1:0-4103 GCA_035656095.1 Jiangellaceae bacterium
ATCGACGGCGGGTCCCGACAGCACCCCGTGGGTGGCCGCGGCACAGACCTGCCGGGCGCCCTGCTCCATGAGCTGCTCGGCGGCCGCCACCAGGGTGCTGGCGGTGTCGATCATGTCGTCGATGATCACGCAGGTGCGCCCCGCGACGTTGCCGACCACCTCCTTGGCCTCGACCGCGTTCTGCGCGCCCCGGATCCGGCGCTTGTGGACGATCGCCAGGTCGGCATGGAGGGCATTGGCGTAGCGCTCTGCCACCTTCACCCGCCCGGCGTCGGGCGACACGACGACCAGTTCCTCACCCAGGTTCTTCTCGAGGTGCTCCACGAGCACCGGCATCGCCGTGAGGTGGTCGAACGGCTGGTCGAAGAAGCCCTGGATCTGACCGCTGTGCAGGTCAACCGAAACCAGCCGGCCGGCGCCGGCGACCGTGAACATGTTGGCGATCAGCTTGGCGGAGATGGGCTCGCGTCCCTCGGCCTTACGGTCCTGGCGGCCGTATCCGTAGAAGGGCATCACCGCCGTGATGCGCTCGGCCGATGCCCGCTTGGCGGCATCGACCATCTGCAGGTGCTCGAAGATGGTGTCGTTGATCGACATCGTGCCGCTGGCGCCGTGGCTCTGGATGATGAAGACGTCCATGCCCCGGACGGATTCGCTGAAGCGGCAGTGGATCTCACCGTTGGCGAACTCGGTGCAGTTGGGCTCGCCGAGCTGCACGTCCAGGCACTCGGCGATCTCCTGGGCCAGCGGCAGGTTGGCCCGCCCGGAAACGATGTGCAGCCTCTTCTTGGTGACGACCTCCATGACCACCTTCCGCTGCGGACCGGGGCGCCTCGGTCCCCAGAGCTACGTCGTGCCCGAAGTGTAGAACGGCCCTGTCCGTCCACCCGACGGGACCTGCGCACCAGCTTCGAGCACCGCGTACGGACCCACCAGGGCGTCGTCGCCGATGGTGGCGTGATGGGCAACGCTCTCGGTGACCTCCGCACGCTCGCCCACGCGCGTGTCAACGAGGCGGGTGTAGGGGCCGATATCGCTGCCGGGGCCGACGGTCGTGGTCCCCTGCAGCACCGTCCCCGGGAAGAGCGTGACGTCGGGGGCGAGCCTGACGCCGGCGTCGATGTACGTGGCGGCCGGGTCGACCATCGTGACGCCCTCCCGCATCCAGCGTTGGTTGGTGCGGTAGCGCAGCTCTGCCTCTGCCTCCGCGAGCTGTGCCCGATCGTTGACTCCCTGGGTCTCGTCGGGATCGTCCACCACGAGAGAGACGACCTGGTGGCCCGCCTCGGCGAGCACTTCGATCACGTCGGTGATGTACAGCTCGGACTGGGAGTTGTCGGGCGTGATGCGCCGCAGCGCCGGGGCCAGCAGCCCGCGCCGGAACACGTAGATGCCGGTGTTGATCTCGTCGATCGCGAGCTCGGCCTCGTTGGCCTCGCGGTGCTCGACGATCCGGCGGACGCGCCCGTCCCGGTCGCGCACGATGCGCCCGTAGCCGTCCGGGTCGTCCATGCGGGCGGTGAGCAGGGTGCACGCCGCGCCAGAGAGCCGGTGCTCGAGGACGAGGGCCGCCAGGGTGGCCGATTGGATGAGCGGCGTGTCGCCGGGCAGGACCAGCACGTCGCCGTCGTCCTGGTCGAGGGCGTCGAGGTCATCCTCGGGGATGCCGGTGAGCCCGACCGCGACCGCATCGCCGGTGCCGGCCTGCACCCGCTGCTCCACGAACTCGAGGGGCACCGGCCCCGGGTTCTCCTGCAACTTCTTGGTGACCAGGTCCGCGGCGTAGCCCACGACCACGACCGCCCGGTCGACCTCGCACTCGTCCAGGGCGTCGAGGACGTAGCGGAGCAGGGGACGTCCGCAGAGCATGTGGAGCGGCTTCGGGCGGGCCGAGCGCATGCGCGTGCCCTGACCAGCCGCAAGGACGATGGCCGACAGCGAACGCTCGCTCATGCGTCTGTTGTAGCGCCCCCGCCCGCCGAACGCGCACCGCGGGGCCGACCACCGGCTGCGTTTCCCCGAATCGATGAGCGGGTAGCGCGCCCGCATGCCGGACGACCGTGACCCACAGACGCCCGATCCGTTGCCCGGCCAGCCCGGCGGACCGCTCGAGCGCCTCGAGCTGACGAGCCCTGAGTTCGACGACGGTGACGTCCTGCCGAAGCGCTTCGCCCACGATCGCGAGAACGTGTCGCCGCCGCTCGAATGGAGCGACGTCCCCCCGGGGGCTCAGGAGCTCGCGCTCCTGTGCCAGGACCCGGATGCCCCGAGCGGCCTGTTCACGCACTGGGTGCTGGCCAGCATCGATCCGACGATCACCGCCATCGACGAGGGCGAGGTGCCGCCGGGGGCGGTCGCCGGCATCAACGACTTCGGGGAGATCGGGTGGGGCGGACCGCAACCGCCGCGTGGCCACGGGCCGCACCGCTACGTGTTCACGCTGTTCGCGGCGTCCGAGCACCTCGACCTGGATCCCGGGGCGTCGGCCGACGACCTCCTCGACGCGCTGGACGGTGTGGAGCTCGCGCAGGGGTCGTTGCTCGGCCGCTACGAGCGCTAGGGCCGGCCAGTCAGCAACCCGAGGTCACGTCGGTGATGCCCCTGACCACGCACGCGCTGCGGTCGACGCTGAACGTCTGCGTCCCCACTGGCAGCAGCAGGAGGGCCACCGAGCTGCGGACGGTGACGGTGACCTCGTTGCCGTCGGTACGGACGAACGTGCCCCCGCCGCAGGGCTGACCCGCGCGACCGAGGAACGCGCAGGCCGCATCCTGGGCTGCGGGCCCGTCGAGGATGACGGCGTTGCCGCTGCGGACGGCATCGTCGGAGATCGCCTGGGCCCCGGCCCGGGCCGCCGACTCGGCCAGGTTGTTGGCTTCGCGCTTGGAGGCGAGGATCCGGCCGCCATCGAGTACCAGGCCGCTCACGAAGATCAGGGCGACCGCAAAGATGACGACGAAGGCCGTCACGACGCCCTCGTCTCCCCGGCCACGGCGAGGGTCGAGGCGTCGCCGGCCCACTACAGGCTCCGGTGAGCGTCGATCGGTTCCCAGGCTTCCTCGAAGAGCGTGACGCTCAGCGGCAGCCCGATGAACGTGAGGTCGCGCGTGTCGACGGTGCACGTCACCTCCACGTGGACGGTGGCGCCACGCTCGAACTCGCCGCTCGGCAGGAACTCGATGTCGACCTGCGGACCGTCCTTGCAGTTGAGGTTCTCGCCGGACACCGTGTCGGTCGCAGCCGCCTGCGCCTGGGCCCGGGCGGCGCCGGCGGACTGCTGCAACGACGCGACCCGAGCGGCGTCGCTGGCGGCCCCGACCACGTCGCTCTTGGCGTCGGTCAGGCGCCCGGCGGCGATCACGAGGAAGAGGAAGCAGATCAGCACGGGCATGACGATCACCAGCTCGGTGGTCACCACCCCTCGGTCCCCCGTTTCCCGGTTCACGGCGCGTCAGTGGGCGGGGCGTCGGTGGCGGGCCGGAAGCGCTCGATGACGCCCTCGGACGTCTCCTGCACGGTGAAGTCCAGGTCGACACCCGGCAGCTTGAACACCTCGGTGACGTCGCCGCGCACGGTCATGCGGACCAACTCGCCGCCGTCGACGTAGCGAGCATCGACCTCCACGTCGTCGAGCAGCCGCGGCGCCAGTGTCTGCACGAAGTCGCTTGCCACCTGCCGGCCCTCGGGGATGGACCCGCCCTGGACGGTTGCCGCCCTCGCGCCTTCCTGGGCGGCGGCACTGGCGATGCTGGAGGCGTGGAAGTAGAGCCCGGCCTGCACGATCAGCATGATCATGAACAGGAACGCGGGCGCAGCGATGACGAGCTCGGTGGTCGCGCCCTCGTCGCCGCCGAGACGCCTGGCGGGCACGGGGTCAGCGGAAGGCGAGTGCGCCTTCGATGTCGTTCTTGATGTCCTGCGACTTGTTGTTGATCGCGCCGGCGATGAGAACGACGGCCGCGAGCGCCGCTGCCGCCAGGGCGGCGGTGATGATCATCGTCTCCGTGGTCATGCCGCGGTCGTCGCCGTGCAGTTCCCGCAGCCGGTGCCAGAGGACCGAGATGATCGACGTGATGACGAAGAACATGTGATGTCTCCTCCCT
>DASRTE010000156.1:0-1572 GCA_035656095.1 Jiangellaceae bacterium
GGCACCACGGTCATCGAGCGCATGCACGCGATTCTGTCAAGAGACCGGCCGTCCTGATCGCATCCCGCCCGAGGCGGAGCTCTTCTGCGAACCGTCTTCGGCAAGCTGTCGGGAGCGCCGAGCTGGCCGCCGCGGGCGGAAGGGCCTCGATGGCAGCGGCGGCCCCATGGCTGGCAGTGGCTTGGCAGCGCCTGCACCCATCCTGGCCGCGATGTTGCACTTTCGGACGGACTGCGCGCAACGCGCTTCCCGATCGGGCTCACCGTTGCGGTGATCCGTGGCCGGCATGGTGCTGGGCCGGCGCGCGGCGCGTGGTCACGTGCGCGAGCCTGCTGTCGGGTCGTAGCGAAGTACGTCGCCACGAACACGGACGAGTAACCCGAGGGATCTACATGGACTACGGACACGAGCTGCTCTTCGGGACGTTCATCACGCCGGCTGCGCAGCGACCTCAGCACGCCGTCGAGCTGGCGGTGGTCGCGGACCGGGCTGGCCTCGACCTGGTCACGTTCCAGGACCACCCGTACCAGCCGGGCTTCCTCGACACGTGGACCCTCCTCACGTACGTTGCGGCGTGCACCTCGCGGGTTCGGCTCAGCCACAACGTGCTGAACCTCCCGCTGCGGCCGCCGGTCATGCTGGCCCGCGCCGCCGCGTCGGTCGACCTGCTCTCCGGCGGTCGTTTCGAGCTGGGGATCGGTGCCGGGCGGACATGGGACGCGATCGAGGCGATGGGTGGGCCGCGCCGCACCCCCGGCGAGGCCGTCAAGGCGCTCGAGGAGGCGATCACGATCGTCCGTGAAGTCTGGGCCGCGGACAAGCCGGGCGGTGTCTTCTTCGACGGGGAGCACTACCGCGCCTGGGGAGCGCCGCGCGGACCGGGCCCGGCGCACGACGTCGGGATCTGGGTCGGGGCCGGGATGCCACGCATGCTGCGCCTCGTCGGGCGGAGGGCGGATGGCTGGTCCGTGCCGATCCGCCTGTTCCTGCCGGGGGGGCCGCCGACGCTGACCGAGCCCAACCGCGTGATCGACGAGGCTGCCGCGGCGGCCGGCCGTGACCCGTCGGCCGTGCGCCGGATCCTCACGTTCCCAGGGCGGTTCTCGGGATTGCCGGGTGGCCTGCTCGATGGACCGCCGGCCCAGTGGGCGGAGGAACTGGCCGACATGGCGCTGCGCGACGGCGTGGGCGCCTTCGTCCTCGGTTCCGACGAGGCGGCGACGATCGAACGTTTCGCGGCCGAGGTCGTTCCGGCCACGCGTGAACTGGTCGCGGCCGAGCGGCACGCAGCCGCGACCGGCTGAGGGGAGGGCGCGACGTGCACGGATCATCGACGCTGGACTACGACGCCGTTCCGGCGTCCCTCGCTGACGCCGCCGTGAAGCCGGGCGATCCCGCGTACGGTCGGCTGACGTCGACGTACTTCCGTGGCGGAGCACCCGGCATCGTGCTGCTCCCGCGCACGGTCGCGCAGGTCGTCGACGCCGTCGACTTCGCCGGGCGTCAGCTGCATTTGCCCCTCGGCATCCGCAGCGGCGGGCACGGCCTCAGCGGTCGCTCGACGAACCGCGG
>DASRTE010000157.1:0-1813 GCA_035656095.1 Jiangellaceae bacterium
GCGGCCCGCAAGCTCGACGACCCCTTCTCGGCGTTCGTGTTCAAGGTGCAGGCCAACATGGACCCGTCGCACCGCGACCGGGTCGCATTCGTACGGGTCTGCTCGGGACGCTTCGAGCGCGGCATGGTCGTGACCCACGAGCCGACCGGACGCCCGTTCGCCACCAAGTACGCCCATTCGCTGTTCGGCCAGGAGCGCGACACGGTCGACCAGGCCTTCCCGGGTGACATCGTGGCGCTGGTCAACGCCACCGACGTCCGGGTGGGCGACACGCTCTATGTCGACGTACCCGTCGAGTTCCCGCGGTTGCCGGAGTTCGCGCCCGAGCACTTCGTGACGGCGCGGCCGCGCGACACCGGCCGGTTCAAGCAGTTCCGCCGCGGGATAGCGCAGCTCGACGAGGAGGGCGTGGTCCAGGTGTTGCGGGATCGCGAGCAGGGCGACCAAGCACCGGTCCTCGCCGCCGTGGGCCCGATGCAGCTGGAGGTTGCGGCCTGGCGGCTCGAGCACGAGTTCGGCGCTGCCACCGAACTGTCGCCGACTGCGTACACGCTCGCCCGGCGCACCGACGCGGCATCGGAGGAGACCCTGCGCGCCCTGCCCGCGGTCCGGGTGTTGCTGCGAGCCGACGGAACGCTCTACGCGCTGTTCGAGAGCCCGTACTGGCTGGCACGGGTCGAGTCCGAGAATCCCGAGCTGACGCTCGAGCGCCTCGTCGCCGAAGGCACCGCGGGCTGACCGCCGGCGGTCACGAGCAGGTCGTGCCGTCTTCCGGCGGTTCCAGGTCGACCAGGTAGCGGGCCACGGCGTCGTCGATGCACGCCACGCCGTTGCCGACCACGGTGTGCCCCTCACCCTCGTAGGTGAGCAGGACCCCGGACTCGAGTCGCTCGGCGGTCCGCACGCCGGCCTCGTAGGGCGTCGCCGGATCTCCGGTCGTCGACACCACCAAGATCGGGGGCGCGCCCTGGGCGGTCACAGCGGGCAGCGGTTGCTCCTCGGCCGGCCACATGGCGCAACGGACGTAGTCGTTGACGATGGGCTCGCCGAAGTGGGGTGCCTCACTGGCCGCGTCCACACCCGCGGCCAACAGCTCGTCCGGCGATTCAGGCCAGTCGAGGTCGAGGCAGTTCACCGCGAAGTAGACGTCGAAGTCGGCGATGCCGATGTACTGGTCCGCCAGGTCCACCATGGCGGAGCCGTCGCCGTCGAGGCCGGCGGCGATGGCGTCGGCCAGCTCGGGCCACAAGGACTGGCTGTAGAGCGGCAGCGCCAGCCCCGTGGACAGCTCGCCGGGGCCGAGGTCGCGGGGCGATCCCGGGATCGGCTCCTGCTCGACGCGAGCGCTCAGCTCGTCCAGGGCGGCGGCGGCGTCGGGAGCGATCGGGCACGACGGGTCGGCGTCGCAGTCGTCGGCGAAGGCGGCAAACGCATCCTCGAAGCCGCGTGCCTGCTCGGCGGCCAGCTCGGTGCCGGTGGGGCCCAACTCGAGGACCCCGTCGATCACCATGGCTCGCACCCGATCCGGGAACATGTCCGCCAGCATCTGGCCGATGGCGGTGCCATAGCTGAAGCCGAGGTAGTTGAGCTGCTCTTCGCCCATTGCGGCGCGGACGGCGTCGATGTCGCGGGCGACGTTGGCGGTGCCGAGGTGCGGCAGTAGGTCCCCGGCAGCCGTCTCGCAGCCGTCTATGTACGCGGAGCTGACGTCGAGCAGCGTGGTTTCGTCCTCGGGCGAATCGATGGAGTAGTCGACGCCGTAGAGCTCCGTGAAGTCGCCGCCGCAGTCGATGTCGCTGGCGCCGAGGCCGCG
>DASRTE010000158.1:0-9666 GCA_035656095.1 Jiangellaceae bacterium
CCCGACGAAACCGAGTCGAACCGGCTCGGCGCTGTCTACGAGTACACAGCGAAGGTGTGGCAGGCGAAGATCCTCGACACCGACGAGCACCTGGCCCGGTCCGGCCGGGTCATGGAGGTACTGAGCGAGCACCAGTGCCAGGGCTGGCTCGAGGGCTACCTGCTCAGCGGCCGGCACGGCCTGTTCAGCTGCTACGAGGCGTTCATCCACATCATCGACTCGATGTTCAACCAGCACGCGAAGTGGATCGACGCGACACGGCACATCCCGTGGCGCCGACCGGTTGCCTCGCTCAACTACCTGCTCACCTCGCATGTCTGGCGGCAGGACCACAACGGCTTCTCCCACCAGGACCCGGGTTTTCATCGACCACGTGGTCAACAAGAAGGCCGACGTGATCCGGGTCTACCTGCCACCGGACGCCAACACCCTGCTGTCCACGGCAGACCACTGCCTGCGGTCGCGCAACTTCGTCAACGTCATCGTCGTCGGCAAGCAACTGGAGCACCAGTGGCTGTCGATGGACGAGGCCGTGGCCCACTGCAACCGCGGCATCGGCATCTGGACCTGGGCCGGAACGGAACATGACCGCGATCCCGATGTCGTGCTGGCCTGCGCCGGAGACGTCCCGACGCTCGAGACGCTCGCGGCCGCCGACCTGCTCCGCCGGAATCTTCCGGACCTGAAGGTGCGCGTGATCAACGTCGTCGACCTCATGCGCCTGCAGGACGAGAGAGAGCACCCGCACGGTCTGTCCGATCGCGACTTCGACACGTTGTTCACCGTGGACAAGCCCGTGGTGTTCGCCTACCACGGCTACCCGTGGCTCATCCACCGGCTCACCTACCGGCGGACCAACCACGACAACATCCACGTCCGCGGGTACAAGGAGATGGGCACCACGACAACGCCGTTCGACATGGTGATGCTCAACGACCTCGACCGGTACCACCTGGTGATGGACGTCATCGACCGGGTGCCCTCACTGGGATCGAACGCCGCCGCTCTCCGACAGCAGATGGGCGACACGCGCCTGCGCGCGCGGCAGTACACGCGGGAGTTCGGCGAGGATGCGCCGGAGATCAGGGACTGGGCCTGGCCGGACGACCAGCGCGGCCGGGACGCATAAAGGCGCAGATCGCGAGGTTTGCGGGGCCCGTGGAACGGTTACATGATCCCTGCAATCACCCGTGATAAGGAGCAGACATGACTGCGGCAGGCATCATCAGCGCGATCGTGATCGGTGCGATCATCGGCGCACTCGCCCGGTTCGTCCTTCCCGGCCGCCAGGCGATCGGCATCCTCCTCACCATCGTCATCGGCATCCTCGGTGCCCTGATCGGCACGTGGCTCGCCCAGCAGGTCGGAGTCGCGACCACCGACGGCATCGACTGGATCGAGATCCTGTTCCAGATCGGCGTCGCGGCCGTGGGAGTCGCCCTGGTCAGTGGCGTCAGCAGTCGCAGGACCGTCTGACGACGACGTCCGGCGGGCGCGCTGGCAGGCTCAGCTGCTGGCGCGCCCGGACGCGTCCGCGACCGTTGTGGACGTGGTCCGTCACCTGATCGGCCTCCAGGCGCAGATCCCGTCCGCCGCCGCACTGGCCGTCCGCGCCCGGACCGTCGGACTCACCGCGTCCGACATCGACCGGGCGATGGTCCCGACCGGCCCGCTGGTCCGCACGTGGCTGATGCGCGGGACCTTGCACGTCGTCCACGTGGACGACCTCGACTGGCTGTTCCCGCTGCTGGGTCCCGCGATGGTCCGGAAGGGATCGCGCCGCTACGACCAGCTCGGCCTGGACGCGGAGACTCTCAGCCGGTCGGTCGACGTGCTCGGCCGCCTCCTCGGCGCAGGGCCGGTGACGCGTCCGGACGTGTTCGCCGGCCTGGCCCGGCACGGCATCGACCCGGCCGGGCAGCGTGGGATCCACGTCGTCGCGCATGCGGCCATGCGGGGGCTGCTGTGCTTCGGCCCGGACCGTGGCCGTGACCAGACGTGGATGCTGCGGCCTTCCGGCACCGGGCCGGATATCGACCGTGACCAGGCCCTGGCCGAGCTCGCTCGGCGCTACCGCGTCGGATACGGCCGAAGCGATCCGCCCGGACTCGCATCGTGGTCGGGCCTGACCGTGGCCGATGCGAAAACGGCGTGGTGGTCGTCGGACCGGGCCGATGCCGACGGGGCGGCCTCCGCACAGCGGCACGGCCGGCCGGTCGTCCGGCTCCTTCCGCATTTCGACCCGTACCTCCTCGGCTACGCGAACCGGGACGCCGCCGTCCCGGCCGAGCACGGAACGAAGGTCTGGACAGGTGGCGGCTACGTGTTGCCAACGGTCGTCGCCGACGGCCGAGTCGTCGGCATCTGGTCCGGCGCACGTCGTGGTCACGGCCTGGAGGTGACCGTCGCTCCGTTCGCGGCACCCTGGGACGACGCCGTCCGCGCCGGCATCGAGTCCGAGCTCGAGGACATCGGGCGGTTCGCCGCCCTCGACATTCGCATCGCCGGTGAACGCCCCTAGCCTGTCTGCTCAGTCGACGGGACTGGCGGGCCACCGGCTTGCACCCAACTCGCGGGAAATCGTCCGGGCCGTCGACCGCACCGCGTCGACGACGCCGTCGTCCACCGGCCATTCGTTCGACGGAACCACCACGCCGACGGCTCCGACCGCCAGCCCGGTCGCGTCGAACACCGCCGCCGCCGCACCGCATTCACCCAGGACGGCCTCGTCGCTCTCGAGTGCGATTCCGCTCGTGCCCACCTGGTCGAGTTGCGCGGCCAGCAAAGCGGGATCGGTGACGGTCTCACCGGTCATGCTGCGAAGGGCCGGTCCGTCCAACAGGCTCTTCGCGTCGTCCGGAAGGAACGCCAGCAGTGCCTTGCCCAATGCGCTGGCATGGGCCGGGATCACGATGCCGACCTCGGGCATCTGCCGACTGCCGTCCGGCCGTGGCTCGTGGTGGATGATGACGACGTCGTCGCCCAGCAGAACCCCGGTGCGGACCGCGAATCCACTCCGCCGAGCCAGTTCCTCGGACCAGGTCACGGCCCGCGATCGCAGCTCCAACGTGTCGAGGTAGACGTTGCCCAGACGCAGGACGGCCGGACCGAGCTGATAGCGGCCCGATCCCCGCTCCTGCGTCACCATGCCGTGGTCGACGAGCGTCCGGATGATGCCGTGGACGGTCGACGGCGGTAGCTCGAGCCGACCGGAGAGCTCGGACAGGCTCATCCGCCGAGCACCCTGCAGTGCAGCCAGCATCCGGATCGCCCGGTCGACCGACTGGATCACCGCAGACCTCGAAACATGTCGCCTCAACCCCTTGCGCCTAGTGAAACACAGTCGTAATGTTCAGATACTATTCGACATTACCGAACGATGTTCGGTATCGCGCCCTGGAGGTCCGGACATGGAAGGACTACGGACACCGCAGAAGCTCGTGGCCGAGGTGATCGGGACGGCGTTCCTGGTCTTCGTGGGTGTCGGCTCGGTGCCGGCCACGTTGATCGTCAACGGCGACAGCCCGTTCACGATGGCCGACCTGGGCATCATCTCGTTCGCCTTCGGCACGATCGTCATCGCGACGGTGTACGCCCTCGGGCACGTGTCGGGCAACCACATCAACCCCGCCATCACCCTCGGGCTCGCCGTCACCGGGAAGTTCCCCTGGTCGCAGGTCCCCGCGTACATCGGCGCACAGCTCGTCGGTGCGGTTCTCGGTGCCGTCGCCATCATCGGCGTTCTCGGTCAGCGGGCCAGTGACGTGGGCCTCGGTGTGGCCGCCTACGGTGCGGACGTCGGCGCCGGACAGGCGTTTTTCGCTGAGTTCGTAGGCACGTTCATCCTCGTGTTCACGGTCTTCGGGGTGATCCACAAGGCAGCTGCGCCGGGCTTCGCCGGCGTCGCGATCGGATTCGTCGTCTTCGCCGCGATCATCCCCGTCGCTCCGGCCACGGGTGCGTCGATCAACCCGGCCCGCACACTCGGCCCGATGTTCGTCCAGCAACTCTGGGGCGGCGAGGTCGAGTGGAGCCAGGCGCCGGTCTACCTCGCCGCCGAGATCTGTGCTGGCATTGCTGCAGCACTGATCTACGTGGCCATGACCCGTACGCCGGAGGTACCGGAGACCATCCCCGCTGCGGCCGCACCGGCGCCGACCACCTCGACGTCCGTCTGATCACGCCGGAGGACACCATGAAGAAGCTCGTCAACGACCCGGCCGACGTCGTCACGGAGGCGCTGCACGGTTTGGCTGCTGCACACCCTGAACTCCGTGTCGACCACCCCAACAAGATCGTCTATCGCGGCGACTCGCCGGTGTCCGGCAAGGTCGGGCTGATCTCCGGTGGTGGCTCCGGCCACGAGCCGCTGCACGGCGGCTTCGTCGGCCAGGGCATGCTCGACGCCGCCTGTGCCGGCGAGGTCTTCACCTCGCCGGTTCCCGACCAGATGCTCGAGGCCACCAAGAACGTCGACGGCGGTGCCGGCGTCCTGCACGTCGTCAAGAACTACACCGGCGACGTCATGAACTTCGAGATGGCAGCCGAACTGGCCGCCGCGGAGACCGGTGTCGAGGTCGTCTCGGTCGTCACCGACGACGACGTCGCCGTACAGGACAGCCTCTACACCGCCGGCCGCAGGGGCGTCGGCGTCACCGTGCTCCTGGAGAAGATCGCCGGTGCCGCTGCCGAACAGGGCCGGTCGCTGCCGGAGGTGGCCGACGTCGCGAAGCGGGTCGCCGCGAACGGACGCAGCATGGGCATGGCGCTCACGTCGTGCACCGTTCCGGCCGCGGGCAAGCCGACGTTCGAGCTCGGCGAGGACGAGATGGAGATCGGCATCGGCATCCACGGCGAGCCGGGCCGTAGGCGACTCCCCCTCGTCCCCGCCCGCACCATCGCCGAGCTCCTGGTCGAGCCGATCGTCTCCGACCTGCCCTTCGCCGGCGGCGATGCCGTGATCGCGTTCGTCAACGGCATGGGCGGGACACCGCTGATCGAGCTCTACGTCATGTACAACGAGGTGGCCTCCATCCTGCGTGGGCACGGCGTCGAGATCGCCCGCTCGCTGGTCGGGCCGTACATCACCTCGCTGGACATGGCCGGGTGCTCCGTGACGCTGCTCAGGGTCACCGATGATCTGCTCGCCCTCTGGGATGCTCCGGTCAGGACGCCGGCGCTGAGGTGGGGAGCCTGACCATGTCCGATGCCGTCACCCTCGAAGGCCTGCTGGCCTGGGTTCGTGGGTTCGCTGCGCTGATCGGGGAGAACAAGGCGCAGCTGACCCAGCTCGATGCCGCGATCGGCGACGCCGACCACGGCACGAACATGGACCGGGGGATGACGGCGGTGCTCGCGGTGCTGGACGACGGCGACCCGCCGGCCAGCGCCGCGGCGCTGTTCAAGCAGGTCGGCATGACCCTCGTGAGCACAGTGGGCGGAGCCAGCGGACCGCTGTACGGCACGTTCTTCCTCCGCTTCGCCACAGCGGCCGGCGAGGACTCCGAGCTCGACCCGAAGGGGTTCGCCGCCGCCCTGCGGGCCGGTCTGGACGGCATTGTCGCGCGCGGCAAGGCCGAAGCCGGCGACAAGACGATGTACGACGCCCTGGCACCTGCCGTCGCCGCCCTCGACGACGCGCTCGAGGGTGGCGAGGATCTCGACGCGGCGTTACGCGCGGCGCGCGACGCGGCCGAGGCCGGCCGGGACGCCACGATCCCCATGCTGGCGCGGAAGGGGCGGGCCTCGTATCTCGGCGAGCGCAGCGTCGGGCACCAGGACCCGGGGGCGACCAGCGTGGCGCTGCTGGTCCGCACGGCCGCGGATGCCGTGAGCTGACGGACGACGCCATGGTCGGAATCGTCGTCGTCTCCCACAGCCGGGCACTGGCTCGCGCGGCCGTGGCATTGGCAGGGGAGATGCTCCACGGCCGGACCGTGCGCACGGCCGTGGCCGCCGGTCTCGACGACACGACGTTCGGCACCGACGCCGTGCGGGTCAGGGAGGCGATCGAGGAGGTCGACGGTCCCGACGGTGTGCTGGTGCTGATGGACCTCGGCAGCGCAATACTCTCCGCGGAACTCGCGCTGGACCTTCTCGACCCCGACGTCGCCGCCCGGGCTCGGCTGTGCGCGGCGCCCGTGGTCGAGGGCCTCGTCGCGGCGACGGTCGCCGCGGCCGGGGGTGCCACGCTCGACGAAGTCGAGTCCGAGGCAGCCGCAGCGCTGGCCGGCAAGCAGTCGCACCTGCAGACCCCCGTCGCCGCCGTGCAGGCGGACGCCGCCGACGAAGCGCCCGATGCCAGCGCGGCTTTCGTCGTCACGAATGTGCATGGTCTGCACGCACGGCCGGCGGCACGGCTGGTGGCCGAGGTGCGAACCCTGGACGCACGGGTGCGACTACGCAACCTCACGACCGGTTCGGCTGCCGTGCCCGGGTCGAGTCTGAGCCGGGTGGCCACTCTCGGAGCGCTGTCCGGCCACCGGGTCGAGGTCGCCGCCACCGGCAGCCAGGCGAAGGAGGCGGTCGAACACATCGTCTCCCTCGCTGCCCGCCGGTTCGACGAACCGGGCGCCTCGGTACCCGCCCCAACCGCTGTGGCACCGGCCGGGCCCGGTCCACTCGCGGCGTCGCCCGGCATCGCGGTCGGGCCGTCGTGGCAGCCGCGCCATGTCGTGACCGACGTGGCGCCGGAGAAGGGTCCGGCCGGCGACCCGGTCGCGGAGTGGAGACGGATCCGCGGTGCGGTGGCGGCCGTTCGTCGCGAGACGGTCCGCACGCGGGCGCTGACGGCACGGGAGGCCGGTGAGTCGGAGGCCGGAATCTTCGACGCGCACCTGATGCTTCTCGACGACGCCGAACTCCTCGACGACATCCGCCGCCGCATCGAGGCGGGAGCCGGTGCCCCTCGCGCCTGGGGCGACGTACTGACGGCGACCGAGCAGTCCCTCGAGCGCCTGGACGACGAGTACCTGCGGGCTCGGGCAGCCGACGTTCGGGCGCTGCGCGATCGGGTGCTGCAGGCCATGCTCGGCCGGACGCCCACCTTCGAGGTCCGCCCGGGTGTCCTTGTGGCCGCCGACCTCACCCCTGCACAGGCGGCGGCACTCGACCGCGACACCGTGGCCGGCATCGTGCTCGCGTACGGAAGCCCGACCGCGCACAGCGCGGTCCTGGCCCGGTCCCGGGGCATCCCGGCGGTGGTCGGCGCCGGTCCGGGTGTGCTCGCGACGCCGGACGGGACGACGGTCGCCCTGGACGGCGAGACCGGTGAGCTCGTCATCGACCCCGATGCCGAGACGCTGGTGACGATCAAGGCTCGGGCCACCGAACGCGACCGCTACGTCGACATGGCCATGTCGGCCGCCCATCTGCCCGCCGTCACCCGCGACGGCTGGACGGTCCACGTCGCCGCGAACGTCGCCGACCCGGCGGAGGCCGCGCTGGCCACCGAGCACGGCGCCGACCTCGCCGGCCTGATCCGCACCGAGTTCCTCTTCCTGGGCCGCGAGTCCGCACCGACCGTCGCCGAGCAGGAGGTCGCGTACCGGGCCGTGACCGAACGCCTCGACGGGCGACGGGCCGTCTTCCGGACCCTGGACGTCGGAGGCGACAAGTCACTGCCGTACGTCGACGTGCCCGCCGAGGCGAACCCCTTCCTCGGCCTCCGCGGCATCCGCCTCGCCCTGGCCCGACCTGACCTCCTGCGCGACCAGCTGCTGGCCATCTGCCGGGTCGCGGCCGACCACCCGGTCAGCGTGATGATCCCGATGGTGAGCGGCGTCGGCGAGGTCCTTGCCGTTCGCCGGATGCTCGAGGACGTCACGGGTGGGCGCGACGTGCCTGCCGGCCTCGAGTTCGGAGCCATGGTCGAGGTACCGGCCGCCGCGTTGAAGGCGGCGGCGATCGCCCCACACGTCGACTTCCTGAGCATCGGCACCAACGACCTGACCCAGTACACGTTGGCGGCGGAGCGCGGAAACGCGTCCGTGGCAGCCGTGGCCGACCCGCTCGACCCGTCCGTGCTCCGCCTGATCGACACCGTGTGCCGGGCCGCCGGCAGCACGGTGAGGGTGGCCGTCTGTGGCGAGGTGGCATCCGAGCCCGCCGCCGTACCGCTACTTCTGGGCCTGGGCGTGAACGAGCTGAGCGTCGCACCGTTCGCCGTGCCTGTGGTCAAGCAGGCGGTGCGTACAGCCGACATGGAAGCGTGCCGGGCGCTCGCCAGGGCCGCGCTCGAGCTGGCTTCCGCCGCCGAGGTCCGGTCCCTGATCTCTTGAGCACCCGCGACGCGTCGCGCCATGGTTCGCGCTGGCTCCTCCACCCTACGGTGGGGCCGTGCTCCTCCATCACTGCGCCGTGGGTGTCGTCGCCGCGCTGGGACTGGTCGGGTGTGCGGCCGTCGGAGGGACGCAGGCGGACAGCCAGGGATCTCGCGGCGGCCCGGCGGACGGGTCGCCGACAGTCAGCCCATCGCCAACAACCGAGGCGTGCGACGAACCCTGCTACGGGGAGCCCGAGGAGGTCGGCAGGCTGTCCTCCGACGTCGTCGTCGAGGTGAGCGGGGTGGCGGCGAGCCGCACCACATCCGGCGTGTACTACGTGGTCAGCGACGAACCCGGCACCGACGAGGTGGTTGCCATCCGGGCCGACGGCACGCTCGTCGGCAGGGTCGGTGTCGACGCGATGTCGGCGGAGAACGCCGAGGCGTTGGCCGTCGGACACTGTGGACCGAGCGGCTCCGGACAGTGCGTCTTCGTCGGCGACATCGGCGACCACGTGGGCAGGGCGGACGTGGTCGTCTACCGGTTCCCTGAGCCCGACCTGACGGCACCGACGGAGAACGCGGTTGCGGCTGACGCCGTGCGATACACCTATCCGGACGCGCCGACGGATGCCGAGGCCCTGATCGTCGACGACTCCGGTCGGCCGTTGATCGTCAGCAAGGCTTCCTTCGACGAGGCGTCCGCCACCACCGGTCCGACGCGCCTCTATCGCGGCGATCCCGACGGCGGCGTCCTCGACCTGCTCGGCGAGATCGACCTGCCCGACCCCGATCGACCTGTGTTCACCGGCATCGTCGGCAACGTCGTCACCGATGCGTCGTCCACGGACGGCCGGGTGCTGCTGCGCACCTACGACCAGGTGGTCGAGTACGTGGCACCCGAGGCGGAGGCGGACCTCGGAGGGTTCCCCGGCTGGCCGCTCCGCCGGGTTCCGGCACCGATCCAGATCCAGTCCGAGGCGGTCGGGTACCGGCTGGACGCCTGCGGCTACGTCACGATCTCCGAGTTCACCGGGTCGATCGCCGCGGTGGGCTGTCGCCTGTTGTGAGCCGAACGGCGGGCGGTCCGTCACAGGCCCCAGAAGGTGCCGCGCAGGCCGGCGGCACAGAAGTGGTCGGCAGCCTGCACCGGTTTGCGCCGCCGGTACCCGCGGTCGAGGCGGCCGTCGTACCAGTGCTGCGCCAATCGCCAGAGCGTCGCCAGGTCCATGACGTACCCGGCGCATTTCCCCGACGCCGCAATCCAGCTGTCGACGCAGGTGTCAGAGCAGAACAGCCGTTGGTTGCTGCAGGTGCGGCGACGTCATCCCACATCTGCGCAGCCGGCACCAGGAAATGGGCGACCTCGCGACCCTCCGGCGGCACGGTGCGGCTGACGATCC
>DASRTE010000159.1:0-2320 GCA_035656095.1 Jiangellaceae bacterium
ACGGTCCCATTCAACTACGCCGGGCACGCTGCCGACCGTGCCACGCGGCACTGACACTGGACGGCCCGGACGGCAGGGGTGCCCGCCCGGCGTCTTAGCGCCAGACGCAGTTCAGAGGTCACCTCCGGCTCGGAGGTGGCCTCTGAAGCTACGGTCACACAGGGCTCAGTCGCCGGGTCCGCCCTGCGACTGGCACGAGTTGGGACGGTCGTCCTGTGGGCCGGTGCACTGCCCGGAGTTGCCGCCGCCGTTGCCCGGAGCGGGCGGGGGCGGGTCGGCGAACGCGGGAGCGACGGTGCCGAGGCTCAACGCGGCGGCGAAGGCGACGGCGGCCAGGCTGCGCTTCATGGTTGCCTCCTACGGCCCGCAGGACGCCGGACGGTCGTCCGGGTTGCCGGTGCACTGGCCGCTGTGACCCGCGCCATTGCCACCGTTCGTGGGCGGAGGCGGGTTACCGAAGGCCGGCACCGCCGCCGACAGCAACAGCGCTGTGGCAAAGGTCGCCGCAACGCTTCGCATGGCAAGCTTCGTCATGGTGTTCCCCCATCCCCCAGTGGCGTCTCGTACGTGAGACACCTTTGTTCACTTATAGGCCCGGCATCGCGAGCGGTCAACGCATCCGGCAAGATCATCTACTATTTTCCCTCGTAATGGGTCAAGGCAGGGTGCGGGGCCATTCGCCCGGGCGCTGCCGGTCGGTCTGGGCGAGCAGCCAGTCCCGTATCCAGCCGTCCCATTCGTCGTGTTGCGCTTGCGCAGCGGTGGTCACGCGGGTTGGGTTATCGCCACAGCAAGCGCTGTGCATAACTGGACACGCGGGAGCGGGGTTGTCATCGGCGGCATCAGCGCAGGTCGGACGGCACAACTGCCACCAACAGGCGAACGGACCGTTCCGGGGTTATCCCACGAGAACTACTGGTTCCGCCGGCACCAGGCCGCATATCTCGCCCTGGCGCCGCTGTGCGCGAAGGCGATCGTCCTCGAGGCCGGCTGTGGTGAGGGTTACGGCGCGGCCGTCGCGCTCGACGCCGGGGCGTCCACCGTCGTCGCGCTCGACTACGACGCGGACGCGGTCGAGCACGCGCGCGGCACGTACGGCGTGCCTGCGGTCCTCGGGAACCTGGTCGCGCTGCCGTTCGCAGCGGGCTCCTTCGACGTGGCCCTGAGCCTGCAGACGATCGAGCACCTCTGGGACCAGCGAACGTTCCTCGTCGAGTGTGCTCGCGTGTTGCGGCCCGGTGGCCGGCTCGCGCTCACGACGCCGAACCGGTTGACATTCCCGCCGGACAATCCGTTCCACGCCCACGAACTCGACGCTGCCGACCTGAAGGCCCTCGTGGGGGCCGGGCCGTTCCGGATCGAGACCCTGGATGGCCTTCGCCATGGCGACCGGATCGTGGCCTTCGAGGCTGGGCATGGCGACCTCGTCGCCGCTCAGTTGGCCACGGAGCCGGCCGGGTGGCCGGCGGATCTCACCGCCTTCGTCGCCGGCGTGGCGACCGACGACTTCCTCCTGTCCGGCGACGACATCGACGCCAGCTTGGACCTTCGGCTCGTCGCGGTCCGCCGGTGATCGCCTACAGGGGCTCGATCATCGACTCGCCTGGCGCTGCCACGACCTTCCGGCTGCGATCCTTGAGAACCCGCGCCGGCACCCCGGCGGCAACGGACCGGTCGGGTATGTCTCCACGGACGACGGCATGCGCCGCCACCACGCAACCGCGCCCGATGACCGAGCCACGCAACACGCTCACCTTCACGCCGAGCCAGCAGTCGGGGCCGATGCGGACCGGTGACTTGACGATGCCCTGGTCCTTGATCGGCAGGTCCAGGTCGTCGAACCGGTGGTCGAAATCGGTGATGTAGACCCAGTCCGCGACCAGGGTTCGGGCACCGACCTCGACGTCGAGATAGCAGTTCACCGTGTCGCCGCGGCCGAAGACGACCTTGTCACCGATCCGCAACGTTCCCTCGTGGGCGCGCAACCGGGTCTCGTCCCCGACGTGGACCCACCGGCCGAGGACCACCCGGCCGTAACCCGGCCGGGCGGCGATCTCTACCCGCCGGCCCAGGAACACCATGCCCTCGGTCACGACGTCGCGGTGTCGCACGCGCATCCGCAGCAGCCGCCAGTACCGGACGAGGTACCACGGCGTCCACGCCCGGTGGCGCAACACCCAGCGCAGGCTCGCGACCGTGAGGAACCGAGCCTGCCGGGGGTCGGTCACGCCGGCCGCACCGCGGTGACGGACACGTTGTAGAACAGCCCGGCGGGCACGACCCTGGCCAGGATCCGATCGAGCGCCGAGAGCCGTCGCCA
>DASRTE010000160.1:0-17133 GCA_035656095.1 Jiangellaceae bacterium
CTCCGAGCTCGAGCTCAAGGAGCTCACCCCGGAGGCGCGTGAGCGTTACACGGCACAGTGGGACGAGATCCAAGCCAGGTTCGTCGATGCGCCCGAGAACGCCGTCGGAGCCGCCGACGACCTGGTGACCCAGCTCATCGCTGACCGTGGGTACCCGACCGACGACTACGGCGAGCAGCTGGAGCACTTGTCGGTCGAGCACGCCCGCACGCTGGGCAACTACCGCGATGCCCACGAGATCAGTCTGCGTAACCGGGAAGGCGAGGCCACCACCGAACAACTCCGCCAGGCCGTGCTGCACTACCGGTCGCTCGTGGCCGACCTGCTCGGCTCGACCGACGACGCCACGCATGACTCCACCCAACGGTGAGAAGGGCATTTCGATGCGCGAAGACACAGACATCCACGACGAGGACGGGTACCAGCAGGCCGAGCGGCCCACCGACGATGCCGACCGCATCGCAACGCCGGACGCCGACCAGCGCGAATCGGTCGACGGCGAGCCGTACGACCCGGCGCACCGTTCCGTCGACGACCGGTCGACCGGTGACGAGGCAGAGACCGTGGTGCCGTCCGCAGCAGGGCCCGAGGGCGAGATCCGCTCCGACGATGAGCCGCGGGCGGCGTCCGCCGCGATGAGCGACGAGCCGGCTGCAGCGTCGACAACCGATGAGCGGGCGGGGACCGATGAGCGGGCAGGGACCGATGAGCAGGCCGCGACCGCTGACGGGGTCGAGTCCGCCGAGCTCATGCCCGGGGAGGCGCCCGCCGAGCCCCCGGTGGCGGCCGTCGGATGGGCCGAAGGCGCTGCCGAGGACATGCGTGTGCGGTGGCAAGAGCTCCAGCTTCGCTTTGTCGACGACCCCAGCGGCGTCGCCGGTGAGGCCCGCGCGCTGATTGCCGAGGCGGTTCGTGCGGTCACAGATGCACTGGCCGAGCAGCAACGCCAGCTCGACTCGTGGAGCACGGCAGAGGGTGGCGACACCGAACAGTTGCGGGTCGTCGTTCAGCAGTACCGCGACTTCTTCGATCGGATGCTCGATCGCGCGGTCTGACCGTGTGTGGGCCTGGACGCCCGGCCCACGAGTTCCACACCTGGGTGCCGTGGTGCTATGACAACGTGGTTGACTGCTGGTCTAGAGTGGCCGTGACAGATAGGCGAGCGGCTCGGAGGTCGGCCACAGGTGACAGGTCAGCTGGAGATCCGTGTCCAGAGCCTGGGTGGATGTCTGATCGTCCGGGCCGCCGGTGAGCTCGACGTCGCCAGCGCGTCGTCGGTTCGCGACCACCTGATCGGTTATCTGAATCTCGGCGAGACGGCCCTGATCGTCGACCTGAGCCGCGTGACCATGGCCGACACCACCGGCTTGAGCGCGGTGCTCGAAGCCGGCCACGAAACGAGTGACTCGGGCGGCGTTCTGCGAGTCGCGGGCGCGCAGTCCGCAGTGCGGCGGGCGCTGAGGGCCATCGACGTGGCGTGCGTGCTCGTCCTTCATGACGACGTGTCCGACGCACTGGAGGCCGCCCTGGAGGCCGCCCAGGCGTCCCGTCCGTCCAGGTGATGCCGACGGCAGTCTTCAGGACCTCGGCACGACGGTCGCGGTGACCTCATCCGGGCCACTGGTCCGCACCATCACGTGGCGCGGCAACGCGGACAGTGAGTTGCCGATAGGCGCCTCGGATACGTGTCGCTGGCCATGAGGACCGCACTCCCGCATGACGAAGTCGATGGTGCACGATGACGATGTGCGGCAGCGGCGCCACGATGTGCGTCTGAGCAATCGCACAAGGAGCGAGCGACTGTAGAGGGGGTGTGAGGTGGCAGAACCAACGTGGCGGCAGGTGGGTGGTGCCTTGCACGATCTGTCGCGCCTGTTGCTGACCTTCGACGAGCCCGACGACCTGCTCCAGCAGATTGCGACGGCCGCCTGCCAGATCGTCCCCGCGACCACGAACTGCAGCGTCTCGTTGGTGCGCGACGGGGCGGTCCACAGTGTCGCGATCGCCAACGAGAAAGCACGGCACCTCGACGATCTCCAGTACGAGCACGGCGACGGCCCCTGCCTCGAAGCGATCCGCTCGGCCCGGGAGGTGTTGTCGCAGGACCTGCAGACCGACGAGCGATGGGGGGACTTCCGCTCGGTCATGGTCGAGCACGGGATCAGGTCGACGATGGCGCTGCCGCTGAAGGTCGACAACGGTGCCGAAGGGGCCTTGAACATCTACTCCGAGGATCTGCGTGCATTCGACGAGCAGGCGGCCGTGCTGGCCCGGCTGGTCGCGGGCCAGGCCGCGACGGTCATGTCCGGGGTGCTTCGTCATCGCGACCAAGCCGTGCTGACCGAACAGTTGCGCGCGGCCCTCTCGTCGCGTGCCGTCATCGACCAGGCTATTGGGGTCGTCATGGCGCACCAGGGTTGTCCTCCCGAGCAAGCCCTGGCCACCTTGAAGAAGGCTTCTCAGCACCGGAACGTGAAGCTTCGAGTCATCGCCCAGGAGATCGTCGAGTCGGCCGGAACGACGCGGACCCGACCGGTCGTCGCCGGCAATTTGACGCATCGCGCCCGACCGCGATAGTCATGGCCAGTGGTTGGGCAGCAGCCATCGCTTCGGTGACGGCCGTACAGGGCGGTCACCTTCCCAGATCGAGGTGAGCACCCGCCATGAGTCCGTACCGTTCGCGCTGTGGGACGGGTCGGTTGTGAGCAGCCGGCTCCGTCTACGTGCGCGCACCGTCGATGGTTGCCTCGTCGTGGAAGTCGGCGGTGAGGTCGACATGACGTCCGCGCCGACGCTGCGCGACCACCTGCTCGGCCACATCGGCGTCGGCGAGCCGTGCGTGGTCGTCGACCTGTCGGAGGTCGACTTCATGGACTCGACCGGACTGTCCGCGCTGGTGGTGGCCTACCGCCAGGCCGGCGAGATCGGTAGCTCGGTGGTCGTCGCCGGCGCACAACCGGCGGTTCGACGCGTTCTCGAGATCACCCAACTCGACGTGCTCCTGGAGCATCAGGACCATGTCGCTGATGCCGTGGCCACGGCGCGGGCCAGCCGCGACCCCGGATCGTCGGAACCCTTCGCTCCGTCCGTGTGAGCCGGCACCGTCGGAGGCCCGGCCGGCGTCACCGAGCGCCGATGTGCGCGCGCCGGTCGACGTCGGGCGCAGGCGCCGTGCCGAGAGGCACGAGTCCTCCCGTCGGCATCAGGAAGTGGTGCCACAAGGTACACCGGATCTTGGCGAGCTCGATGGGCCCGTCCGTACTGGGGACGCTGGTGCGCCATTCCACGTCGGCCGGCTGGCCGCACTCTGGACATGTCACGAGGTCCATGAGGAACCTCCCTGTTCTCAGTTCCTCATACGAGAACCGAGATCGCGTTCTGATACATCGACCCGCCGGTGATGCCCGCTGACCACGGGGCCGGCGCCGACCGGCCGGGAGCAAGGAGATCACCATGAAGATCAGAGTCTGGCGGTACGACGTGCGCGACGGGTCGGCGGGAGACTTCGAACGTATCTACGGCCACGACGGCGCCTGGGCTCGACTCTTCTCGCTTGCCGACGGCTACGTCGGGACGGAGCTCTACCGCGCGGTGGAGACGCCCGGGCGCTACCTCACCATCGACACGTTCGCCGACGACGCATCATGGCAACGGTTCCTGCTCGAGCACCGCGTCGCATATGACGACCTGGACGAGCAGACGTCGGGTCTGACCCGGGTGGAGCAGGAACTGTCCTAGCCCGGCGGGCCGGCAGGTTCGCCGACCGGGGGTACCGTCTAGCGGCGCGGGCGCGCGGCCAGCGTGATGGTGAGCACACCCGCGCCGACAAGCAGTAGACCGGCTACCAGGAGACCGATCCCCAGCTCGTCGAGCCAGTCGACCCGTGCGCCCACGGTCATGTCGACCGCTACGCCGGGCGACGCATCGGCATTCATGACGACGAGCGCCCAACGCCCGTCGGCCATCGGCCAGGTCACGGTCGCCGTGTCGGTGGACGTGGCCGAGGCAACCCAGATGTCGACGCCATCGGGGCGTCCGGCCTCGGTGTTGCCCGCTACTGCGGTTCCAGGCCCGCCCAAACCGTGGAACTCCTCGTGTGCCACGTCGGCGAGGAAGGCATCGACCTCCGCCTCCGGGGCGATCCCGACGAACAGTGCCTCGCCGTCCTCGGCCACCGCGTTCACGCGGATGGTGCCGAGCGATTCCGGATTCACGACCCAGTCCGGCACACCCTCGAGGTGGATCTCCACGCCTTCCGAGGTGATCGCGTAGGTCTCGGTCGACAGGGATTCATCCGGCGCGAGGACGTACCCGTCGGCATCGCGCTGCGTGGCCTCGTAGACCAGCGCAACCACGCCGGCCGTCGTGAGCCCGAGACCGAGCAGAGCGCCGATCGCTCCGAACACGATGGCCGTGACGCGCCCGGCGCCGAGGCCGGGCCCGGGCGGCGGCACCGACTCGGCGGCCGCACGTTCGGGAGCGGGGGAACCGGGATCCTGCATGGTTGCCATCGCGTACCTCCGCGCTCGGACTTGTCGTCCTTCCTCTGATGCCGACATTGCCGCGCCCGGGCCGCAGAGACCCGGGTCGAACGTCCCGGGCTGAGGCGACCTCGGTCCCTGGCCACGTCGTGAGCTCGCCGTGCACGGTGGAAGCGGCCCGAGATCCGGCTCGCGAGGTGACGATGATGTCCGTGCAGACCCGCAATGGCGCCCGCATGGGCGAGGTGAAGGCGATCCCTGGTCGTCCCGGGCGTCTGGGACTCGGCGCGTTCGCATTCGTCGTCGGCGTCATCGGGATGACCGTCGGGATCGGCGTCGGCGTCATGCACGTGATGAAGGCCGGACTCTCCGTGACCGCAGCCGCGGGCCTGCTCGTTCTGGTGTGCTCCCTCCTGCTCGTCGTGTTCGGCGGCGTGATGCTCCTCCGGCGCCTGCCCGGGTGGTGGCGTCTGGTGTCCGTGCCCGTCGTGCTCGTGCTGTTGCAGTTCGTCCTCGTGCCCGTGACACCTGCCGTGTACGCGACGAACCTGCCGCCCACCGAGGTGGGTGATGCCGCGCCGTCCGACCGCGGGCTCGGGTACGAGGACGTCGACTTCACGACAGCTGACGGTGTCCGGCTGTCCGGCTGGTACGTGCCTTCGGCCAACGGCGCCGCGGTGGCCGTCCTCCATGGATCGGGTTCGACCCGTTCGGCCGTGCTCGACCATGCCGAGGTGCTGGCCGACAACGGCTACGGAGTTCTCCTCTACGACGCTCGTGGCCATGGCCGCAGCGATGGCGACGGCATGGACTTCGGCTGGTGGGGCGACCTCGACCTGGCAGGTGCGGTGTCGTACCTGCAATCCCGGTCCGACGTGCACGCCGACCGGATCGCCGCCGTAGGCATGTCGATGGGGGGCGAGCAGGCGGTCAACGCCGCGGCCACCGACGACCGGATCCTGGCCGTCGTGGGGGAGGGTGTGCAGCCACGCGTGCCCGCGGACACGACGCAGGCACCGGGACTGCGTGGCTGGGTCGAGCAGGCCGTCAACCGGACCGTCGTCTCCACCGCGGCCCTGTTGACCGACGCGCCGATGCCGATGCCATTGCGAGACGCGCTGGCGGCGACCGCGCCGCGACCCGTGCTGCTCATCGCGGGCGCGGGTGAGGTGGCCGCGATCCGGGACGTCACCGAAGTCGCGCCCGGCACGGTCGAGGTGTGGGAGCTTCCGGACACACCGCACACGCGGGGCCTGGCCGAGCAGCCTGACCAGTGGGAGGCACGGGTCGTGGCGTTCCTCGACCAAGCCCTCGTACCCGGGTCGTGATCGACGCAGCAGCGGAAGGAGACATCATGAGAGTCCTGGTGACGGCGGCGAGCCGACACGGGGCAACCGACGAGATCGCCAGGCAGATCGGCGACGAGCTGGAGAAGGCCCTCGATTTCCCCGCCGTCGAGGTGCACGTCCGGCCCGCCGACGCGGTCGACGACGTCCTCACCTACGACGCCGCCGTGATCGGCAGCGCCATCTACATGGGCCGTTGGCAGGAGCCGGCGCGACGACTCGTCGAAGCCGTGGACGCCTCTCACCGCGAGATGCCGGTGTGGCTGTTCTCCAGCGGCCCGATCGGTGATCCACCGCAGCCGGAGGGCGACTCGGCCGACGCCGTCACACTCGCCGAGCTGCCATGCGTCCGGGAGCATGCGACGTTCGCCGGCAGGCTCGACAAGCACGATCTCCGGCTGACCGAGCGCGCAGTGGTCAAGACCGTCAGGGCTCCCGAGGGCGACTTCCGCGACTGGACCGCGATCCGCCAGTGGGCACGGCACGTGGCGTCGGAGATCAATTCGAACAAGGTTCGCTGAGTCCGACGCGGTTGGCCCAACCGGTCGACACAGTGGCAGCCGGCCCCAGTAGCCGCCGCGGCGGCGCTCGTGACGATGGCGCCCGGATCCTGCTACCAGCGCGCGATCACCCGGCACGGCCCCCCAGAGCCCTGCTCCCAGGGGATCAGCCCGACGAACAGCTCGGTGCCCCGCGGCGGAATGGTGTTGTGATTGCGGATGTTCTCCAGCCCCCAGCAATCGGCACCGAGCAGGTTCACGTGGACCTCGAACGTCGTCGACGGTCCATGATCGAGGCTGAGCGTGTCGACCCCGATCCCGGTGATGTCCCGACGGTCGACCAGCCAATCGATCGCCTCGACGTCGAATCCGGGGAAGTGGTAGACGCCGCTCGCGTCGGTGCCACGGTAGAGGGCGGTGGAGCCGGCCCGGGTCTCCCAACCTGAGTACATGAGGACCGCCGACCGGCGTGGGATCCGCCCGTGGCGCCGCTCGAACCCGATCAGGTCGTCGACGGTGACCTCCGCGTCGTGGTCGGAGGCGACCTTGTCACTGATGTCGACCACCACGGCGGGGACGAACAGGTCGTCCAGCCCGATGTCCGGCGACAGCCGGCCGCCCGGGGTGAAGTGCCCCGGTGCGTCCATGTGTGTCGCGGTGTGCTCGTAGAAGCTCCAGCGCTGCAGGTAGTAGCCGTTCTCCTCGATCGTGACGTGCGTCGATCGGGCGGCTTCCTCGCCGTCGACGAAGACCGGGAACGACGGCGAGAAGGTCCAGGTGAGGTCGCGCATGCGGCGGCGGCCCTGGGGGGTTGCGACCGCCGCGGGGCCGGCCAGCGCGCCGACCGTGGCGCCGAGACCACCTGCGAGCACGGCCCGACGGCCCACCGGCCGCCCCTGATGAGCCGGCCCATCCAACTGATCGCGCACCGCTTCGTGAGTTTCGGCAAGGCACATGGGAACCTCCGTTGTTCGCCGGCGGCCTCAGGCGCGAGATGCGCCGCTTCCCCAAGGATGCGCCGTGATGCTGATCCGCGCATCCACCCGGCGTACGGTGGTCGGGAGGCGCACCCATGAACGACGTGCCCACGATCGACGACACCTTCACGGTGCCGACCCAGCATTGGCACCGTCTCGACGACGGCCGGATTCAGTGCGACGTGTGTCCGCGCGCGTGCCGGCTGCACGAGGGCCAGCGCGGTCTGTGCTTCGTCCGGGCCCGGGTGCAGGACCAGATCGTGCTCACGTCGTACGGCCGGTCCAGCGGATTCTGCATCGACCCGGTCGAGAAGAAGCCGCTCAACCACTTCCTTCCCGGCTCGCCCGTACTCTCCTTCGGCACCGCCGGGTGCAACCTGGCCTGCAAGTTCTGCCAGAACTGGGACATCTCCAAGTCTCGTGAGATCGACACCATGGCCGACCGTGCCTCCCCGGAGACCCTCGCCGAGACCGCCGCGTCGCTCGGGTGCCGCAGCGTCGCCTTCACGTACAACGACCCGGTGACCTTCTGGGAGTACGCCGCCGACGTGGCCGACGCCTGTCACGAGAAAGGGATCAACGCCATCGCGGTGACGGCGGGTTTCATGTGTCCTGAGCCGCGGGCTGAGTTCTTTGCGCACGTGGATGCTGCGAACGTCGACCTGAAGGCGTTCACCGACGACTTCTACCACCGGGTGTGCGCTGCCCGGCTCGACCCGGTGCTCGACACGCTCAGGTTCCTCAAGCACGAGACCGACGTGTGGTTCGAGATCACCACGCTGCTGATCCCGGACCGCAACGACTCCGATGCGGAGATCGATGCCGAGACCAGCTGGATCGCGGATGCGCTCGGCCCCGACGTGCCGGTGCACTTCACCGCGTTCCACCCCGACTACAAGATGCTCGACGTGCCGCACACGCCGGGCTCCACGCTGTCCAGGGCTCGCCGGATTGCCCGGTCGAACGGCCTGCGCTTCGTCTACACCGGCAACGTCCACGATCGCGAGGGCGGGACGACGTACTGTCCGGGCTGTGGCGATGCGGTGGTCGTCCGCGACTGGTACGACATCGGGCGTTATCACCTCGACGACCGGGGCGGCTGCCGCTCGTGTGGCACGCGATTGCCCGGTGTCTTCGACGGTGTGGCGGAACGCTGGGGACGGCGCCGCCTGCCGGTCTACGTCGCCGGGCGCTCGCGATGAGGTGGCGCGGCGTGCCGTCTGCCGAGAAGAGCACCACGATCACGCCAGACCGTGGTTTCACGCTGCGGTGAGCTCCATGCCTGTGGCGGCGGTGGCGGCGAGCGCTCCGCTGAGCGAACCCGCGGCGGCCCGGTTCCTCAGGACGGCGGACGAGGCGACGGCGAGCGCGCGCTGCCTCGTGACCTCGGGCTGACCGACGTCCGCGAGCACGGCAGTGGCGCCCGGAGCAACCTGGACAGCCGCCTCTGCCACGACGAGCACCTCGCCGGCGTGGGCGGCGATGCCGTCGGCGGCGACCTGGGCACCGAGGATGGCCAGGTACGAGTTCAGCGTTGGGTTCAGGGACACGGTGGTGACTCCTTCGTTCATCGGTTGCGATCAGTCGGATGTCCTCGGGTGGTGGAGCCGTCGTCGTGCGGCGCGCAGCGAGTCCGGGGGTGACGCCCCGGGCGGAACGTCGTCCGCCGCCACGGCCTCATCGGTGCGCACACCGAGGGGTAAGACGCCCGCCCAGACGTTCGGATCGGAAGCGTCGTCGGCGGAGGGCCCACCGGTCCGGACCTTCACCGACACCTCGTCGAGGAGCAGGGCGAGCACGAGGGTGGCCGCGAGCTCGCGGGTCGTCGGAGGGCGGACCTCGTCCCACCGGCCGGGCATCAGGTGGCCACTGAGCGCTCGAAGCGCGTCGACGCGCTCGTCGCCCTCGAGCACCTTTGCGGTCCCGAAGACGACCGCCGACCGGTAGTTCATGCTCGACTCGAAGATCGAGCGGGCGAAGACCAGCCCGTCCAGGTGCGTGACGGCCACCGCGATGGGTGCGCCGCCGGCCGCCGCTCGCAGCAGCCCGGCTCCGGTAGAACCGTGCAGGAGCAGGCGGTCACCATCGCGGGCGTAGGCGACTGGCAGCAGTACGGGCCCGCCGTCGACGCAGAGGGCGACGTGCGCAACCAGCCCGCTGTCGAGGATCTCGTACAGGACTTCGCGATCGCGCACCTGACGTTCACGGAGCCGACGAACGCGAGTTCGCTCGGTGACGGGAAGCAGTGCGGTCGTCATGGCTGCTACTCTGCCTCACTAGTGGACTGCTTCATAGGCCACTTGGACGACCTTGGAGCAGACCACTTGAGGCTCTCATGGTGCGCATGACGGAAGTCGAGCTGCCGATCGCTCTCGACCGGAGCGACGACGACGGCCGGCGAGACCTCCGTCAGCAGGTCGCCGAGCAGTTGCGCCAATCGATCAGGACCGGCTCGTTCGCCGCCGGTCAGCGGCTGCCCTCTTCGCGTGCACTTGCGGCCCACCTGGGCGTGTCGAGGGCGACCGTCGTGGCAGCCGTGACCGAGCTCGAGGGCGAGGGGTGGGTCGAGTCCCGCCACGGATCAGGGACCTATGTCGCAGTGGGCATCGAGACCACGCAGCTCGAGCCCCTCGCCTCCCAGGTCGCCGTGCGCGCTGATCACGCCGATCGACCTGGTCGGCTCATCGACCTTGTTCCTGGGCGCCCGGACACGTCCGGACTCGTCGATCCGGCATGGCGGCGGGCATGGCGGGACGCGTCGTCGGCTCAGGTGAGACCCGTCGAACTCCCGGCGGCCGGGCTCGACGAGGTGCGGGTGGCGATCGCCGAGCACGTCAGGAGGGCCCGGGGGCTCGCCTGTCGACCCGACCAGGTGGTGGTCACCGCAGGGGCCGGTGACGCGATCCGTCTCCTGGCCGACGCGGCCGGCGTCAGCGGCGGCACCGTGGCTATGGAGGAGCCTGGGTACCCGTCGGCCAGGGCGGTCCTGACCCTCGCCGGCGCGCGCCTGCACCCGGTCGCGGTCGACGACGACGGCCTGGTGGTCGATGGACTGGCCGGGGCACCCGTCGGCACCCGGGTGCTCTATCTCACGCCCAGCCATCAGTACCCGCTCGGCGGTCGCCTGCCGGTCGAGCGTCGGCTCGCTGTTCTGCGGTGGGCCACGGAGCACGACGTGCTGGTGCTCGAGGACGACTACGACGGCGAGTTCCGATTCGGCGCCACACCGGTCCCGGCTCTTGCGTCGCTCGACACCGGTGGTCGGGTCGCCTACATCGGGACGCTGTCGAAGGTGATGAGCCAGGGCCTGCGAGTCGCCTACGTGGTGGTGCCGCCGGACCTGTTCGACGCGGTTCTCGCGATTCGTGAGGTCACCGGGACGCCGGTGTCAGAGGTCGTGCAGCGTGCGATGGGGTCATACATCGGGAACGGGGGACTTCGCCGGCATGTCGCCCGGCAGCGGCGCATCTACGCGGAGCGCCGTGCGCGCCTGGTGCGCCGACTCGCCGGTCTCGACGGGGTGACCGGCGTGGCTGGGCTGGATGCCGGCCTGCATGCCGTGATCTCACTTCCACCCGGACGGGATGCGGCGTGGGTGGTGGCCGAGTCCGCCCGTGCCGGAGTCCAGGTGGTGAACCTCGACGACTACCGCATGACCCCGGACCCGTCGCAGCCGGGGATCGTCCTCGGCTACGGGCACGCCACGGCCGCCGACCTGGACCGGGCTCTCGATCTTCTCAGCCCCATCCTGCGCTGACGCGGATCGCGTGCCTGCACGGCGGCGGCACGGGAGAAGCCCGGTCAACTTCGCGCACGGCGGCGTGCCCACTCGGCGAGGACCTCGTCGATGTCGAGCCGGCGGGCGATGGCGAACAACGGGCCGTCCTGAGGCCGGCGGATCGCATCGGCAACGCGGGCGTTGTAGTCCTTCACGAGGTCACGCACCTCAGCCTCTGACGGCACTCCCGCGAGGCCGTCGAGCAGATCCTCCGCCTCCCTTCGCAGGGCCAGCATCGGAGGAAGCGTCGAGATCTGCTCACGCTCCACGACCTGTTTGACCCACCACATCTCGTCGTACTGACCGGTGAGGCCGGGCAGGGGCTTTCCGGCCCCCGGGAGGTCGTCGAACTCGCCACGCTCCTGTGCCTCGCGGATCTGGCGCTCGACCCAGGACTCGAACCGCATGCCTGCGGGCTTGCGCTCGGTCACGGCGATTCCTCCGCGCGAAGTCTCCGGTGCCTCGAGCGTACGCCGTCGGCCCACAGGGTCCTCGATACGGCGTCGCCGACTGGGACCCTGGCAACGAGGTACACCACGACGCCGTCGAGCGGGCTCCACGTGCGTGGCATCGCATCTGTCTGGTTCGCGCGCCACCGTAGGTGATGAAGCGAGCGTGGCGCTGGGCGAGCAGGTCGCGGTCAGGAAGCTCCGCACGTCGCCTGGGTAACTGGATCGGCCAACCGTTCCTCGCCTACTCCATCGGTATACGGTGCCTGTGTGGGGTCGGGGCTGTACGTCGTCGTGAAGGTCAGCGCGGGCATTCCTGAGATCCAACGGATCCCGCGCTGGGTGATGAGAGCGCGTCTCTGCCCGTTGAACTCGAAGGCTGGCAGCACCTTCCACGGACTGCGGTCGCCGTAGACGGCGCGCTGTCGATCGATGTAGAGGAATGCGGCGGCGCGTAGCTCGCCGTCGCCGTCAGACTCCACGGGCACAGCTAACCCGACCGTGCGGCTGTGGGTGCACACGTCGACGGACTCTCCGCCGGTTTCGGCTGGCCCATCCCTCGATGCTGGGAAGCTGACCCGAAATCCAGGCGCAATGCCAGGAGGATCTTCGGCGTCAGCCGGCTCGGTGCGGTCGCCGCCCGTCACTGAGGCGAAGATTCTTGGGCATCTGCCCCGACGGTTCGGCGCAGCTTCCCAGGCGGCCGGCTGTGTCCACGCTGTGGACCCGAGAGCCGAGCCGTGCTTCCCCCGTCGGCGGACCTCGACGACGCGTTCGCGGCGAGCGAAAAGAGAGATGCGATCAACCGGCGACTGCGGTGCGCCTACGCCTGTCACCACACACGACGAGCCGATCGGCCGATGCCCGTCTGGTCGATGTGTCAGAGGGAACGGGAATGATGCTGGCCGGCGGTCGGTTCGCCCTCACCATGAGGTAGCTCGATTCGCTCGAATGTCCGATTTCGGCTTGAGAAGGAGCGTTCGTGAAGTCTTCCCCCTCCGAGACCACCGCCATCTCTGTCCCGGACCTGCGTGCCGAGTTCGATGGCCGGGTGATTGCACCGGACGACGTCGGGTACGACGAGGCGCGGACTGTTGTTGCGGGTGGGATCGACCGGCGGCCGGCGGTGATCATCCGCCCGGCTGATGCGGCCGAGGTGGCACGCGTGGTTTCCCTTGCGCGCGAGTCCGGGCTGGAGCTGGCCGTCCGCAGCGGGGGCCACAGCGGCGCCGGGCACGGGGTGTCCGAGGGTGGGATCGTGCTGGACCTGGCGAACATGCGGAACCTGGATGTCGACGTCGACGGGCGCACGGCGTGGGCGCAGACGGGGTTGACGGCGGGGGAGTACACGGCCGCGGTCGGCGCGCACGGTCTGGCGACCGGGTTCGGGGACACCGGCTCGGTCGGGATCGGTGGGATCACGTTGGGCGGCGGCGTAGGGTTCCTTTCCCGCAAGTACGGGTTGACGATCGACAACCTGCTGGCCGCCGAGGTCGTGACCGCCGACGGCGAGATTGTCCGGGTGGACGCGAATACGCATCCGGACCTGTTCTGGGCGATCCGCGGCGGTGGCGGCAACTTCGGGGTCGTGACCCGGTTCCAGTTCCGGCTGCACCAGGTCAACACCGTGGTCGGCGGCATGCTGATGCTGCCCACCACCCCGGAGGTTATCGCCGGCTTCGTGGCCGAGGCCGAGGCCGCGCCGGAGGAGCTGACGACCATCGTCAACGTGATGCCGGCGCCGCCGATGCCGTTCGTGCCGGCCGATTACCACGGACGGCTCGTGGTCATGGCCCTGATGGCCTACGCCGGCGATTCCGGGCCCGGCGAGCGGGTCATGGCCCCGTTCCGGGCGCTGGCCACGCCGGTCGTCGACATGGTCCGGTCGATGCCCTACCCGGAGATCTTCGCGCCCGAGGAGGAGGGCTACCACCCGGTGGCGGCTGTACGCACGCTGTTCGTCGACACCATCGACGAACAGGCCGCTGCCACGATCGTGGACCACCTCCAGGCCTCGGACGCGATGATGCGGGTGGCGCAGCTTCGGGTTCTCGGCGGGGCAGTCGCGCGGGTGCCGGTCGACGCCACCGCGTTCGCCCACCGCCGCAGTCCGATGATGGTGAACGTCGCAGCGATCTACGAGGATCCCGACCAGGCTGCGACTCACCACCGGTGGGTCACCGACTTCGCTGCCGCATTGCACCAGGGCGACACCGGTGCCTATGTCGGCTTCATCGGCGACGAAGGCGAAGCCCGGGTCCGTGACGCCTACCCCGAGCCCACCTGGCAGCGGCTGGCCGCCATCAAGGGCCGCTACGACCCAACCAACCTGTTCCGCCTCAACCAGAACGTCCCACCGGCGCGATGACCTACTCCTCGACCTTCGGGTCCGGCACCTCCTCGACCCGCACGTCCCGCTTGCCACGCCATGTCACTGCCTTCACGTCGGCCTCCCTCCGTGCCTCGCGTGGCCGTCGCGACCACGCCGCCGTCACCCGTCGCGCAGCGACGGGAGCAGTTCCTGGGCGGCGAACCGGAAGAACTCCTCCTGGAGCGGGCCGATCTGGCTGATGAGGACTTCGTCGAAGCCCGCGTCCACATAGGCCTGGATCGCATCGTGGTGGACCTGCAGGTCCGGTCCACACGGCAGATTCGAGCCGATCTGTTCGACGGTCACGTTCTGCGTGGCCTGCATGAAGTGTTCTGGCGTACGTAGATCCTGGGAGAGTTGTCCCGCCAGCCCGTTCGTCGGCCACAGTCGATGGGCAGTCTTCACGGCCGCGTCGCGGTCCGGTCCATAACAGACCTTGGCACCGGCCTGCTTCGGCTTGCCCCGTCCACCCGCTTCGTCGAACGCAGCTACGGATTCACTGCTGGGCGCCGTGCTGACGTACCCGTCGCCGATGCGGCCTGCCAGGTCGATTGCCTCAGGACCGAAGGCAGAGACGTAGACGGGGATGGGCTGGTCGGGCTTGCTGTAGAGGCGGGCATGCTCGACGGTGTAATGGTGCCCGTGGTGGGTCACGACCTCCCCGGACCACAGCGCCCGCATGACCTCGATCGCCTCCTCCAGCATTTCCAGCCGCTCATCGGCCAGCGGCCACCGTTCGCCCAGGACCTGCTCGTTGAGGGCCTCCCCGGAACCGACGCCCAGCACGAACCGCCCGCCCAGCAGCAACGACGCCGTCGCGGCGGCCTGCGCGATGATCGCTGGGTGGATCCGGATCGTCGGGCAGGTGACGTGTGTGGCGACCGGCAGGTCGACCTCCCGGGATAGGGCTCCGATGACGGACCAGACGAACGGGCTGCTTCCTTGCTCGTCGTTCCACGGATGGAAGTGATCGGAGATTCCCAGCGACTCGAAGCCCGCGTCCGCGGCCATCACCGCCTGCGCCACCAAGTCGCCCGGGTTCCACTCCTCGGAGGACAACACATAGCCGAATCGGGTCATGACGATGGTCCCTCCTCCGCGCGCATCGCCGCATCCTCGGCGGCGAGCCGGTCGTTCGAGTTGCCGGCGTCCGGCCGTTCCGGGTCCTCGTGTGCCAGCCGCGTCTCCAGCGGCACGGCAAGGCGCCTACCCCTCGTGGTAGGCGGGAAACACCTTCTCCCGATTCGCGCCCACATCGGAGAATGGCGTACGTTGTGGTCACGACGTAGGTCCGGCAGCGCGGCCACCGTCATCCGAACGTGGAGACGAGTGGAGCACCATGACCGTGACCGCAACGACCGTATTCCGGGTTCTGCCCCCCGTGCTGGACCAGTGGGAGCTCTATCGGGGCAGCAGGCAGATCGGTCGGTTCGAGGACAAAGCATCCGCAGTCGCCGAGGGGCGACGGCTGGCACGTGAGAGCGCGCCGAGCCGGCTGTCCGTGTACACGGCCAACGGCGAGATCGAGAACGAGGTCACCTTTCCCGGTGATTCGGTTCCTCAACCGGGTTGACGTCACCTCCGCCGGCAGCCGGAGATCCACGGTCGCCAGCGCTGTCTTCCCTGGCTCACGAGAGGCGCTTCTGCCGAAACGACGTGTGAAAGCGGTTCTCGCGGGTATCCGTGGCGTCCATGCGGGTCCTCGGTGTGAACGCGATCTTCCATGATCCTTCGGCAGCTCTCGTGGTCGACGGCGCTGTCGTCGCTGCGGCCGAGGAGGAGCGGTTCAGCAGGCGCAAGCACGGCAAGCGTCCGGTGCCGTTCGCGGCCTGGGAGATGCCCGAGAAGTCGATGCGCTGGTGCCTGGATGCTGCTGGCATCTGCGCCGACGACGTCGATGCCGTCGCCTACTCGTTCGACCCGGCGCTGGCGAAGCCGGCCGAGGAGATGGGGCTCGACGACCCGTGGGACCACCTGCGGATCACCTACGCCCAGCACGCTTCGGGATTCCTCGCCGAGGCGTTGCCCGGGCTCGACCCCAGCCGCGTGCGCTTCGTGCCGCACCACGTCGCTCACGCCGCCTCGGCGGCGCTGGCCTCGCCATACGACGCGAGCTCCGTTCTCGTTCTCGACGGCCGGGGTGAGCGGGCATCGCACCTGGCCGGCAGGTATTCCGGGGGCAGGCTCGAGGTGCTCGCCAGCCAGGAGCTCCCACACTCTCTGGGCCTGCTCTACGAGTCGGTGACCGAGCACCTCGGCTTCCTGCGCTCCAGCGATGAGTACAAGGTCATGGCGCTGGCCTCCTACGGGGAGCCCACCCACCTCTCGGAGATGCGGGACGTCGTGCACCCGACCGGCGACGGTGGCTTCGTCGCCGAGATACCCGATTGGTCGCGATGGGCGCCTCCCCGGGTGGACGACGGGAGCTGGGAGCCCGTCCACGCCGACCTGGCCGCGTCCGTGCAGGCACGGCTGGAGGAGGTTCTCGTCGAGCTCGCTTCCTGGCTGCACCGACAGACCGGCGACAGCGTCCTGACGATGGCCGGTGGGACCGCACTCAACTGTGTCGCGAACTCGCGGATCTGGCGCGAGACGGCCTTCGACGAGGTGTGGGTGCAGCCGGCCGCAGGCGACGCCGGTACGTCGCTCGGTGCTGCGCTTCAGCTGACGGTCGACGCGGGCGAGCGGGCCGAGCCCATGCCGTCGGCGTCGCTGGGCCGAAGCTGGTCGGACGACGATCTGGCCGCTGCACTGCGCCAGGCGGCCGTGCCGTTCACCACTCCACTCGGACTTGCGGACATGGTGGCGGACCTCCTCGCCGGCAACGGCGTCGTCGGCTGGTTCGACGGGCGCAGCGAGTACGGACCGCGCGCACTCGGCCACCGCTCTCTGCTCGCACACCCCGGCCACGGGGAGAACGTGGAGCGACTCAACGAGGTCAAGGGACGGGAGCAGTTCCGGCCGGTTGCCCCCATGGTGCTCGCCGAGCGGGCGCACGAGCTGTTCAGTGGCGGGCCGGTGCCGAGCCCGTACATGCTCTTCGTCCATCACGTCAGCCCGGCCTGGCGCGAACGGATCCCGGCGGTCGTGCACGTCGACGGCACCGCCCGGGTGCAGACCGTCGACCGCGACACCGAGCCGCTGGTCGCGGACCTGCTCGCCGCGTTCGAGGACCTTACCGGCCTGCCGGTGGTGGTCAACACGTCGCTGAACACGGCCGGCCGGCCGATG
>DASRTE010000161.1:0-25600 GCA_035656095.1 Jiangellaceae bacterium
GCACGACTGGTGCTTCTGGACGCGCTGGGCACCGCGGCCGCCGAGGTGTCCGCGCAGTTGCCGACGGCAGTCGTCGAGGTCCGGCTGCGTGGCCGCGATGCCGACCTGGTCGTCAACGACCCCGGCGAAGCGATGGCCGCGCCTTCGCGCGCTGCACCGGGCCCCGAGTCCGACGAGGGGACGTCGAGGATTTCGTTCCGCCTGGCCGAGTCGCTGAAGGCCCGTGTCGAGGAGGCGGCCACCGCCGAGGGCCTGTCGGTCAATGCCTGGCTGGTCCGGGCCGTGACCCAGACCCTCGACGGGCCGGCACCCGGGGTGTCGATCCGAGTCGGCCGGCACGTGACCGGCTGGATGCGCTGAACCACATCCGAAGGAGATCAGCCATGACCACCTCGTACCCGCGAACGTTTCCGGTCGCAGGCCCGCTGTCCTTGTCCGTTCGCCTGGGGGCGGGAGAGTGCGTCATCACGGCCACCGACATCGACGAGGCCGTGGTCGACCTGCAGCCGATGACGGACGGCGACGCCGCCGCGCTCGCCGCCATCGAGGAGACCCGCGTGGAGCTGCGGGGCGGGGCCCTGCGGATCGTGACTCCTCGTTCGTCCGGCGTCGGCATCTTCAGTCGCAGCCCGGCCACCCTGGTCCGGGTGACGGTCCCGACCGACACCACGGTGGATGCCGAGACGGGGTCGGCCGGGATCCGCATCGACGGGTCGGTCGGCACGATGGACGTCCACACCGGTTCCGGGGACCTGGTGGCCGGACGTTGTGGTGAGGTTCGGGTCCGGACCGGCAGCGGCAGCGTCGACATCGACGAGGTCCACGCCGCGTCGGTCAAGTCCGGCTCGGGTGACATCACCATCGGCCGAAGCGCCGGAGGCGTGGAACTGCACTCCGCGTCGGGCGACGTCCGCGTCGGCGAGGTCGGCGGCGACGCGCGCGTGTCCACCAGCTCCGGCGATGTCGAGCTCGGCTCGACCGGTGGCGCAGTCACGGCCAAGACCACCTCGGGCGACCTGCTCCTCCGGCGTGCCGCCGAGGGCGAGCTGAAGGCGTCGACCGCCTCGGGCGACGTCGTCGTCGGCGTGCCCACGGGTACCGCCACGAAGCTCGAGTGTTGGTCGACGAGCGGCAGTGTGCGCTCACAGCTCGAGCCGGCCGAGGCACCGGCCGATACCGACCGTCGCCTGTTCGTCATCGTCCGGACCGCCAGCGGCGACATCACGATCATGCGAGCCGCGTGACCCGGTCGTTGTCAGTGGCGACTCCTAGGTTGAGGAGCAGGGAGGAGGAGACATGTTGCCCCACACCTACGACGCCTTCGGCCTGCGTCACGACGACCGGGTCGCGGCCTACGTGGCGGCCGAGCGCGAACGTGCCGCCCTGCACGTTCGACGTGCGTTGCGGATGGAGCGCTGGGCCCGCCGGTCGGTCCGCCTGTCCAGGCGCCTCGACCGGCTGGCTCGAGTGCATCGGGCGCGGCTGTCCTGAGCCGTCTGTTCCCCATCGTGGAGCCCACCCGTAGCGTGACGGGATGCGGATCAGAGCGTTCGGTGTCGACGATGTCGAAGCATGCGGCCGGCTGTTGGCCGCACGCCACCAACGCGACCGAGCGGCCGAGCCGGCGCTGGCTGCGCGGTACGAAGGTCCCGAGATCTGTGCTCGGTTGATCCATGACGCACTCGAGAACCGGGCCGTCGGCGCGGTCGCAGTCAATGGCGACCACCACCTCGGATACCAGCTCGCGATACCAGGTGACGACCTGCGCGGCCGGCACATGTGGACCGGCCTCGAGCACCACGCCAGCTCGCCGGACGCGGGTCCGGAGGTTGTGCGCCACCTCTACGCGGAACTGGCCGCCGGGTGGGTGGCCGACGGACGCCTCCACCACTACGCCGTCGTCCCATCCTCCGACATCGATCCGTGGCTCGCCCTGGCGTTCGGCTACGAGCAGGTCCACGCGGTGGGACCCACGAGGTCGGTGGAGACGGAGGGCTCCGGCGACATGTCCGGCCGGGAGTTCTCCGTGCGTCCGGCCGGGCCGGACGATCTCGGCGCGATGCTGCCGGTGTCGCGACTGATCGCCGACTCCAACGTCGCTTCCCCCGTCTTCGCATACGTCGACCGGTCCTTCTACGACGAGCTACGCCCCAGCCTCCTGGAGACGCTCGAGGACGACACCGTCACTGTGTGGATCGCCGAGGATGCCACCGAAGTCCTGGGATTCGTCGCTGTGCGTCCGGTGCCAGCCGACGAAGGGTCGATGCTGAAGCCCGCCGACACGGTCGAGCTGATCGTCGCGGCCACGCTGCCGAAGGTCCGGGGCACCGGGATCGGCCGCATCCTCTGTGAGCGCGCGCTCGCGGACTCCGCCGCCCAGGGACTCGACGTCTGCGTCATCGACTGGCGGGCCGCCAGCCTCACCGCCTCGGTTTTCTGGCCGCGACGCGGGTTCCGACCCACCGCATACCGCCTGCACCGGTTGATCGACCAGCGGGTGGCCTCGGGCGCACCCACGGGCGACTCGTGATGTCGGCGCAGGTCTAGTCCGGGCCGGGTTCGAGGCCGGCCAGCAGCTTCGCCGGCTCGAACGCGTACGCGATCATCCACGTGGGCCGGACGCGCACGTATACGATCTCGTCGCCCCAGCTGGATGGCGAGCTGCCGTAGTGGCCGACCAGATGCCGCTCGATCGCGTCGAAGTCGGCATCCGCAGACGTCAGGAACTCGGCCTCACCGTGCACGAAGACGCCGAGGTCGTCGCCGCGGATGTGGGCGACGCTGATGGCCGGACGTGCACGCAGATGGTGGGCCTTGGCCGCCGTGCCCGACGTGGTGAACACCCAGCGGGCATGCAGGAAGTGCCCGTCCACACCGCTGATCCGCGGCTCGTGCCGTGCCGTGACGGTTGCCGCGGACAGCGTGCACATGCCGGTGAGCACCCGGACCAACTGGTCGGCGCTCAGCGTGCGCTCGCCCGGTGTGACGATGGACCGTAAGTGCCCGCCTGAGCGTCGCAGCGACGCATTCATGAGCCGCTGCAGCGCCGCGAGCTCGTCCTTTGTCTCGAACATGCCGCCAGTGTCGCCTGGCGGCCGGTCACCATGGACTGTCCCTGCGGTCACAATGGCGCCATGGATGACCTTCAGGCGGACCGGAGCGGCCACGCCGGCGTAGTCGTGGCTGTCGGACCGGGCGCGCTCTCCCCTTCCGACGTCGTCGACGTCGCCCGACACGGCGCCGGTGTCGAGCTCACGCGCGAAGCGCTGGCGGAGATGGCGAAGAGCCGTGAGGTCGTCAACCATCTCGCCGTGGCCGACGTGCCGTACTACGGCGTGTCCACCGGGTTCGGGGCGCTGGCCACACGCCACATCGCGCCGGGCCTGCGCGCCCAGCTCCAGCGCAGCCTGATCCGCAGCCATGCCGCGGGATCCGGGGCCGAGGTCGAACGGGAGGTCGTCCGCGCGTTGATGCTGTTGCGCCTGTCGACCATGGCAACCGGCCGCACCGGTGTCCGGATCACGACCGCGACGGCGTATGCGGCGATGATCGACGCCGGCATCACGCCGGTCGTACGCGAGTTCGGCAGCCTGGGATGCTCGGGCGATCTCGCGCCGCTGGCCCATTGCGCGCTCGCGCTGATGGGGGAGGGCGAGGTGCGAACCGCCGACGGTACCCTCGTCCCGGCTGCCACGGCATTGCGGGACGCGGGCATAGAGCCGGCCCAACTCGCCGAGAAGGAGGGCCTCGCCCTCATCAACGGCACCGACGGCATGCTCGGCATGCTGGTGCTCGCGGCCCACGACCTGCGGCTGATCCTTCGGACCGCCGACGTTGCGGCCGCGATGAGCGTCGAGGCCCTGCTCGGCACCGACCGCGTCTTCGCCGCCGATCTGCAAGCCCTGCGGCCGCATCCGGGCCAGCAGGCATCGGCCGCCAACCTGCGCGCACTGCTGGCCGGTTCCGGCATCGTCGCCAGCCATCGCGGTCCGGAGTGCACCCGGGTGCAGGATGCCTACTCGTTGCGTTGCTCGCCGCAGGTTCACGGGGCAGCCCGCGACACGCTGGACCATGCCGACGTCGTTGCCGGCCGCGAGCTCGCCGCGGCCGTCGACAATCCCGTCGTCACCCTCGACGGTCGGGTCGAGTCGAACGGCAACTTCCACGGTGCGCCGGTCGGATACGTGCTGGACTTCCTGGCGATCACCGCGGCCGACGTCGCCAGCATCAGCGAACGGCGCACCGACCGGTTCCTCGACGTCGCCCGCAGCGGCGGCCTGCCGGCGTTCCTGGCCGACGACCCGGGCGTCGACTCCGGCCACATGATCGCCCAGTACACCCAGGCGGCGATCGTGTCGGAGTTGAAGCGGCTGGCTGCACCCGCGTCGGTCGACTCGATCCCGTCCAGCGCGATGCAGGAGGACCACGTCTCCATGGGCTGGAGTGCGGCGCGCAAGTTGCGGCGTTCGGTCGACGGGCTGGCCCGCGTTCTCGGCGTGGAGATCCTCACCGCCGCCAGGGCGCTGGACCTGCGGGCACCACTGGAGCCCGCCGCCGGCACCGGAGCCGTCCGCGACGCCGTCCGCGCCGTCGTCGACGGGCCGGGCCCCGACCGGCACCTCGCGCCCGAGATCGACGCGGTGGCCGATCTGGTCCGGTCCGGCGCCGTCGTCGCGGCGGCGGAGTCGGTGGTCGGCCCGATGCGGTGACCGCCGACACCGGTCCGACACCGCCGTTAGTGTGCGCACATGAGGCGCCCGCGCAGACGGAGGAGGCGCTCATGACCACCGCTGGGCCACGCACGGTTCGCGCACCACGCGGCACGACCTTGACCGCCCGGGGCTGGCCCCAGGAGGCGGCGCTGCGGATGCTGCAGAACAACCTGGACCCCGAGGTCGCCGAGCACCCTGAGCAACTCGTCGTCTACGGCGGCACCGGTCGCGCCGCCCGCGACTGGCCCAGCTTCGAGGCGCTCGTGCGGACTCTGACCACGCTGGCGGGCGACGAGACCATGCTCGTCCAGTCCGGCCGGCCGGTCGGTGTCATGCGGACACACGAGTGGGCGCCGCGGGTGCTCATCGCCAACTCCAATCTGGTCGGCGACTGGGCTACCTGGGAGGAGTTCCGCCGTCTCGAGGCTCTCGGCCTGACGATGTACGGCCAGATGACGGCCGGCTCGTGGATCTACATCGGCACCCAGGGAATACTGCAGGGAACGTACGAGACGTTCGCCGCCGTGGCGGCGAAGAGGTTCGACGGGACCCTCGCCGGGACGATCACGCTGACCGCGGGCCTTGGCGGAATGGGCGGGGCACAGCCGCTTGCCGTCACGATGAACGGCGGCGTCGCGATCGTGGTCGAGTGCGACCCGTCCCGCATCGAGCGCCGCATCGAGCACCGTTACCTCGACCTCGAGGCGTCGTCAGTGGACGAGGCGCTCCGGCTTGCCCACGAGGCCCGCGACGCCCGGCGCCCACTGTCGATCGGCGTTCTGGGGAATGCTGCGGACGTCGTACCCGACCTGCTCCGGCGAGGCGCCGAGATCGACGTCGTCACGGACCAGACCTCCGCGCACGACCCGTTGGCCTACTTGCCTCTCGGCGTCGCCTTCGAGGACTGGGGGGACGAGCGCGACAAGGACCCTGCGGCCTTCACCGCCCGGGCCCGCGAGTCGATGGCGACGCACGTCGAGGCGATGGTCGGCTTCCTCGACGCCGGTGCTGAGGTCTTCGACTACGGCAACTCGATCAGAGGCGAGGCCCAACTGGCCGGCTACGCACGCGCCTTCGCCTTCCCGGGCTTCGTGCCTGCGTACATCCGCCCCCTGTTCTGCGAGGGAAGGGGCCCGTTCCGGTGGGTAGCCCTGTCCGGCGACCCCGCGGACATCGCGGCGACCGACGCGGCCGTGCTCGACCTCTTCCCGGGGAACGAATCACTCGCTCGCTGGCTCCGACTCGCCCGTGAACGCGTCCACTTCCAGGGGCTGCCGGCCCGGATCTGCTGGCTCGGATACGGCGAGCGCGACCGTGCCGGCGAGCGGTTCAACGACATGGTGGCGTCCGGGGCGCTGAAGGCGCCGATCGTCATCGGCCGGGACCATCTCGACTGCGGCTCGGTCGCGTCGCCGTACCGCGAGACCGAGGCGATGGCCGACGGTTCCGACGCGATCGCCGACTGGCCGCTGCTCAACGCGCTGGTCAACACCGCCTCCGGGGCCACCTGGGTGTCGATCCACCACGGCGGGGGCGTCGGCATCGGTCGGTCGATCCATGCCGGGCAGGTGACCGTGGCGGACGGGTCGCCGCTCGCCGCCGAGAAGATCGCCAGGGTACTCACGAACGATCCCGGCATGGGCGTGATCCGGCACGTCGACGCCGGGTACGAGCGCGCCGTTGCCGTCGCCGACGAACGCGGCGTCCGCATCCCGTTGCGGGAGGGTCCCTGATGGGCGTGGCGTCCGTACTGGGCCCGGCCCGGGCGGTTGCTACGGCGGGCTCCGCGATCTGCGGCGGACGAGCGTGCCACAGATCGCTCTCTAGACGCCCGCCTCCGCAACCACCCGGGCCGGGCACTGCTGCTTACGGCCGGCCGCACCGTCCGGCCGTCCCGAACGCCGCGTACCCTCCCGCGGACCGCCGCTCGTGAGCTTTGACGGTCTGTGGGAGGCGCTGCTTCCGGTGGGACGCGACCCGGTGTCCGGGGGGTACCGGCGGTATGCGTGGGATGCCGCCGAACTGGAGTGTCGGGAGTGGTTCGTCGCCGCGGCATCGCGGCGAGGGCTCGACGTCGAGGCCGACGGCAACGGGATCCTCTGGGCCTGGTGGGGTGACCCGGCCGTCGGCGGCGCCGTGGTCGTCGGCTCGCACCTGGACTCGGTTCCGGACGGTGGGGCGTTCGACGGCCCGCTCGGAGTGGTTTCGGCCTTTGCGGCGATCGACGTGGTGCGCAGCCGAGGAATTGTGCCTACCCGACCGGTCGGGGTGGTCGCCTTCTCCGACGAGGAGGGCGCCCGGTTCGGCGTCGCGTGCGCGGGCTCGCGGCTGTTGACCGGTGCGCTGTCGCCGGACCGGGCACGCTCGCTCACCGACGACAGCGGGACGACCATGGCCGATGCCATGCGTGCGGCCGCACATGATCCGCATCGCGTCGGGCCCGAGCCCGATCGGCTCGGTCGGATCGGCTACTTCGTCGAGCTCCACGTCGAACAGGGCCGGGCCCGGCCGGTCGCGACCGGGGCGGCGGTCGCCACCACCGACGACCCGCACGGCCTGGTCGACCTGGGGGCACCAATCGGCGTGGCGACGGCGATCTGGCCGCACGGCCGCTGGCGCGTCGACCTCCCAGGCCGGGCCGACCACGCCGGCACGACCCGGCTGCGGGATCGGGCAGATCCGATGCTCGCCTTCGCCGCCGTCGTCCTCGGCGCTCGCCAGGCCGCCGTCCGTCATGACACGCTCGCCACGATCGGCAAGGTCGACGTCCGGCCGGGCGGTGTCAACGCGATTCCGTCCCACGTGACGGCGTGGCTGGACGCGCGTGGCGAGGACGAGGCCCGAGTCCGAAGGCTTGTGGCCGACGTCGCCGAGCTCGCACCCGGAGACGGCCCGCAGGGCAGCCTCACCGAGGAGTCCTGGACACCCGCCACGGTTTTCGACGTCGAGCTGAGGGACCGGGTGGCCGCCCTGTTGGGCGACGTGCCGCTGCTGCCGACCGGTGCCGGCCACGACGCGGGCGTCCTGGCCGCCGCCGGCATCCGCTCCGGCATGCTCTTCGTCCGTAACCCGACCGGCGTCTCCCATTCGCCGGCCGAGCACGCCGACCACGACGACTGCCTGGCCGGTGTCGAGGCGCTGGCCCGCGTGATCGAGGATCTCGCCGCAGCAGGCTGATTGACATGGACCGTCCTTGCGATCACCGCCGGCGTCGCACCCTCGCCGCGCGGATCGTGACGCAACATCAGCGAGAGGCGCCAGCCGCCTTGGTGCCTACCCGGACCGCGTAAGCGGCCGCCTCGGCCCGGCTGGTCAGGTTCAACTTCGTCAAGATGCTGCTCACGTGGTGGGCGACGGTCTTCGGGCTGATGTACAGCTGAGCCGCGATCTGCGGGTTGGTCAGGCCGGACTTCACGAGGTCGAGGACGTCCTGCTCCCGACGGGACAGCAGCCCGGCGCCGCGCGGGCCCGGCTTCGGCGGCACCCCCAGCGCACGCAGCAGCGATGCCGCCCGGCCCGCGTCGTCGCGGCCGGGCAGCGGCTGAGTCGTCACGCCCGGCCGCAGGTGGACGACAATCGGCGTCGTGACGGCGTACTGGTGCGAACGAGCCTGGCTGCCCAGCGGCGTGACTGATCGGGTCCGGGTCAACACCGATGACGCCGGCTTCGTGACTGCTGTCCAGGTCGGTGGGCAGCCCGAACCGCCCGACGTGCGACTAGCCGGCGTCGTACTGCCGGGCTTTGCGAACGCGCACTCGCACGCGTTCCACCGGGCGCTTCGGGGACGCACGCACGCAGACGGCGGCACCTTCTGGACCTGGCGCGACCACATGTACCAGATCGCGGCGATGCTCGACCCCGACTCGTATCGACGCCTCGCCACGGCCGCATACGCGGAGATGGCGCTCGCCGGTGTGACCTGCGTGGGTGAATTCCACTACGTGCACCATGCGCCGGACGGGACGTCGTACGACGACCCCAACGCGATGGGGGAGGCGCTCCGCGAGGCCGCCCGCGCAGCAGGGATCCGGCTGACTCTGCTGGACACCTGTTACCTGACCGGGGGAGTCGGCGAACCGCTCTCGACCGCCCAGCGGCGGTTCGGCGACGGCGACGCCGAGCGGTGGGCCGAGCGCGTCGCGGCGCTCCGGCCCGATCCGACGAGCCGGATCGGCGTGGCGATCCACTCGGTACGCGCGGTTCCCGCGGAGCAGATCGCGACGGTCGTCGCGGCGTCGTCCGGGCGTCCGATGCACGTCCATCTCTCCGAACAGCAGGCCGAGAACGAGGCGTCTCTGGCGGCGTACGCCGCCACGCCTACGCAGCTGTTGCACGATCACGGTGCGCTCGGCCCGGCCACCACCGCCGTCCACGCAACCCACCTGACCGAGAACGACATCGGCCTCCTGGGCCGTGTAGGTGCAACCGCCTGCTTCTGTCCCACCACCGAGCGCGACCTGGCGGACGGGATCGGCCCGGCAAGGGCGTTGCACGACGGCGGCTCACCGCTCGCGCTCGGTTCGGACCAGCACGCGGTCGTGGACATGTTCGAGGAGGCTCGGGCGCTGGAGATGCACGAGCGCCTTGCCACCGGGCAGCGTGGACGGTTCGCACCGGACGAGCTGATAGGTGCTCTGACCCGCGCGGGGCATTCGAGTCTGGGCTGGCCCGAGGCCGGCCGGATCGAGGTCGGAGCCCCGTGCGACCTGGTGGCCGTCCGGCTCGACACTCCGCGAACGGCAGGCGTCGATCCGGCCCAGGTCGTCTTCGCCGCGACCAACGCGGACATCGACACGGTCGTCGTCGGTGGACGGGCGGTGGTGCAGGCCGGCCGGCATCTTCTGGGCGACATCGGCAGGCTTCTGAGTGAGGCGATCGACGCGATCTGGTCGGGACGGTGAACAACGGCGTTGTCCACTACCGGGCTGCCCGGCGCTCCCTCACGGTGCGGGTGAGCAGCGGCACGGCCGTGGCGACGATGAGCATGTTGAAGATGAGCTGCCCCGACACCAGAACACGGGCGAGCTGACTCTGGGCCGAGACGTCGCCGAATCCCGTCGTCGTCGCGACCGTCAGGCTGTAGTAGAGCGCGTCGACACGCGTCGTCAACTCGTCGAATTGGCCCGATCGAGTGGTGCTCAGCGTGTAGTACGTGAGGGCGAAGAGAAGTACCGTCAGGACGATCGCAAGCGCCAGGCTGTCTATCCTGATGTCGTTGTTACGCGAGGCGAAATGCCGTCGCATCTGCCGTCCGATGACCAGAACGACGAGGCCGAGCCCGACCGCGTAGCAGAACATGCGGAAGGCGAGCGATCCCTCGAGCGGCACGAGGAAGTACGCCGCCACCAGTGCGACCACCTCGGCTACCAAAATGCCGATCCGAACTGGGCCGGGTTCTCCGGGCGCGACGTTCTCGGTCACATTTGCGAGGGTACGACCGGCCCGGCCCCACCACGGTGAGGCCGGGCCGGTGACCGGGTCAGCTGTGGTCGAGCAAGGGAAGCCGGCGCAACCACCTCGGCGTCCACCAGTTCCGCTCGCCGAGCAGGCTCATCGCAGCGGGCAGGAGGACCGCCCGGACTAGCGTTGCGTCGATGAGGATCGCGGCCGCGAGCCCCACTCCCATCTGCTTGAAGTCGAGCGGGGACAGCGTGGCGAAGATCGAGAAGACGGCGACCATCACCAGTGCTGCGCTCGTCACGACGCCTGCCGACCTCGTGATCCCCTGCGCGATCGCATTGCGTGTCGACAGCCCGGCTCGGTGACCTTCCCTGATCCGGCTGACGACGAACACGTGGTAGTCCATGGACAGCCCGAAGAGGATCACGAACAGGAACAACGGCAGCCAGGTGATGATCGCGCCGTTCGAGGTGAAGTCCAGCAGGCCCTCGGCCCAGGTGTTCTGGAAGACCAGCACGAGCAGGCCGTAGGCGGCGGCCACGGAGAGCAGGTTCAGGGCGGCCGCCGTCAGGGCGATCGCCAGGGAGCGGAAGGCGAGGACCAGCACGATCACCGTCAGCAGCAGCACGAAGCCGATGACCAGAGGCAGCCGTTCGGACAGGACGTCGCGGAAGTCGATGTCCCAGGCGATCTCTCCGGTGACACCGGTGTCGACCCCGGGCACCTCGCCCACGGTCTCGGGTATGAGGCTCCTCAGCTCCTCGAGAGATCCGCGGCCCTGAGGGTCGTCCGCGTTCGACGCGGCCGGCACGCTGAACCGTGCGACCCCGCCGCCCTCGGCATACTCCACCTCCGGCACGACGCCCTCCGTGGCGAAGTACGCGGTCTCGGCGTCGGTCCGCGCCGTGAGTTCGGCAACGGCGGCGTCGATGGCCGGAGCGTCCAGAGCCGAACCGTCGTGCGACCACACGGCCACGGTGTGGGCGGCGCCCTCGGACGGGTACGCGTCGGTGATCCGCTCGTAGGTCTGGATCTCCGGTATCGAGTCGGGCATGTCGTCGATCCCCGGGTTGGAGAGCGTCATCCCCAGTGCCGGCAGGGCGAGCGCTACGAGCGCGGCCACACCGAGGGTCAGAGCGGCGACCGGGCGGCGCAGGACGGGACGCAGGACGGCCGGCCAGAACCGCGAGCCGCCGCCGCGGCGGGCCAGCCGCCACAGAAGGGGGATCCGGGGCCGGTCGACCCAGCGCCCGAGTATCGACAGCAGTGCCGGCAGCACCGTCACCGACCCGAGCACGGCGACCGACACGACCAGGATCGTCCCCATCGCGAACGCGGAGAAGATCGAGAAGCCGGACAGGAACATGCCCGACATCGCCACGGCCACGGTGATGCCCGAGACGACCACGGCGCGCCCCGACGTCGCGGCCACGACCGAGATCGCGTGCTCCACGGAGTCGCCCTTGGCGCGTTCTTCGCGGTCGCGGCGGATGTAGAACAGCGAGTAGTCGACGCCGACGGCCATGCCGACGAGCAGGACGACCGATGGGAGTATGTCGTTCGTCGGCACCAGGTAGGACGCGAACGAGGACAGACCCAGCGCCGCGCCGACGGACGACAGCGCCAACAGGATCGGCACGCCGGCGGCGATGAGCGCGCCGAACACGACCAGCAGGATCGCGAGCGTCACCGGCACGGACAGGAACTCGGCCTTGGCGAAGTCGTCCTCGTAGACCTTGTCGAGGGCGTCGCCGATCGTGCTGTCGCCCACCTGCTCGATGCGCAGGTCCGGGTGTGCGGCTGCGAGCCCGGTCACGACCTCCTTGACGTCGCGAGCCGCGCCGGCGGCCCCTTCATCCTGCTCCTCGTCGGTACCGGTGCCCTCGACGAGCGACACCTCCACGAGTTGGGACGTTCCGTCGGACGACGGGATCGGCTCGGAGACGGCGGCGACGCCGGGCAGGCCGCGGAGGCCGTCGTCCAACTCCTCGAGCGCGGTCTCGGCCGCGGCCGTGTCGAGTCGGCCTCCGGCTGCGTTCTGCAACAACACGGACTCGCTGGGTACGTCCCCGAACTCGGCGTCGAAGAGAGCCTGGTCGGCGGCGGCGGAGGCACCGATCGTCTCGTCCTCGTTGCTGGTCTCCATCGCGCCGACCGCACCGCCGCCGACGATGGCGGCTGCGACGAAGGCGATCCAGAGGAACAGCGCCGTCCACCGGTGGCGTGCACTCCAGGTGGCGATGGCGACGATCGGTCCGCGTGGGCGGGTCCGTTCCGGCGGCGTGGTCGGCTGGGGTCTGGGAACGGTGGTGGTCGTCGAGGCGGTCATCGGATCTCCCCGGAAGGTCGGCGGTGGTCGCACCGAAGCCTCGTCGCCGGCGGACGCGAGCGCAGTCGGGAATGATCCCCAAATCCGGGTAGGGGTACCCCGACATGTCGACCAGGGCTTCCGGCCGATTCGCTATGGCACCACCGGTGGTACCATAGGTGTCATGGAGAAGACGACCGTGTACCTGCCGGAGGATCTCAAGGACGCCGTGCGCCGCAGCGCCCGCAGGCGCGGGGTCTCCGAGGCCACCGTCATCCGTGATTCGATCCGCGCCGCCGTCGGCTCCGGCCGACCCCGGCCCCGCGCCGGTCTGTTCGCGAGTGGAGATCCCATGGCCGACCGCGTCGACGAACTGCTGGCCGGCTTCGGTGAGCGGTGATCGTCGACACCAGCGCGCTGCTGTCGTTCTTCGATCGCGACGAGCCGAGTCACCGGGCGGTGGCGGACGTGCTCATGAGCAGTCGTGACGCGCTCGTGGTCTCACCGTTCGTGCTTGCCGAGCTGGACTACCTCGTCGGCACCCGGCTCGGCGTGGACGCCGAGTTGTCCGTGCTCCGGGAGGTCGGCGGTGGCGCCTGGGACCTGGCGCGATTCGACGCGGCGGAAACGCTGCAGGCCGCCGGCGTGGTGGATCGCTACCGGGACCAGCGAATCGGTCTCGCCGACGCCTCGAACGTCGTCCTTGCGCGGCGGTATGCGACGCGGCGGATCGCCACCCTGGACCGGCGCCACTTCGAGGTCTTGCGGCCGCTGCAGGGAGGCCGGTTCGCCGTCGTACCGTGACCGTTCTCCGTTCCTCGCTCTGTCGATGAGGCCGGCGATGACGAGACCGAGCACGATGACGGCGGCGGCGACGATCCCGTCCACGATGTAGTGGTTGGCCGTGAGGACGATGGCCGCGAACATCAGCACCGGGAGAACCACGCCCAGCGCTCGGACCACGAGGTGTCGCGCGAGGGTGACCCAGACGATGCCGACGAGCAGGACCCACCCGAAGTGCAGGCTGGGCATCGCGGCGTACTCGTTGACCAGCGCTGGTGTGTTCAACGTCCGGTAGGTCGTCGCCTGCTCCGCGATCGTGTCGACGAAGCCGTACTCGGGCACGAACCGCGGTGGGGCCAGCGGGTAGACCGCGAAGAGGACGAGGCTCAGCGCACCCGAGGCAAGGACGGCGTTGCGGAAGCGCGGGTACGCGGCTGGTCGGCGCAGCAGCAACCACACCAGGGTGAGCACGACGACCGGCCAGAAGGCGATGTAGACGATATTGGCGGCGGTCACGACGACGTCGTTGTCGATGATCGCCCGCTGCAGCGTGGGTTCCACGAACAGGCCCACCGACCGCTCGAACGAGATGACCTGCGCCGCGTGGTCGAACGCGGCCGCCACGCGGTCGTTGGCCAGACCTCTGACCAGTGTGTAGAGAACGGCGGCCGACGCGATCAGCACGGCCTCGCGGACGAGCGTCGGCACCCGACGCGGACGGCGGTCGTCCGCGCCAGTGGGGCCGGCACGCCCTCCGGCGTCATCCAACAGGCGAGCAGTCACGGCGGCTCCCGGGTTCCATCTGGTTACGTCGCCTTCGAGCCTGTGCGCCTCGCGGCCCCGGCACAGTCGGGGACACTCCCCATTTTACGGCTCGGGGTGACCCCAGATCTGCCGGATGGTCCGGCCGCTGAGCCAGCGAGCCCTACCGTGGAGCGCATGCCGACGACCTTGCTGGACGGGATCGGCCTGCTCGTCACCGGATCGCCGGAACACGGAGAGGGATCCGCGCTGGGCGAGATCGCCCGCGCCGCTCTCGTCGTCGACGGCGACGGCCTGGTGGCCTGGGTGGGCCCGTCCCGGCGCGCTCCGGCGGCCGACACCCAGGTGGACGCGGGCGGGCGCTGTGTCGTGCCCGGCTTCGTCGACAGTCACTCCCACCTGGTCTTCGCCGGCGACCGTGCTTCGGAGTTCGAAGCGCGCATGGCCGGACGCCGATACGAGGCGGGGGGCATCCGCTCCACGGTCGCGGCTACCCGGGCGGCATCGGACGAGGAGTTGGCCGCCAACCTGGTCCGGCTGCTCGCGGAGATGAGGCGGCAGGGCACGACCACCGTCGAGATCAAGAGTGGGTACGGCCTGACCGTCCACGACGAGGCCCGGGCGCTGGCGCTGGCGCGGCAGTACACCGACGAGACCACGTTCCTCGGCGCCCACGTGGTGCCGGCCGAGTTCGTCGACGATCCAGACGGATACGTCGACCTCGTCACCGGCGAGATGCTGGAAGCCTGTGCGCCGCACGCGCGGTGGATCGACGTGTTCTGCGAGGAGGGGGCATTCGGAGCGGTGGCTGCTCGGGCGGTGCTGACCGCCGGGTCGGCGAAGGGGCTGCAGGCGAGGGTCCATGCCAACCAGCTCGGGCCGGGCCCCGGTGTTCTCCTGGCCTGTGAGGTCGGTGCGGCCAGCGTCGACCACTGCACCTATCTGTCCGCAGCCGACATCGACGCCCTGTCGTCCTCCGGCACGGTTGCGACACTGCTGCCCGGCGTGGAGTTCTCGACGCGGTCGCCGTACCCCGACGCGCGCCGCCTGATCGAGGCCGGCGTGACCGTCGCGCTGGCGAGCGACTGCAACCCGGGCTCGTGCTTCACCACCTCGATGCCGTTCTGCGTCGCCCTGGCGGTACGCGAGATGCGCATGACGCCGGCGGAGGCACTGTGGTCGGCGACGGCCGGGGGTGCGGCGGCATTGCGCCGGACCGACGTGGGCCGGCTCGTCCGGGGCGCCCGAGCCGACCTGGCCGTCCTGGACGCACCGTCCTACGTCCACCTCGCCTACCGTCCCGGCGTCCCGCTGGTCACCTCCGTATGGCGGGCCGGTCGCTGACGAGCTCAGCGGCAGAACGTGACGCGAACGCCGCGACAGCCTCGAGCGGACCACGACCGACGAAGCTGCGCCACGGCACGGCGACGGCCACCGCGATCAACACGTGCCAGAGGAACGCGTCCGGAACCGTTCGAGGCAGCGCCGTCGAGAGCAGGACGACGTGCAGCGTGTACAGCGTGAAGGTCATGCTGCCGATCGCGGCGAACGGGAGGAGGAGTGGTGCCGCCACCCTGGTCAGCAGGAGCATCGCACCGAGCACGACACACGACGTGCCGATCGTGTGCAGCAGGTCGAACGGAGAGCCGGAGTGCGGTGCGGCGACCGCGAGCCACCACCAGGTCGAGGTCGGGGTCGTACCGTAGAACGACGTCGTCACCGCGGTCTCGATGGCGCGATCGGCCAGCGGCGTACCGGCGGCTCCAGCGGCCTCGAGCTCATGCAGGACGCCGCCGGGGTGAAGCAGCCACCACGACGCCGACCAGGCGCCCACGGCGAGAGCCGCACCGGTGAGCAGAACGGCCCGCTGGACCCGCGGGTCGCCCAGTGCCAGCCTGCCGACACCGAGTCCGGCGAGCAGATAGGCCGTCCAGGTGATCACCGGGTAGTACCCGGTGATCACGACCTCGCGGAGCAGGTCGACGGGGTTCGCGAGTGCCTGCGGGGCCGGGGAGTCGAACGACTGAATCGGCATGAACGGCCGGACGGCCTGGCTGAGCACCGGCGCCAGGACCGCCCACCCGGCGCCCAGCGGGAGGAGAACCCTCGCCGGGAGAGCCAGGAACGGCACTGCCACGACGAACAGCAGCGCGTAGAACACGAGGATCACGGCGACACCGGAGCGCAGCCCGCCGAGCTGGAGCCCGACGAGGAGCAGGACTCCGGCCCGGGCGAGGGTGCTGGCGGCGGCAGCGGCCAGCTGGCGACCACGCGGCGGCGTCGTCCCACCGCTGGCCAGAGCGAGCCCGACGCCGGCCAGCACGGCGAACAACGCGGCCGAGCGTCCGCTCGCGATCCGATACGCCGTGCTGACCGAGCCGTCGGCCGCGAGCATCGGCTGGATGTGGATCGCCATCATCCCGATGAGGGCGATTCCCCTGGCGGCGTCGACACCCAGCAGCCGGCGTGACGGGGCGCGCAGCGTCGTCGCGGCACCCTCGGGAGCGCTCACCAGACCAGGTCGGCGACCCAGCGAACCAGTGGTACGACGACTGGAGCGGTCACCACCAGCAGACCCGCAGCGGCGAGCAGCGCGACCAGCCGGACCCGGACGGTGGGTCCGCCGGTGGGATCGCGCATCTTCCGCAGCACGGACCCAGCGTAGGCGCCGGGTCGCGGCACAGCGACCGGCGAGCTCGAGGCCGGCTCGCCGCCAGGGGGAATGTGCGTCCCGGCGCGCCCGTTGAGCAAAGAGAAGTCAAGTTGAGCCTGATCGACTCAAGGTGATGTTGACAGCCGGCTGCAACCGGCAATACTTGAGCCTGAGTCGCTCAATCGAGAAGACGCTTTCTGCGGAGGTAACGCATCATGGCACGAGCCGTAGGCATCGACCTCGGCACGACGAACTCCGTCGTCGCCGTCCTGGAGGGTGGCGAGCCCACCGTCATCGCCAACGCCGAGGGATCGCGGACGACCCCGTCGGTGGTCGCGTTCGCGAAGAACGGCGAGATCCTCGTCGGCGAGGTCGCGAAGCGGCAGGCGGTCACCAACGTCGACCGCACGATCCGTTCGGTCAAGCGCGAGATGGGCTCGGACTGGAAGCGCGAGATCGACGGCAAGACCTTCACTGCCCAGCAGATCTCCGCGTTCGTGCTGCAGAAGCTCAAGCGCGACGCCGAGGCCTACCTCGGCGAGACCATCACCGACGCTGTCGTCACCACCCCGGCGTACTTCAACGACGCCCAGCGCCAGGCGACCAAGGAGGCCGGCGAGATCGCGGGCCTCAACGTGCTGCGCATCGTCAACGAGCCGACCGCGGCCGCGCTCGCGTACGGCCTGGACAAGGGTGAGAAAGACCAGACGATCCTCGTGTTCGACCTCGGCGGCGGCACGTTCGACGTGTCCCTGCTCGAGATCGGCGAGGGCGTGGTGGAGGTCAAGGCCACCAACGGCGACAACCACCTCGGCGGCGACGACTGGGACCAGAAGATCGTCGACTGGCTGGTCGACCGGGTCCGGGCCGGCCGGGGCATCGACCTGGCCAAGGACAAGATCGCGATGCAGCGCGTCCGGGAGGCCGCCGAGCGGGCCAAGATCGAGCTGTCGTCCAGCACGCAGACATCGATCTCGCTGCCCTACATCGCCCAGGACGCCGAGAAGAACCCGGTCCACGTCGACGAGGGCCTGTCCCGCGCCCAGTTCGAGCAGATGACCAGCGACCTGCTGGGCCGCTGCAAGTCTCCGTTCGAGCAGGTCATCAGCGACGCCGGCATATCGGTCGCCGCCATCGACCACGTCGTGCTCGTCGGTGGGTCCACCCGGATGCCCGCCGTGGTCGACCTCGTCCGCCAGCTGACCGGCGGCAAGGAGCCCAACAAGGGCGTCAACCCCGACGAGGTCGTGGCCGTGGGCGCCAGCCTGCAGGCCGGCGTCCTCCGCGGTGAGGTCAAGGACGTCCTCCTGCTCGACGTCACTCCGCTCTCGCTGGGGATCGAGACCAAGGGCGGCGTGATGACGAAGATCATCGAGCGCAACACGACGATTCCGACCAAGCGCTCCGAGGTCTTCACAACCGCCGACGACAACCAGCCCTCGGTGATGATCCAGGTCTACCAGGGTGAGCGTGAGATGGCCCGCAGCAACAAGTCGCTGGGCAACTTCGAGCTGACCGGCCTGCCGGCGGCGCCCCGCGGCGTGCCACAGATCGAGGTCACGTTCGACATCGACGCCAACGGCATCATGCACGTATCCGCCAAGGACCTGGGCACGGGCAAGGAGCAGTCGATGACCGTGACCGGCGGCTCGTCCCTGCCCAAGGAGGACATCGAGCGGATGATGCGCGAGGCCGAGCAGTACGCCGAGGAGGACCATCGGCGTCGGGAGGCCGCCGAGACGCGCAACCAGGCCGAGGGGCTGGTCTACCAGACCGAGAAGTTCCTGGGGGACAACGCCGAGAAGGTCGGCACGTTGTCCGCCGAGGTCCGTTCCGACGTCGACACGGCGCTGGCCGACCTGAAGAAGGCACTCGAGGGCAGCGACGACGCGGCGATCAAGTCCGGCACCGAACGCCTCGCCACCGCGAGCCAGGCGCTGGGGGCGGCGATGTACGCCACCGCGGCGCCGTCGGACACGGCCGGCGGCGGAGCGTCCGACGGTCCGTCTGCGAGCGCGGACGGCGAACCGGGTGCCGCTGAGGACGCCGCGTCCGGTGCCGAGGAGGACGTCGTGGAGGCCGAGATCGTCGACGAGGAGAAGGGCGAGAAGTGACGGATCGAGACCAGCCCCGCGGGGCCGACGAACCGGTCGGTCCAGTGGTCAGGGACCGCCGTCGCCTCGACCCCGAGACCGGCGAGGTGAGAGATCCAGGCCCAGCCGCGACTCCCTCGGCACCGGCCGCTGCCGCGGAGGGCGACGTCGACACCGACGCCGCCCTCGTCGCGGCTCGCGCCGAGGCGGCCGAGCGGCTCGACGACCTGCGCCGCCTGCAGGCCGAGTACGTCAACTACCGCCGCCGGGTCGAGCGCGACCGCGAGCTCGTCCGTGAGAACGCCGTGGCGTCGGCGCTCGGCGAGTTCCTCGGTGTGCTCGACGACATCGGCAGGGCACGCGACCACGGTGATCTCACCGGCGCCTTCCGGTCGGTGGGTGAGGCCATCGAGGCGGCAACGGCGAAGCTCGGACTGGAACGCTTCGGTGAGCCGGGCGACGTCTTCGACCCCACCGTGCACGAGGCGCTCATGCACGAGTACTCGGACGAGGTCACCGAGCCGACGTGCACGCGGGTGCTCATTCCCGGCTATCGGTTCGGTGACCGGGTCATCCGGCCGGCGCGGGTGGCGGTGGCCGAACCCACCGAGGCACTGCCGAACCCCGCGGAGGCGGACGAGCCGGCAGCGGGTGGCACTGAGGACTGATCGACCGGACGGGAAGGAGGGGCGCCGATGAGCACGAAAGACTGGCTCGAGAAGGACTACTACAAGATCCTCGGCGTCCCGAAGGATGCCGACGCCGCTACGGTCAAGAAGGCATACCGGACCCTGGCTCGTGACCTCCATCCCGACCGCAACGCCTCGGACAAGGCGGCCGAGACCCGGTTCAAGGAGGTCTCGGAGGCCTACTCCGTCCTGTCCAACCCGGAGCGGCGCAAGGAGTACGACGAGGCCCGCACGCTGTTCGGAAGCGGCTTCCGGGTCCCGACCGGCGCAGGACGCGGGGGGTCGACGGGTGGTTCGTTCAACTTCGACCTCGGCGACCTGTTCGGCGGCACCCCCGGCGGCCAGAGCGGCGGCGGCATCGGAGACGTCTTCGGTGGGCTGTTCGGCCAGCGCACCCGTACCACCCAGCCACGCCGGGGTGCCGACGTCGAGAGCGAGGTCACCATCGGCTTCCGCGAGGCGGTCGACGGTGTCACCGTCCCGCTGCGGATGACCAGCGCGTCCGCGTGCACGGCGTGCGCGGGCACCGGTGCCCGCGCCGGAACGGTCCCGCGCGTGTGTCCCGCCTGCTCCGGGACCGGGCACACGAGCACCAACGCCGGTCGCTTCTCGCTGTCCGAGCCGTGCCGGGACTGCAAGGGCCGAGGGCTCATCGTCGACGACCCCTGTCCGGTGTGCCACGGCTCCGGCCGCGGGACCACCAGCCGGGTCATGCAGGTCCGCATCCCGGCCGGGGTTCGCGACGGGCAGCGGATCCGCCTCAAGGGAAAAGGCGCGCCGGGCGAGCGCGGCGGGCCGGCGGGCGACCTCTACGTCATCGTGCATGTGTCGCCGCACCCGGTGTTCGGGCGGCGCGGCGAACACCTGACGGTGACGGTGCCCGTGACCTTCCCGGAGGCCGCGCTCGGCGCGGAGATCAAGGTGCCGACGCTCAACGGCCTACCCGTGACGTTGAAGCTGCCTCCGGGCACGCCGAACGGGCGCACCTTCCGGGTTCGTGGCCGAGGTGCGAGCCGGCCCGACGGCACCCGCGGTGACCTGTTGGTCAGCATCGAGATCATGGTGCCGCAGCGGGTCGACGGCCAGGCCAAGGAGGCGCTCGAGACCTTCCGGGACGCGACGTCGGGCGACGACGTTCGGGCCGACCTCCTGCGCATGGTCGACGGCGGCTGATCGTGGACACCGGCAGCCGTTTCGTCGTGACCGTGTCAGGGGCAGCCCACCTGGTCCGCGACGACGAACCCCTCTACGTGATCTCCGTGGCCGCCGAGATGGCCGGTATGCATCCGCAGACCCTGCGGCAGTACGACCGGCTCGGGCTGGTCTCGCCCGGCCGCTCGGGCGGCGGCGGTCGCCGCTACTCGTTGCGCGACATCGAGCTGCTGCGCGAGGTCCAGCGGTTGTCCCAGGACGAGGGCGTCAACCTGGCCGGCATCAAGCGGATCCTCGAACTCGAGGCCGAGGTCGACGCACTGCGGGCGCGGCTGGCCGAACTCAGCGCCGAGTACTCGTGGCTTGCCGCCCAGGTTGCGCCGCCCCCGCTGACCCGCTGGCCGGCGCGCCGCATGCTCACCTGACGGCGCGACGCGTTCAGGCCGTCAGCAGGCCGATGCCGAGGGTGACCGCGCCGGCCGCGAGGAACACGGCGCCCGCCCATACCAGCCAGACGAGCCCATTGGGCTTGGTGCGGCCCGGCCCGGACGAGGACAGGAAGAATCCGGCTGGCATCAGGATGGCGGCTACCGGGATTCCCGAGCGGGCAACCCAGCCGGCGAAGCCGTCGAGCGTCGTGGCGTCGGTGAGGATCGTGCCGACCAGCCCCAGCGTGACGAGCGCGCCGGCCATGCCGTGGCCGGCTCGGGCGAATGCGTGCTGGAACTCGGTCGCCGGCACCGCTCCCGTGGCCATCCGGGTGAGGACCCATCCGCCGAACTCGATGGTCACCACCGCGAGCATCAGGATGCCGGCGACGCTGGTCGCCTCGGTACTGAGCTCGAGCATGAAGACCTCCCGTGAACAGGTGCGGTCGACGACCCTATCCGCGTGCTGATCACTTCACCAGGCTCGCGGACCGTTCACCAGGGTCCGGTGCCTGGTGAACCGTCCACCAGGGTGGTGAACGTGATCAACTGCTGACCGGCGGGGGCAGCAGGACGCCGGGAGACAGGATCCCCCCCGGGTCCAGGGCGTTCTTGATCGCCCGCATCGCCGCGATGTCGACGGGAGAGCGGGCCAGCGACAGCCACGGCTGCTTGGCGCGGCCGACGCCGTGCTCGGCGCTGATGCTGCCGCCGTGGTCGATCACGAGCCTCAGCACGAGGTCGGTGGCCTCGTCGGCCGACGCGCCGGCGAGCCCGAGCAGGTTCACATGTGCGTTGCCCTCCGCGAGGTGCCCGAACGTCACCACCTGGACGTCCGGGAACCGCTCGCCGATCCGGTCCCGCACAGCGGCTTCGAAGGCGGCAAGCCGGCGAAGGGGAACGGCGACATCCACCTTCAGTGGGGCGCCACCCCGGGACACGGCCGCTGCGCTGATCGCCTCGGTGTGACCCTCGCGGTACGCCCAGAGCCGGCTGCCCGGCCCAGCCTCGACGGTTGCGTCGCCCAGAAGAGGGCCGAGCCCGCTCAGCGCGTCGAGCACATCGGCCTCCGCCAGGCCGGAGGTCTCGACGAGCAGGTACGTCGGGAAGTCGCCGCCGAACGGTGCCCGCAGCCCGAGGCGCGATGTGACGAGTTCGAGCCCGTCGGAGTGGAAGTACTCCGCGGCCTCGATCGTGAGCCCGCAGCGCCGTAGACCGGCGAGGGCCTCGGTCGCCGCCGCCAGCGATGCGACGCCGACCAGCACCACGTGGACGTGAGCCGGCCGCGACACCAGGCGCATCAGCACCCGGGTCACGACGCCCAGCGTTCCCTCGCTGCCGGTCAGCAGTCCGACCAGGTCGTATCCCACGTTGTCCTTGACCAGTCCGGTCCATCGGCGAAGCACCGATCCGTCGGCCAGCACCGCCTCGATTCCGAGCAGTTGTGCACGCGTCGCTCCGAGCCGGACCACACGCAGGCCCCCGGCGTTCGTCGCCACCGCTCCTCCCAGCGTCGCGGACTCGCGGGCTGCGAGGTCGATGCCGAGCATGAGTCCCACGTGGGCGGCGGCGGCCTGGGCGGCGGCGACGGTCGTGCCGGCACCGGCGGCCAGCGTCTGCTCGACCGGGTCGACCGCGTCGACGGCGTCGAGCCGTCGCAGGCTGAGCAGGACCTCGCCGTCGTGCGGGATCGACGCCCCGACCAGGCCGGTGTTGCCACCCTGGGGCACGACGGCGACCCCGGCGCCGGCGCAGGCGCGGACGACCGCGGAGACCTCGTCGGTGGACGCCGGGCGGACGACGGCCGTGGCACGACCTTCCCAGCGGCCGGTCCAGTCCGTGCGATAGCCCTTCGTGACAGCCTCGTCGGTGAGGACATGGCCGGATCCCACGATGGCGGTCAGAGCGGAGACGAGGTCGCGGCCGGCCATCTCGCCACCCTGTCACGCTCATCAGCCGGCCCGTTGTCGTGCCGGGGTTGCGGGACGACGCTGGGTGGGTGCAGAGTTGAGCGGAACAGGCTCAACTTTCTCGGTGTTTCGTCTGAAGTACAGGCGAGTTCACGGAAGCACACCCCAGGAGAACGATGAACGACCAGCTCACCACCAAGGCACAGGAGGCACTGTCCGTCGCGGTTCGCAGCGCGGCGACCGGGGGTAACCCGGCTGTCGAACCCGTGCACCTAATGCGGGCCCTGCTCGGCCAGTCCGAGGGCCTGACCGGGCCGTTGCTGGAGGCTGCGGGCGCCGACGTCGCCGCAGTCCGTCGTGACGTCGATGCCGACGTCACGGCGCTGCCTGCCGCCTCGGGGTCGACGGTTGCAGCTCCTGGGCTCGGCAGGGCGACCTACTCCGTTCTCTCGCACGCCGGCGAGGTGGCGCGGGAACTCGGCGACGAGTACGTGTCCACCGAACACCTGTTGGTCGGGCTGGCGCACGTCGAGTCGCCGGTCCGCGAGATGCTGGCCCGCCACGGCGTCACCGCCGAGCGGCTGCGGGCCGCGTTCACCGACGTTCGCGGCAGCGCCCGCGTGACCAGCCCTGACCCGGAGGGCACGTACGACGCCCTGAACAAGTACGGCGTCGACCTGACCGAGCGGGCGCGGGAAGGAAAGATCGACCCGGTGATCGGCCGCGACGCGGAGATCCGGCGGGTCATCCAGGTGCTGTCGCGGCGGACCAAGAACAACCCCGTCCTGATCGGTGAACCCGGCGTGGGCAAGACCGCCGTGGTCGAGGGCCTGGCGCAGCGCATGGTCGCAGGCGACGTTCCCGAATCGCTGCGCGGCAAGCGTCTGGTCGCACTCGACCTCGGCGCCATGCTCGCGGGGGCGAAGTACCGCGGCGAGTTCGAGGAGCGGCTCAAGGCGGTACTCGACGAGATCAAGGCGAGCGAGGGCCAGGTCGTCACGTTCATCGACGAGCTCCACACCGTCGTCGGAGCCGGCGCGACCGGCGACTCCTCGATGGACGCAGGCAACATGCTCAAACCGATGCTCGCTCGCGGTGAGCTGCGGATGGTCGGCGCGACGACGCTGGACGAGTACCGCGAACGGATCGAGAAGGACGCGGCCTTGGAGCGGAGGTTCCAGCAGGTCTTCGTTGGCGAGCCCAGCGTCGAGGACACCATCGCCATCCTGCGCGGGCTGCGGGAGCGGTACGAGGCGCACCACAAGGTCCAGATCTCAGACGCCGCCCTCGTCGCGGCCGCCACGCTGTCTCACCGTTACATCACCGGACGCCAACTGCCCGACAAGGCGATCGACCTGATCGACGAGGCCGCCTCCCGGCTGCGGATGGAGATCGACTCGAGCCCGGTCGAGATCGACACCCTGCGCCGTACGGTGGATCGGCTCAAGATGGAGGAGCTCGCGCTCGAGAAGGAGTCCGACGAAGCCTCCCGCGAACGGCTGTCGAAGCTACGCGCCGAACTCGCCGACCACGAGGAGGCTCTGCGTGCTCTCGAGGCCCGGTGGGAACAGGAGAAGGCCAGCCTCAACCGCGTCGGTGCACTCAAGGAGCAGATCGACGAGTTGCGCGGTCAGGCCGAACGTGCCCAGCGCGATGGCGACCTGGCCGGCGCGAGCGAGATCCTCTACGGCCGCATCCCGCAGCTGGAGAAGGAGCTGGCCGAGGCGTCCACCGAGGCCGAAGCCGGTCCCGCCCCGGACGCCATGGTGAAGGAGGAGGTCGGTCCGGACGACGTGGCCGACGTGGTCTCGGCATGGACCGGCATCCCCGCCGGCCGGCTGCTCGAGGGCGAGACGGAGAAGCTGCTGCGGATGGAGGAGGAGCTGAGCCGTCGCGTCGTCGGCCAGCGGATCGCCGTGGCGGCCGTCTCCGACGCCGTGCGGCGAGCCCGGGCCGGCATCTCCGACCCGGACCGGCCGACGGGCTCGTTCCTGTTCCTTGGCCCGACCGGCGTCGGAAAGACCGAGCTGGCCAAGGCGCTGGCCGGGTTCCTCTTCGACGACGACAGGGCGATGGTCCGCATCGACATGAGCGAGTACGGCGAGAAGCACAGCGTCGCCCGGCTGGTCGGAGCGCCGCCGGGGTACGTCGGATACGAGGAGGGCGGCCAGCTCACCGAGGCAGTCCGCCGCCGCCCGTCCTCCGTCATCCTGCTCGACGAGGTCGAGAAGGCGCACCCGGAGGTCTTCGACGTCCTCCTGCAGGTGCTCGACGACGGGCGGCTGACCGACGGGCAGGGACGCACCGTCGACTTCCGTAACGCGATACTGGTCCTCACCTCGAACTTGGGCTCGGTGTACCTCGCCGATCCCATGCTCGACGACGAGGCGAAGCGCGACCGGGTCATGGAGGTCGTGCGGACATCGTTCAAGCCCGAGTTCCTCAACCGGCTCGACGAGGTGGTCATGTTCGAGCCGTTGGGAACCGACGAGCTGGCCCGCATCGTCGACCTGCAGATCGCCCAGCTCGCGGCCCGGCTGGCCGACCGCCGGCTGATCCTGGAGGTGTCCGACGCGGCCCGGGAGTGGCTGGCGCTGACCGGCTACGACCCGGTGTACGGTGCCCGGCCGTTGCGCCGGCTCGTGCAGTCGGCGATCGGTGACCGGCTGGCGAAGTCGATCCTGTCCGGCCAGATCCACGACGGCGACAC
>DASRTE010000162.1:0-2719 GCA_035656095.1 Jiangellaceae bacterium
GCGCTGCGCCTCGACATCGACAACTGGCGTTGGTCGGGCGTCCCGTTCTTCATCCGGACGGGCAAGCATCTGGCCGGCACCCAGACCGAGATGAGGCTGGTGTTCAAGCGCCCGCCGCGCATCGGGTTCGGCCTCAAGGGCGACCGCAGACCGGAACCCGACCAGCTGGTGGTCAAGCTCTTCCCCACGACGGGGATCCGGCTGGTGCTGGATGCCCGGCGCGCCGAGGCGCGCGAGCCCAAGGGCATCAGCCTCGACATGGAGTTCGCCGAGGAGGGCGGCGAGGGACCGACGCCCTACGAGGTGCTGCTCCACGCAGCGATGACGGGTCTGAGCACCAGGTTCACCCGGCAGGACGGGGTCGAGGAGCAGTGGCGCATCATGCAGCCGCTGCTCGACGCCCCGCCCCCCGTGCATGCCTATCCCCTGGGATCGTGGGGCCCGGCTGCGGCCGACGGGCTGGTCGCGGGCCACACCCGCTGGCACGAACCATGGATGGCGTCGTGAGCACCGACACGGCCCCCTCGGAGCGCCGTCAGAGCGCGGCGATGCCCTCGCCGTTCCCACCGATCGAGGACTACGCGTTCCTGTCCGACTGCCACACCGGGGCGCTGGTCGGTCCCGACGGTGGTATCGGCTGGCTGTGCGTGCCGCGCTTCGACGCACCCAGCGTGTTCGGGACGCTGCTCGACCGTGAGGCTGGATACTTCAGACTGGGGCCATTCGGCATCAACGTCCCAACGGCACGGGCGTACGAGCCGGGGACCAACATCCTGGCGACGACGTGGAACACGGGAAGCGCCTGGGTTGTCGTCCGCGACGCGTTGACCATGGGGCCACGCCGGGGCGAGGACGTGGTCACACCGCACACCCGGCCACCGGCCGACGATGACGCCGGCCACACGCTGGTGCGGACGGCGGAGTGCATCGACGGTGAGGTCGAGATCGAGCTGATCTGCGAGCCGGTGTTCGATTACGGCCGCACCTCGGCGTCCTGGACGCTGGCCGACGGGAACAGACACGTCGCCGACGCCTCCGGCGCCGGCCAGACCATCAGGCTGCAGACCGACATGGCGCTGGGCATCGAGGGCGGCCGGGTCCGCGCCCGTCATGTCCTGGGCAAGGGCGACCGGGTGTACTGCGCGCTGTCCTGGGCCGAGAACCTGGCGGCGCCCGGCGACGTCGACGCGGCCGACGAGCAGTTGGCTGCCACTACGCGGTTCTGGCGGGCCTGGCTGGGGCGGGCGCGGGCGGTGGATCATGCCTACCGGCAGGCGATCGAGCGCTCAGCATTGGCGATCAAGGGCCTCACCTATATGCCGACAGGCGCGACGGTGGCGGCGCTGACGACGTCGTTGCCCGAGACGCCCGGGGGTGAGCGCAACTGGGACTACCGGTTCACGTGGATGCGTGACTCCACGTTCACCCTCCAGGCGTTGCACTTCCTGGAGCTGGATTGGGAGGCTGACGAGTTCATCCAGTTCGTCGCCGAGCTCGAGTGCGTCGACGACGGGGGCCTGCAGATCATGTACGGGATCGATGGCCGCCGCGATCTCACCGAGTCGATGCTCGACGACCTGTCGGGCTACGCGGGGGCGCGCCCGGTGCGCGTCGGCAACGGCGCCTGGGACCAGCGTCAGAACGACGTCTACGGCGCGGTGTTGGACTCGATCCTGCTGCATACCCGGCGCAGCGAACGGCTGCCTAGAGGGCTGTGGCCGCTCGTCCAGACCCAGGCCCAGTGTGCCACCGACGTGTGGCGCGACCCGGACCAGGGCATCTGGGAGGCCCGCGGCAAGCCCCAGCAGTACGTGTCGTCGAAGCTCATGTGCTGGGTGGCGCTCGATCGGGCGTCCAAGCTGGCGGCGATCCGCGGCGACGACGACCTCGAGGCAACCTGGGGCGCCACCGCCGACGACATCAAGGCCGACATCCTCGAACATGGTGTCGACGACCGGGGCGTGCTGTGCCAGCACTACGACACCGACGCCCTCGACGCCTCGACGCTGCTGGCGGCCATCTTCGGGTTCCTGCCCGGCGACGACGAGCGCCTGCGCACCAGCGTGCTGGCCATTGCCGACGAGCTGACCGACCACGGCTTCGTGCTGCGCTACCGCACCGACCAGACCGACGACGGCATGTCTGGCAAGGAGGGCACGTTCCTGATCTGCTCGTTCTGGCTGGTCTCCGCGCTGGCGATCATCGGCGAGGAACAACGCGCCCGCGACCTCATGGAACGCCTCCTGCGCATCGCCTCCCCGCTCGGGCTGTACGCCGAAGAGTTCGACACCGACACCGCCCACCACCTCGGCAACTTCCCCCAAGCCTTCTCCCACCTAGCACTCATCGAAGCCGCCGCCCGCATCATCCTCCTCGAACGGCTGAAGGAGCTGACGTGAGCTCTGGGAACCACTACGACGTCATCATCATCGGCACCGGGGCCGGCGGCGGCACGCTCGCGCGGCACCTCGCCCCCTCGGGCAAACCCATCCTGCTGCTCGAGCGCGGCGGCTGGCTGCCGCGTGAGCCGTCGAACTGGTCGGCGCAGGACGTGTTCGTCGACGGCCGTTACGTATCGCCCGACACCTGGTACGACGCCAAGGGCAAGGCGTTCCAACCCCAGATCCACTACTTCGTGGGGGGCGCCACCAAGCTCTACGGCGCCGCGCTCTACCGCTTGCGCCGCGAGGACTTCGGCGAGCTGCGCCATCACGATGGC
>DASRTE010000163.1:0-13693 GCA_035656095.1 Jiangellaceae bacterium
GGAATGGCCAAGGTTGGAGTGGGCGCTTGCGCTACCTACGGTTGCGTAGGTTACGGTGGCGTAGCCAGGCGACACCTCGAGAGGGAGACGCGCCATGACGCCTCCGACCGTCACCGACACCCGGCCAGCACCGGCGCCGACCGACATCCCGCGTGGGACGCTGACCACCGATCGCCAGTCGACGCAGGAACGCGTCATCCTCGGGGCGTTCATCGCGCTGCCGTTCCTGGCCATCCTCGCCGCCATCCCGATCGCGTGGGGCGGCTGGTTGGGCTGGCGTGACGTCGTCATCGCCGTGCTCATGTATCTGATCTCCGGCCACGGCATCACGGTGGGCTTCCACCGGCTGTTCACCCACCGCTCGTTCAAGGCGAACCGGGGCCTGAAGATCAGCCTGGCCGTCGCCGGCAGCCTGGCCATCGAAGGCCCGGTGATCCGCTGGGTCGCCGATCACCGTAAGCACCACAAATACTCGGACCGCGACGGCGACCCGCACTCGCCGTGGCGGTACGGCGAGACCGTCCCCGCGCTGGTCAAGGGCATGTTCTACGCCCACATGGGCTGGATGTTCGATATCGAGCAGACCAACCAGCGCCAGTACGCACCCGACCTGATCAAGGACCCCGACATCCGCGCGGTCAGCCGGGCGTTCCCCTGGCTGGTCGCGGTCTCGCTGCTACTGCCCGCGGTGCTCGGCGGCCTGCTGTCGTGGTCCTGGCAGGGCGCGCTGACCGGGTTCTTCTGGGGCACGCTGGTCCGCGTCGGGCTGCTGCACCACGTCACCTGGTCGATCAACTCGATCTGCCATGCCGTCGGCGAGCGGCCGTTCGCCAGCCGCGACAAGTCCGGGAACGTATGGTGGCTGGCGTTCCTGTCGATGGGCGAGTCGTGGCACAACCTGCACCACGCCGACCCGACGTGCGCGCGGCACGGCGTGCTGAAGGGCCAGATCGACTCCAGCGCCCGGCTGATCTGGCTGTTCGAGAAGCTCGGCTGGGCCAGGGACGTCCGCTGGCCCAGCGCCGAGCGGGTCCAGTCCAGGCGGATCGACGACTACGGCGGCGAGAAGACCCTGATCGCGTCCTGAGCGGCAGGCATCATGAGCACCGTGACCGAGCCTGCGACGACGCGACCGCGCGCTACCCCCAGTCGGGTGCGCATGACCGGCAAACAACGGCGTGAACAGCTGCTCGACGTGGGCCGGGCTCTGTTCGCCGAGCGAGGCTTCGACGGCACGTCCATCGAGGAGATCGCGAGCCGGGCCGGCGTCTCGAAGCCCGTGGTTTACGAGCACTTCGGCGGCAAGGAGGGCCTCTATGCCGTCGTCGTCGACCGCGAGATGGAACAGCTCCTCGACCGCATCACCACGGCGCTGCGCTCAGCGGCCCACCCACGGACCATCCTCGAGAAGGCCGCCCTCGCCCTGCTCGACTACATCGAGACCTCGACCGACGGCTTTCGCATCCTCGTGCGCGACTCCCCCGTCGCGCAGTCGACCGGCGGCTTCGCCAGCCTGATCTCCGATGCGGCCAGTCAGGTCGAGCACATCCTGGCGGCGCAGTTCAAGGCACGCGGGTTCGAGGCCAGGTACGCCCCGATGTACGCCCAGATGCTGGTCGGCATGGTCGCCCTCACCGGGCAGTGGTGGCTCGACGTCCGCAAGCCCAAGAAGTCCGACGTGGCCGCCCACCTGGTCAACCTGGCGTGGGACGGGCTGGCGGGCCTCGAGGGCAAGCCTCGCCTCAGCGAGGGCCGCCGCTGACCAAGTGTCTTGGTGTCAAGATGCTTGAGCCCGTAGAGTCATCGCTGTGGGCGAGGACGAGGTGGATCGGCTGGTCGAGGCCTGGCGTCGGGAGCGCCCCGACCTCGACGTCGCCCCGATGGAGGTGCTCTCGCGCGTGGGCCGGCTGTCCCGCCACCTCGACAGGGGGCGGCGAGCCGCCTTCGCCGAGCACGGCCTCGAACCGTGGGAGTTCGACGTCCTCGCCGCCTTGCGCCGCGCCGGGCCACCCTACGAGCTCTCCCCCGGTGACCTCCTTCCACGAACGCTGGTCACCAGCGGCACGATGACCGCCCGCGTCGACAAGCTCGCCGCACGAGGGCTGGTTCGCCGGCGGCGCGATCCCGCGGACCGGCGCGGCGTCCTGGTCCGGCTGACCGACGCGGGGCGGGTGGCCGTCGATGCCGCACTAGACGGACTCCTCGCCCACGAGCGCGGTCTGCTGGCCGCCCTGTCGGCCGCCGACCGGTCACGGCTGGCCGAACTGCTGCGCACTCTGGTTCAACCCTTCGACGAGGCCGCCACCTGACCGGCCGCCTCCGGTACCGCCGTACGCTGTCGTCCACCATGCCTGATACGCGACTCACCGCCGGATCTGCGCTGCTCCTGGTGCTCGCGCTCCCCCTGACAGCGACCGCGGGCACGACACCGGGACTGTCGCCGACACCGACCACGACTATCGCTCCTCCCCCGGACTCGCCGTTCGCTGAGGCCGTCGGAGGGGCCGCGCTGGCCACCTCGGGCGCGCCGGTCGTGTCGGCCGCTGCTCCCCCACCGCCCGTGGTGGAGGCGCCGGCATGGCTGGTCGCCGACCTCGACTCCGGATCGGTCCTCGCCGCCCTCGACGCACACACGCCCCTTCCACCGGCGAGCACCCTCAAGCTCCTCACCGCCGTCGCCGTCCTCCCGTCCGTCGACGCCGACGAGACGTACACCGCGACCGAGCACGACGCCCGGACCGAGGGCAGCCGGGTCGGACTGGTCCCCGACCATCAGTACACCGTCGCGGACCTCGAGCACGGGCTCTTGCTCGCGTCGGGGAACGACGCAGCCAGCGCGCTGGCGGCCATCGTCGGCGGCGACGCGCGGGCGGCGGACCTGATGAACGACGAGGCCGCGCGGCTGGGAGCGTTCGACACCAACGCGGTCAACCCACACGGTTTGGACGCGCCCGGTCAGGCCTCGTCGGCCTACGACCTCGCACTGATCGCCAGGGCCGTGCTGGCCGACGACCACCTCGCGGATCTGGTGCGGACGTCGACGTACGACTTCCCCGGGATGGACGGGGCGACCTTCCAGATCCAGAACCACAACCGCCTGCTGGGTGACTACGCGGGCGCGATCGGGCTCAAGACGGGCTACACCGAGCGCTCGGGCCACACCCTGGTCGCCGCCGCCGAGCGCGACGGCAGCCGCCTGGTCGCCGTGGTGCTCGGCACCGAAAGTCGAGCCGAGCCGGTCGCCCAGGCGCTGCTCGACTGGGGGTTCGCCGCCCGGGCACGAGCGGAGCCGGTGGGCACGCTGGTCACACCCGAGGAGGTCGCGGCCGCCGTCGCGGCGGGCGCGCAGTCACAGCGCCCGGCCGCAAACCCTTCGGACACCGCGGCGAACGCCGCGGACACCGAGCAGGACGCAGCCTTGCTGTGGGCGGCAGCGGCAGCCGCCGGCGTGGCTGCAGTGTCGCTGATCCTGTGGCGGCGCCGGCGCCGTCCAGCCGGTCGCTACGCCGACCGGGTCTGAGAGTTCCCCGCGCCGAGGGGGAACGACCGTTGCGGCCGCCATACGTCGTCCAGGCCGTGCTCGTACAGGCTGAACTCCGTCACCTCGAAGCCCGCCTCGTAGTCGGCGAGCCCCACGAAGGCCCGGTCCATGGCCTCGTCGGACAGGTGGTGCGCGATCGTCACGTGCGGGTGGTACGGGAAGGAGAGCTCGGCCGGGAGCGGGCCGGTCCGGACGGCCTTCGACAGCTGCTCACAGGCGGATATCCCCTGCGACAGCGCGACGAACACGACCGGCGAGACCGGCCGGAACGTCGCCGTCCCGCGCAGGTGGACGTGGAACGGCTCGCTGGCCGCCGCGACCGCCGTCAGGTGCTTGTCGACCACCGCGAGGTCGTCCGCGGCGACATCGGTCGGCGGGAGGAGTGTGATGTGCGAGGGGATCGCGTCGGCGAGCGGGTCGCCGATCTCGCGCCGCCACCCTTGCAGCTCGGCCGCGAACGGCTCCGGCAGCGGTATCGCCACACCGATGGTGTGGACCTCGAGTTCGTCGAGACTGGTCACCGGGCAGCGAGGAACCCGACGCGCTCGTACACCTGGCTGAGCGTACGGGACGACACCTCACGCGCCTTCGCGGCACCCCGGGCCAGCAGCGAGTCGAGCTCGGCTGGATCGTCGAGCAGTTCCCGGAGCCGGAGCTGGAACGGCACCACGGTGTCGAGGACCGCGGCGGCGACCTCCTTCTTCAGGTCGCCGTAGCCCCGTCCGGCGAAGTCGCGCTCTATGGCCACCATCGAGCGGCCGCTGAACGCGGACAGAATCGTCATCAGGTTGGTCACTCCAGGCTTCTTCTCCGGATCAGCCACCACGTCGCGGCCGGTGTCGGTGACGGCGCTCTTGATCCGCTTCTCGATGACACGCGGATCGTCCAGCAGCTCGACCAGGCCGGACCCGGACACGCTCTTGCTCATCTTGGCGCCGGGGTTCTGCAGGTCGAGGATCTTCGCGGTCTGCGTCACGATGTACGGCTCCGGCAGCACGAACGTCAGGCCGAACCGGGAGTTGAACCGCCCGCCGAGGTCACGGGTGAGCTCGACGTGTTGACGCTGGTCCTCACCGACCGGAACCTTGTCCGCGTTGTAGAGGAGGATGTCGGCGGCCTGCAACACCGGGTAGGTGAACAGGCCGACGGTGGCGCCATCGGAACCCTGGCGCGCCGACTTGTCCTTGAACTGCGTCATCCGGCTCGCCTCGCCGAAGCCGGTGATGCAGCCCAGTACCCAGGCGAGCTGTGCGTGCTCGGGCGCATGGCTCTGTACGAAGAGCGTGCTCCGCTCGGGGTCGAGTCCGGCGGCCAGGTACTGGGCGGCGGTCAGCCGCGTCCGGTCACGCAACATCTTCGGGTCGTGTCCGGCCGTGATGGCGTGCATGTCGACGACGCAGTAGAACGCGTCGTGGGTCTCCTGCAGGGCAACCCACTGACGCAACGCCCCGAGGTAGTTCCCGAGGTGCAGCGAGTCGTTCGTCGGCTGCATGCCGGAGAACACGCGAGGGCGGGCGGCGGTCATGGTGGTCATTCTGTCAGCCGATCCGGTGCGGGCCGGGTCGGCTCCTGATCGGGCTGGTCCGCGCCCTCCGCCGCGTGCACTTCTGGTGTGAGTCGCAGCCGTGCCACACGCCGGCCGTCGAGCGCCACCACCTCGAGACTGTGCCCGTCGACCTCGATGACGTCGCCCCGGTCGGGCAGCCGACCCAGCGCCGCCACGACGTAGCCGGCCACGGTCTCGTACGGCCCGTCGGGCAGCTCGACACCCGTCTGCTCGGCGAAGTCCTCGATGTTGAGCAGACCGTCCACCTCGACCTCGCCCTCGGTCGACCGGGCCGGCGACTCGTCGTCGGTGTCGTACTCGTCGCGGATCTCGCCAACCAACTCCTCGACCAGGTCCTCGAGCGTGACGATGCCCGCGGTGCCGCCGTACTCGTCGACGACGACGGCGATGTGCCCGCCGACACGACGCATCTCGGTCATCGCCGGGAGAACCCGCTTGGTGTCGGGGAGCAGGAGGATCTCTCGGGCGATTTCGCCGACCCTGACGCTGGTGTTGGCGATCTCCGGCGAGAACAGGTCGCGGACGTGGACGAACCCGACGACGTCGTCGGCCGAGCCGCGGACGACGGGGTACCGCGAGTGGGGCATGGTGGTCGCGGTCTTCACCGCCTGGTAGACCGGCATCCCGGCGTCGAGGAAGTCGACCTCGGTCCGCGGGCGCATCACCTCGCGGACCTGCCGGTCGCCGGTCGCGAAGACGTCCTCGACGATCTTGCGTTCTTCCACACCCAGCCCCTCATGGGCGCTGAGCATCTCGCGCAGCTCCTCCTCGCTGATCTGCTCGCGACTCGCCGCCGGATCGCCGCCGAGCAGCCGGACGACGCCATCGGTGGACTTGGAGAGCAGCCAGATCACCGGGCGCATGAGGGTGGCGAAGCGGTCGAGCGGCGGTGCGACGACCATGGAGACGCTCACGGCGCGCTGAAGCGCGACCCGCTTCGGGGCGAGCTCGCCGAGCACCAGTGAGACGTACACGATCGCCAGCGTGATGCCGATCAGCGCGGTCAACTCGGCTGCGGTCTGGCCGAACCCCCACCCGACCAGGACAGGAGCAAGGTCGTCGGACAGCGTCGTCGCCCCGAACGCCGCCGAGAAGAACCCGGCCGCCGTGACACCGATCTGCACCGCGGAGAGGAACCGGTTCGGGTTGCGGGCCAGCGTTGCCACGCGGGCGCCTCGTCGGCCCCGCAGCGCGATCTGGGTGAGCTGACTGTCCCGAAGCGACACCAGGGCTATCTCGGTGGCGGCGAACACACCCCCGATCAGCACGAACAGCAGAACCAACCCGACGTTGGCGAGGACCTCGCCGCTCACGGCTGCGGCTCCTCCGCCGTCGGGCGGGTATGACAACCGTCCACGCGGCCATGGTAGGGCTCAGGGCACACGACGTCCGTGACCGTCCACCGCCCGTGGAGGCATCCGAGCGTCTCGGTTCGCGTTTCCGCGTACGTCGGTGGTTGGCTGCCCCCTGTGACGGCAACCGGAGCAGAGCCCTGGTGAGGCGCACCGCGACCCGCCTCGCCGACGGCAGGGAGATCATCTACTTCGACCTCGGCGACCCCGCTCGACCGGCGCGGCTCGTCGACGACGGTCGCGACCTGCCGCCCGTCGCGACATCATCGCAACTGCGCTACGACCCGGTCCTCGAGGAGTGGGTCATCATGGCGTCGCACCGCCAGGAACGGACGTTCCTGCCGCCCGTCGAGGCGTGCCCGCTCTGCCCGTCGACCGGCGACCGCCGGACCGAGATCCCGGCTCCGGATTACGACGTCGTGGTGTTCGAGAACCGCTTCCCCAGTCTGTCGACCGACGCCGGTGACCCGGGCCATGCGGGTCAGATCGACGGTGTGTCGCACCGGTCCGGCGTCGGCCGCTGCGAGGTCGTGTGCTTCACCAGCGATCACACGTCGTCGTTCGCCTCTCTACCGCCGGAACGGGCCAGGCTGGTCGTCGACGTCTGGGCCGATCGCACGGCCGCCCTCGGCGCGCTGCCCGGGGTGGAGCAGGTCTTCTGCTTCGAGAACCGCGGCGAGGAGATCGGCGTCACGCTCACCCACCCGCACGGCCAGATCTACGCCTATCCATTCGTGACGCCCCGCACCCGGCAGATGCTGCGATCCGCGCACCATCACATGCAGGCAACGGGTACAAACCTGTTCGCCGACCTGCTCGCCGCCGAGCGCTTGGCCGAGGTCCGCGTCGTGGCCGCCTCGATCCACTGGACCGCCTTCGTGCCTGCGGCGGCCCGGTGGCCGGTCGAGGTCCACCTCTATCCCGCCCGCCACGTACCCGACATCGCTTCGCTGTCCGGTGCGGAGCGTGACGACTTCGTGCGTGTCTACCTCGACGTGCTGGGTCGCATGGACGCGCTCTACGACGCTCCACTCCCCTACGTCGCAGCGTGGCACCAGGCTCCGGTCCGCGCCGGCCGCGACCTCGCGTACCTGAACCTGCAGGTCTTCTCGATCCGGCGGTCGTCAGACAAGGTGAAGTACCTTGCCGGGTCGGAGTCCGGCATGGGCGCCTTCGTCACCGACGTCCTGCCCGAGGACGTCGCCCATAGTCTCCGAGAGGTCAGGCCGTGAAACTGCTCGTCACCGGCGGTGCCGGCTACATCGGGTCGGTGGTCGCGGCGACGCTTCTGGCATCCGATCACGAAGTCGTCGTGCTCGACGACCTGTCCACCGGTCACCGCGACGCCGTTCCGGCCGGTGCGACCTTCGTCGAGCAGGGATTGGCAGCGGCCGGTGAGATACTCGACGGCGGCGGCTTCGATGCCGTCCTGCACTTCGCAGCGAAGGCACTGGTCGCCGAGTCTGTCGCCCATCCCGAGGTGTACTGGTCGGCCAACGTCGTGGGGTCGATGAACCTGCTCCGTGACATGCGCGATGCCGGGGTTCGGCGACTGGTCTTCTCCTCGACGGCGGCAACCTACGGCACGCCGACCGTGTCGCCGATCACGGAGGACACTCCGGCTGTGCCGGAGAACCCCTACGGCCAGTCGAAGCTCGCGGTGGACCACATGCTCTCCGGAGAGGCACGGGCCCACGGACTCGGAGCCATCAGCCTGCGTTACTTCAACGTCGGCGGTTCGTCCGGCGGGCTCGGCGAACGCCATGACCCCGAGACCCACCTGATCCCCAACGTGCTCGCGGTCGCCGCTGGCCTCCGCGAGTCCGTGGACGTCTACGGCACCGACTACGACACGCCCGACGGCACCGCGATCCGCGACTACCTTCACGTCCAGGACCTCGCCGACGCCCACGTGTTGGCGCTGGACGCCGCCGTACCCGGCGAGCACGCCGTCCTCAATCTCGGCACCGGTACCGGATACTCCGTTCGGCAGGTCGTCGACGCCTGCCGCCGGGTCACCGGCCATCCGATTCCCCACGTCGACCGCGATCGGCGCCCGGGTGATCCTCCGACCCTGGTCGCATCCGGTGAACGCGCCAAGGCCGACCTGGGCTGGGCGCCACGCCACGATCTCGAGCGCATCGTCTCGGACGCATGGGCTTTCGTGCGCCGATGAGTGCGCGAGCGACGCTCGCGGAGGCATTCCGAGCCGCGTACGGCCGGGCACCGGCGGGCCTGTGGGCCGCGCCGGGCCGGGTCAACCTGATCGGAGAGCACACCGACTACAACGAGGGCTTCGTCCTCCCCGTCGCGCTTGCCCAGCGTGTCGTCGTCGCGGCTGGGCTCTCTCCCGACCGCACGACTCGGCTGCGGTCGATGCAATCGCCCGGCGACGAGGTCATGGTGGATGCCACTTCGGCGGTGCCCGGCGAGGTCACCGGCTGGGGTGCCTACGTCGCCGGAGTGGCCTGGGCCATGCGCCTCGACGGTCATGCGGTCCGCGACATCGACATGGTCGTGAACGGTGACGTCCCGCTCGGCGCCGGGCTGTCGTCGTCGGCCGCACTCGAGTGCGCCGCCGCGATCGCGTGGTCCGACCTGTCCGGCCTGTCACTCGACCGAACGGTCGTCGCGAGGCTGTGTCAGCGGGCGGAGAACGAGTTCGTCGGTGCTCCCACCGGAGCGATGGACCAGATGGCATCGATGCACGGCCGCGAGGGCCACGCCGTCTTCCTGGACACCCGGTCCATGGCGATCGAGCACATCCCCTTCGACCTGTCCGCGCGCGGGCTGGCGCTCGTGGTCATGGACACGAGGGCGCCGCACCGTCACGTCGACGGTGAGTACGCGGCCCGCCGTCGCGACTGCGAACAGGCCGCGCGGTTGCTCGGGGTACCGGCGTTGCGTGACGCCGCCGTCGCCGACCTCGGCGCGCTCCCGCGTTCGTTGCTCCGGCGTGCCCGGCACGTCGTCACCGAGAACGCACGCGTCGTGGAGGTCGCAGACGTGCTGCGGTCCGGGGCGGATCCTCGGCGGATCGGTCCGTCACTGACCGCGTCCCACGTCTCGCTCCGCGACGACTTCGAGATCACCGTGCCGGAGATCGATGTGGCCGTCGACACGCTTCTGGAAACAGGTGCCCACGGCGCACGCATGACCGGTGGCGGCTTCGGCGGGTGCGTGATCGCCCTCGTCGAGGACACGGCCGTCGACGCATCCGTCAGTGCTGTCCAATCGGCGTATGCGGAATGCGGCTTCGACCCGCCGACATGGTTCCTCGCCGTTCCCTCAGCCGGCGCCCACCGCCTCGACGCTCCGCCGCCGTTCTGAATGATCACGTTAAGAGGGTCTGCGGGTCCGTTGCCAGGTCTGCAGACCTGGCAAGGGCGGTACAGACCCTCTTAACGTGATCATTCGGCACAGGGGGAGGCAGCTCAGGTCACGGTGCCCGCGTAGTACCGCTGGGCGAGCGCCCAGGCGTCCTTGCCGCAGATCGAACCCATTCTGCGCCCCTCGAAGTCGTCGGGGCTGATGTGGATCCCGCCGAACAGTCGTGAAAGCCCGGCCTGGTCGGCCGCGTCGTAGTAGCTGGCCCACTGAAGCGTGACGTCCTCGCTGGGGCCGAGCTCGACCTGGAGTGCGCCGGCGGGGATGGTCCACTCGGAGATGCCACCGGGGAAGTAGGAACTGCCCGTGAACCCGGTCATCACCTCGGCGGCTGCCCGACTGAACGTGCTGTGACCCGAGACGTAGCCCGCGAAGGCAGGTGTCACGAACGTCGCGAGCTGATACGGCACCCAGTCGACCGCGAGGATCCAGTCCACCCCGGCCGCCTGCGTGGCCGGGTCCTCCGGGTTCCCCCGCCAGGCGCGGATCGCGACCTCGTCGACGTGATCGGCGAGCGCTTCGTGCCGCTCGCCCGGGGCGCTCGATGCCGCCGTGACCAGCTCTATCAGTCCCGTGACCAGCGGGAGCCCGTCCGGATCGTAGGCGGGAAGGTCCGGGTCGCTGGACTGTCCCAGGCCGCCCAGGTACCGGATCATCGAGATCGGACGGGCCGAGTCGTAGAAGCCCTTCACGCCCCACGCTGCCACGGCCGCATCGTGGACCGCGCCGTTGATGGCGAAGTAGAGCTTCACGTCCCACTCGAGCCGGTCCAGGACCGGTCCCCGCCCGCCGATCCGGTGCTCGAAGTCCGGCGTGTCGGAGACCTCGTTCGCGATCGTGTTCCAGTGACCCGGCGGGGTCTCCGAGGCGGGCCCGTCGGCCCAGAACTGGGCCAGGACACGGTCGAAGTCACCGCGGAGCACGACGTTCGGCTCGTAGGCCTCGCCGGTCACCGGGTTCTCCGCGTACCCGTTGCCGTCGTTCGTGGCGAGCGTGTTGTCGCCGAAGGCACCGGGACCGATGTCAATCGTCACGCCGTCGCTCGGATCCAGCTGACTGCTGTATGCGATGATCTCGACGGCGGCCTGCCTGAACTCCTCGCCTGCCTCGAGCACCGGCGGGCGCCCCGGGTCGATCGGCGTGCCCTGCGCTGAACGCGGGAGCGCGAACGGGTGGACCTGCCCCCAGTGGGGCCCGATGAAACGCTGCACGTTGCCGGGGATCGGGAGGCCGTTCTGCGCGACGAACTGTGCGAGCGCGAGCGGCTGCCAGAGATCCGGATCGGTCATCGTGGCGCCTGACTCACTGACGACGAGCGGCGGGTTGGAGGGCTTGTAGTCGGTGTCGATGTAGCGCTGCTGCTCGAGCGAGCCGTCGGACTTCCCGTACTCGATCACGGCGGCGGCGATTCGGTTGCCAAGCGCAGCCGGCGAGTCGCCCTCGGTGTCGAGGTAGTCGTTGCGGTAGCAGAGCGACTCCATCGTCCGCGTGAGCTCGTCGAACGTCTCCTGCAGACCCGCTGCCCTCGAGTACCGCCACAGCAGCACGCGGTAGGCGGCGAAGCTGATCGCGGCCTCGCGCGCGGCCTGGACGTCGTCCGCCTGGTGCTTCTCCGTCACGAAGTACCCCCGGGCAGTGTGGTCATACGCAGCCCAGGCGTCCCACATCGCGGCCGAGGTGTGGAAGAGGTTGCGAGCATGGACGGTCGGCGCCGGGACATCTCGGCGGATCGCGTCGAGGAGCGCGTCGTCCCACACCCGCGCGACCGAGTGCCCGTCCACGTCCGCCGGCTGGCAGCCGTCCATGCGGTAGGGCTCGGCAGAGCTCTGGTTCACGATCACGACCGCCGCCACGAGTGCGCCGACCGCCACGAGTGCGCCAGCGGCCACGATCGCAACGACCGGCCGGGCTCGCATCACGGCGCTTCTACCGTGATCGCCTGGCCGGCGGCGACGTCGCTCACGGTGGTCTCCTGACCGTCAGGCCATCGGACCACCACGTGATCGACCACCGTGGCGTCTCCCAGACCGAAGTGGGTCCGCGGGTCCGCGGAGGACAGGTAGCTGCTTCCCGCCTGGATCTCGCGGGTCAGTTCCGTTCCGCCCGGCAACCGCACCAACACCAGGGCTCCCGGTGCGAAGCTCCCGAGCGCCACCTCGAGCCAGGTCCCTTCGGTGCCGGTGTTCTCCAGCAGCAGCAGTGGTCCGCCGATCGAGTTGATCGCGATGTCCAGGTCGCCGTCGTTGTCGAAATCGGCCGCCGCGCTGCCTCGGGCGTTCAGGAGACCAACCTCGGCGAGGCCCACGGTGGTGAGATCGCCGTAGAGACCGGGCTCGCCCTGCGCCGTGAGGTTCTCGAAGGCGCGGATCTGCTGCGCATCCGCTTGGAGGTCCGTGATGGGGATGCCGCCGTTGACCAGTACGAGATCGAGGTCCGTGTCGAGGTCCAGGTCTGCCCACGACACGCCCCATCCGGTGGACCCGCTCAGGTCGACCCCGACGGCGGTGCGGACGTCCCGGTAGGACGGGTCGACCGCGTCGGAGAACTGGCCGCGGAACATCCCGTGCACCTGCGACCGTGCGTTCGAGACGAACAGGTCCTGGCGGCCGTCGCCATCGTCGTCGCCGGCCGCGACACCCATCCCCGCTCCTGGATCGGCGACGCCGGCTTTGCCGGCGAGTTCTTCGAACCGGAAGCCCAGGCCGGCCGGGTCGGCCTCGATCCCGCCCGGCCACGGCACGTTGTCGTAGAGGCGGTCGGGCTTGGTGTCGTTGGCGACGTACAGGTCGAGGTCGCCGTCGAGGTCGGCGTCCGTGAGCACCGCACCGAGTCCGTACTCGAACGAGGCCACCTCGAGCCCCGCGTCGACGCCCACCTCCCGGAAGGTCACGCGGCCGCCGTCCGCGGGACCTTGGCTCAGGTAGAGCAGATCGCGGACGCCGAGGTAGGTGTTCGGGAAGCCGAGCGTCGCCTGCGGGACGGGATTCGCCAGGTCCACGTAACCGGCCACGAACAGATCGGGCCAACCGTCGGCGTTCACGTCCCCGACGGCGGCGCCCGCCCGCCAGCCGAAGGCTTCCACCCCGGCATCCGTCGTGCCATCGGAGAACCGGCCGTCCCCCTCGTTCCAGAGCAGGACGCTCGCCTGCGACCCGGTGACGTAAAGGTCGGTGCGTCCATCCAGGTCGAAGTCGGCCGCCACGCAGCCGTTGCCTCGGATCGCGACGTCGGCCCCGGACCCCGCACTGACATCCGTGAACATGCCCTCCTCGTTGCGGAACAGCGCGCTTCGCGGCAGCCCTCCTTCATCCCGCCAGCGACCGGCCTCGGCCTGCGAGTAGGAGTTCACCGCAAACAGATCCATCCAGCCGTCGCCGTCGTAGTCGAGCCAGCACACCCCACCTCCGAGCATCACGCCGACGTCCGGCGTGACGTCCCAGTGGAACGCCGAATGCTGGAAGTCCAGACCCACACCAGCCGCAACGTCGGTGAATCCGAGGGGCTGTCCCGGCTCGCGGGCCGGGCCGCTCGGACCCCGGCCGGTGCCGTCGGTGGTGGCGTCGGTGGTGCAGGCGGCGAGGAGGCCCAGCACCACGATGGACGGCGCGATACGCGTGGCCAGCCGGTTGCGCATCCCTGGGTCACCTCGGCCGTCGAGTGACCGAACCACGGGAACGCGGAAGTTCGTCGTCCGAGACCCCTCGACGTCAGGCCAGGCCACGGGCTGCCCGGGCGCGCTTGGACAAGGCGTCGACAAGCACCGCGCCGAGCAGGACCAGACCGGTGATCACGAACCGCGTGCCCTGTGGCAGGCCGAGCAGATTCATCCCGCTGTTGATCGAGGCG
>DASRTE010000164.1:0-1861 GCA_035656095.1 Jiangellaceae bacterium
GGTGCACTCCAGCAGGCGCTGGCGGGTGGCCCTCCCCCGCCTCCCCGGCACCCGCCCGTCGGCAGCCCGTAGGTCGTCGATCGCCTCGACCGGTTCGACCACGGCGGCAAGGCTAACCCGCACCTGACGGCCCATCAGGGAACAGCGGATGGGCAGGTGTCATGGGGCGACCCAATGCAGCTGTCACTCCTGCGTGGCCGGCCCGACTCCCCGATTCTGGGGGTTCGGGCTGTCGCGTCTGCGTAGTAGCAACTGCCTCCGCGGACAGAGCAGTGAAAGGGCGGGACCATGAACGAGCACCCTCCGGCGCCTGCCGGCGCCTACCCACCCCATCGGCGCGCTGGTACGCCTGGGGTGATCTCCGGGGTCGTCGTCCTGATCGTCGTGGCCTCGATCACGGCGTGCTCGGCGGACGGCAATCCGGAGGAGAGCGCCTCCGACGGCACGGCCGCGACGACGACGGCACCTCGGCTGCAGACGCCCGAATGCCACCCGTCATACGACCCGTGCGTCCCGATGGCCTCCGACATCGACTGCGTCGGGGGAAGCGGCAACGGGCCGGAGTACGTTGGCACCGTGAGCGTGATCGGTGTCGATGAATACGACCTCGATCGTGACGCTGACGGCGTCGGCTGCGAGTGACGCCGGGGCGAGGCCTCAGCCGGGATTGATGTAGGCCGCCGCGAAGCGCTCGAGGGCGCGGCGGTTGTCGCCCAGCGACGCGAACGTCAGGCCCTCGATGAGCCACGCCGACGTGATCAAGGCGGTCACACCCAGTTCGTCCAGCTCGGCGCACACCTCAGCGTCGGGCAGCCGGTCGATGACGGCCGCCTGGATCTCGAACGGCCGGCCATCGGTGCCGTACTCGCGTCGGTAGGCCTGCAGCCGCTCGACGTAGCCCCGCAGCTCGTCGAGCGGGTACTGCGTGCCCAGCCAGCCGTCGCCGATGCGCGCCGCCCGCCGGAGCGCGACCTCGGTCTGTCCCCCGATGAGGATGGGCACGGGCCGGGCCGGCGCTGGGGCCATCTCCAGCGGGTCGAAGTCGTAGAACTCGCCGTGGTGCTCCACCATGCCGCCGCGCCAGAGGGTGCGCAGCACGTCGATCTGCTCCTCCATGCGGGCGCCCCGACGGGCGAAGGGCTGCTCGAGCTGGTCGAACTCCTCCCGCATCCAGCCGGCGCCCACGCCGAGCAGCACGCGGTCGCCCGACAGGTAGGCAGCGGTGCCGACTGCCTTCGCCACGACGAACGGGTTGCGGGCGGGCAGCACGTAGACGTGGGTGGCGAACCGGATGCGTTCGGTGGCGGCTGCCAACGCCCCGGTCATCACCCACACGTCGGGCCACGGCGTCTCCGGGGGGAAGCTGGGGCGCCCGCTCCGGCTGTACGGGTACGACGACTCGAGCTTGCCCGGGTAGAACACGTGGTCCGACAGCGACACCTGGTCGAACCCTGCGTCCTCGGCGCACCGTGTCAGCTCCACCCAGTCGGCCGCCGGCGCGTACATGAGCGACTGGCAGAACTTCATCGAACACTCCCGCCTGCGGTGGCTACTGCTTCGACCAGATCTCAACCAGCTCGTCGACCGTGGTCAGCGTGGCCAGCAGGCTGAGCGTGTTGTCAATGATGGCCTCGGCGTAGTCGGCGGGGACGCCGCACACGGCGTCGCGCGGCAGCACGACGTCGTAGCCGTGGTTGACGGCATCCATCACCAGGTTGGTGATGGCCACGTTGACCGAGACACCCGCCACCACGATCGTCCGCAGATCGAGGTTGCGCAGGACCGGATCGAGGTCGGTGCCGGCCATGGGGTTGAGCCCGTGGGCCCGGGTGAGCACCAGGTCGTCTGGTTCGGCGCCGAC
>DASRTE010000165.1:0-30061 GCA_035656095.1 Jiangellaceae bacterium
AGTGAACACAGAGATCCGTCGCTGATCTCAGCGCATCCCGCGGCCGGTACCCTGGTAGCTGCCCCCCGGGGACGTAGCTCAACTGGCAGAGCACCGCCTTTGCAAGGCGGGGGTTGAGGGTTCAAGTCCCTTCGTCTCCACCATCGCTGACCTACGGCAACGCGGTTCGGCCCGGCGAACCAACGCCAGTCGGGCGACCTCTGTAGCCAAGGATGTAGCCAACGTGGCTCATCGGGTCTCCATCGCACGGTCCATCGCGGACGCCGCAGCGTGCAGCCGATCGGGCAGGACGTGGCCGTAGAGATCCATCGTCAGACGGATGGTCGAATGCCCGAGGATCTCCATGACGGTCCGAGGTTCGACCCCGTTCGCGAGCAAGTAGGTCGCGCATGCATGGCGAAGATCATGCAACCGGAAGCCAGTCGAGGTCGGCTCTTGCCCGTAGCTCGTTGAATCGCCTGTTGACGTTCCGCGGTTCCATCGGCGTGCCGACCGACGACGCGAAGATCAGATCTCCGTCGTGCCAGCGGTCGCCTGCGGCCAAACGTTCACGCGCCTGTCGCACACGATGAGCGTTGAAGGCGACCATGGCGACCTGCGGCACCGGAGGGACGCGACGAGCGCGCGGCGTCTTCGGATCGACGAATAGCAGCTGACCCGCTGCACGTTGGACGGCGCGCACGATACGCAGCACCTGCTCGTCCGGCTGTTTGAGGCGCGCGGCCCGAACTTGGCGTGGTTGGCCGCGTGGTGGTGCACCTCGACCCAACGCCCACCTAGGGCCTGGTTGGCGGCACGGTTCAGTGCGCGCAGGTCGTACCTCACGCGCTCCTCGTCGCACCACACAGGAGGCCCCGGCCAAGCCGTTTAGGCTGAGCCGGGTGCCTGCTGCTCGTTTGTCACCCGTGTGGCTGGTTCTGATCGGCATCCTGTCGGTGCAGTTCGGCGCGGCGGTCTCGAAGGGGCTGTTCGGCGAGATCCCGCCGATCGGGATGGTGCTGCTGCGACTCGTCACGAGTTCGCTGATCCTGCTCGCCTTGGCCCGCCCCCGGCTGGATGGTCGCACCGCGGCGGACTGGCGACCGGTGTTGGCGCTCGGGCTGGCGCTGGGTGCGATGAATTGGGCGTTCTACGAGTCCTTCGCCCGGATCCCACTCGGAGTGGCGGTGACGATCGAGTTCGTCGGCCCGCTGGCGCTCGCGGCCGTGGGCAGCCGCCGCCCGCGCGATTTGGTGTGGGTGGGCCTCGCCGCGCTGGGCATCGCCCTGTTCGGCGCCGGACCCACGAAGGTCGACGCCCTCGGGTTCGGCCTGGCACTACTCGCGGGCGGCTGCTGGGCGCTGTACATCGTCTCGACGGCGGCGACTGGGCGCCGCTGGGCCGGCATCGACGGGCTGGCGGTGGCCAGCACGGTCGCGACCCTTGCCATCGCGCCGTTCGCCGTGGCTACGGCGGGCGCGCGCCTGCTCGAGCCACGCCTGCTGGTGCTGGGGGCTCTGGTCGGTCTGCTCAGCTCGGTGATTCCCTACAGCCTTGAGATGGCCGCCCTACGCACCCTGCCGCCCCGGGTGTTCGGCATCTTGATGAGCCTCGAACCGGCCGCCGCGGCGCTGGTGGCTGCGGTCCTCCTCCGGGAATGGCTCACCCCATTGCAACTGCTCGCGATGGCCTGCGTGACCGCGGCCAGCGTGGGCGCGGCCCGCACGACGTCGGCCCGCGACGTCATCCCCGGCGACTAGGTGATCTTGCGGTGGTAGGTGGTCATGGCGAGGGCGTACGCGACGATGAGGATGCCGAGGCACCAGGCGAGGGCGATCCAATGGCGTCAACTTGTCGAGTCGTTTCTGACCCAACGCCGACAGCGGTCAAGGCTCGACGGCCGGGTCCCGTCGCGTGACTTGACCTCGGAAGTGCACGAGCTGCGTCCCCCACCACTACTGCCGCCGTGGCCAATGGGGACATCCGCCCAGCCGGGCGACGACGACCCTGCGCAGCACCACCCGTTCGCCAACGGTCCATGCCGTGCTCATGAGCAGGTACACCACTGCCGCCAGCGGCACGATGGCGGCGACGACAACGGTGCCGAACGGGAGTAGCCGGACCAGCGCAGCGCCCGGAGCATCGACGGCGGGGGTGATCCGCCTCGTTGCCCAAGCCACCAACGCCAGCAACGCGAACAGCGCGGCGAAGACCAGCACCTGCGGATCCGCGGCGACGTCGGACAGCCGGGCGCCGAGCGGTACGCCGGCGAGCGTGCTGGTGAGCAGACCGTTCGGTTGCCCGTCGATGTCCGCTGTTAGGAACAGCCCATAGAGCACGGTAAAGACCGGCGCCTGGGCCAGAGCGGGAAGGCAGCCGGCAAGCGGCGTCGTCCGCTCGCTGGCGTAGAGGGCCGCGAGCTCGCGGCGTAGGCGCTGCGGGTCGTGCCGGTACATCCGCTGAAGCTCCCGGACGGCGGGGGCCAGCCGCGTCCTGGTCTGCTCGGCGCGAACCTGAGCGTAGCCCAGTGGGAGAAGCAGGGTCCGGACGGCGATCACCAGGAGGACGATCGCCGCTGTGGTGCTCGTCGCGCCGACGAACGGGGCGAGGATCGATACGAGACCGGTGACGACGGCGTGTAGCGCACCGATCATGGCTGCAATGGGTGGAATGGAGTACATGGGTCAGCCCCTCGTCGAGTGGTAGACGGTCGACGGGACGGCCGCGGGAGGAGATCCTCTAGGCGGCCGTGGGCTGGACCGAAGGTGCTCGAGGGCGAGGACGGCCGGCGGCGTCGGGGTCGCGCAACCGGAGGAAGATCGTCTGTTCGGACCACTGACGAGTCGCCGAGCGGAGAGCCGACCAGGACAGTCGAGGCGCCATGACCTGCGAAGCGACGGCCAGGAGCAGGGCGGTAACGGCCACCAGTGCGGCCAGGGCCAGGGTGGCCGTCGTGCCGCCTGGAAGGCCGACGGGCACAGTGACGCCGCCAAGGAGGCTGCCGATCAGCAGGCCCATGGCCCGAGTGTACTGAGACTCGACGAGCCCTGAGGTCAGCGGTTGGTGAACCTGAACGTCGTCTGGGCGTGCGGCTGCTTGGCAAAGGCGAACACCTTGATCGCTTCTATTCGGAACACCGCGGCGGCATCGTCCCATGCCCCGAAGACGCCGTCGCCGACGTCGAAATGCCAGTCGCTGCAGAGTCGCCTGGTCGGTCACTCGAATGGCTGTGCCCCAGACGACGACATCGATGCCCCGTGCCCAAGAGTTGGTCCCGGTGGTGAGCGGCGACGTATGTTCTTCCGCCTCGCGCGGTGAGCCACGACGGGCTACTCGGCGCGACGGGTGAGATAGGTGTGGCAGCTGGACGCCGCGAAGAACGTGCTGTTGGCGGCCGATCTCGCCTGGAATGCCCGCTAGCCGTCGACCACGTCCTCCGGGAGAAGGCCCGATCGCGCCAGCAGCGCACCGTACGACTCAGCGGCGCCGGCCCAGAAACTGCCGCTGCCGATGTTGGCGTGCACGAGCGACATTGCGTTCGCGCTAGAAGGCGACCTCGTCAAGCGGATGATCATCGCCTGAGAGGTGGCGCTCATTGCCTGAAGGACCATTCGAGCAGCGCAGTTTCTGGAGTCACTCCAGCTTCCTCAATTGCCGCGAATCGCGCGGCAGTGTCAAGCGTCACCCAAGACGCGGCCGTCAAGCATCACCCGAGAGGACACCTTCGTCTCCAGCGCAGTTGGCGTGCGACGACACCCGACGCAGGCGATAACATCGAAGAGACGCAGTTGCCTGTACCCGGAACAATCCGGCCTCGCTCGTACCGCAAGGACGCGGAGGTGAGCGATGAACTGCACATCGCGGCACGCGACATGCGCGCTGGTCAACCTATTGCGCTATCTGCTGTGGTCGTTGATGAGCGGGCTGATCGCGGCCGGCTCGGGTCGGTGCGGTGGCTACGACGCCTACACGGCTTGGACGAAGGCCGGCCCGCCGACACCTCGCTGCCGGTTCCGCCCCGAAACTTCCGTCACCCGTGATGCGGCGCGGGGTATCGCCGAGATCGAGGAGTTCCTCGTGGCACATGAACGTGCCCGGGAACGCATCGACGACCCCTCCGACCGTCACGAAGCGAATCGACCCCGACCCATGCGTGGTGAGACGTAATGGCAGCGGACGGACGCCTCAGGGCCAGGTGATGCGGGCCCAGAGCGGCGCGTGGTCGGGGCGGACGGCGTCACGGCGGCTGTCGACGTCCTCGGTGATGCCGACCAGGTCGTCGACGAACGCGTCCGCGGTGACCCCGGCCAGCAGCAGGGGCCGCGAGATCATGATGTGGTCGATGAGCTCGCGCCGGTTGCGGTAGATGCGGGAGAAGGCCCGCTCGGCCGGGATGCGGTCCGCCACGTTGTACAGGCGATACGGGTCGCCGAGGTCGGGCCGGTTGGGGTTGCCGTCCTCGGGGCCGCTCAGCAGGGTGGTGGTGACGGCGGTGGGCTCGTCGTTCAGGTCGCCGGCGAGCACGACGGGGATGTCGGGCTCGCGTGGCATCCACCGGTTGAGCTGGACGCGCACGGCCACCGCCTCGGCGGCCCGACGGGTCAGCGCGTAGCCGGCGCCGCGGGCCCGTTCGTCCTCGTTCAACGGGAAGAACCTGCCGTCGGGGAAGCTCAGGATCTTGGACTTCAGGTGCGCTGTGACGATGCGCAGCCGGGAACCGCCTGCCAGTGTTCCGAGATCGAGCACGGCCTCCAGGGCGCCGCGGCCCATCGCGGTGAGCAACCGACCGTCCGGGTCCTCGATGCGGGGCAGCCCGCCGGGCGGGAAGTCGACCCAGTCGAAGCGCTCGAGAACAGGGAACCGGGAGATGAGGCCGACCCGGATGCCGCGATCGTCGGGTTGGCCGATGGCCCGGTGCGGTAGCGCTCCACCGGTCGCCGCCGCCAGGTCGGCCAGCGGTTCCTCGCCGCCGATCTCCTGCAGGCACACCAGGTCGGCGCCGATGGCGGCGATCGTCGCGGCCAGGTGAGCGAGCTTGCGAACGTAGACCTCCTCGCTCGACGGGCCGGCGGGTCCTCCGGGGAGGAACAGGTTCTCCACGTTCCAGGTGGCGACCGTGAGCATGAGCGACCCCCTCGTCCACATGTCAAGAGTCGCCGGTCGAGCTCCCAGATACGCGCCGCTACGGCCGATGTGAACTACGACGCCCGGCTGACGGTGCGGACTTCACGCCACCTGTCCAGCATCTTGGGAACCTCCTCGTGCAGGAACGCGAAGAACCGCCGCGTCTCCTCGAGGCGCTCGCCGGCCGGCGTATCGCCGCCGACGGCCTCGATACCGGACACGAGGTCGTTCTGCCAGCGGACGAGCAGTCCCTCCCGACGGATCATCGCGTCGTACCAGGTGTCGTCATAGATCCGGTAGTGGTCGCGCCGTTCGCCGGGGGCGCGTTCACGAACGATCAGGCCCACCTGCATCAGGTAGCGGACCGCTCCGGACACTGCCGCGGGGCTGACATTGAGGACGCGGGCAAGCTCGGCAGCCGTGAGGTATCCCCTGTCGGAGGCGAGAATCGCGACGAAGGCACGCGCCGGCATCCGTGGCATGCCGCTGTCGAGCAGTGTCAGCGCGAACCGCTCGATGAACCGGCTGACCGCAGCCGTGTCGCGCCTGGTATCAGATCCGTCGGCCACCTCGATCGCCACCCCAGGTTCACAGTCCCTGACATCTTCTTGATATTCACAACTTTGCGAACCCACTGTACGCTCAAGCCCATGACGACGGCAATCTCCGTGTCCGGCCTGGTCAAGACGTTCGGGCCGACCCGGGCGCTGGACGGGCTCGACCTGTCCGTCGCCACCGGCGAGGTCCACGGCTTCCTGGGTCCGAACGGCTCCGGCAAGACGACGACGATCCGCGTCCTGCTCGGGCTGCTTCGTCCCGACGCGGGACACGCGAAGGTGCTCGGTGGTGACCCCTGGAACGATGCAGTCGAACTGCACCGTCGAGTCGCCTACGTGCCCGGTGACGTGAGCCTCTGGCCGAACCTGACAGGGGGCGAGGCGATCGACCTGTTCGGTGCCCTGCGCGGTGGGCTCGACCCGAAGCGCCGGGCCGATCTACTCGAGCGCTTCGACCTGGATCCGAGCAAGAAGTCGCGCAGCTACTCGAAGGGAAACCGGCAGAAGGTCGCCGTCGTCGCGGCGTTCGCCTCCGACGTCGAGCTGTACATCCTGGACGAGCCGACATCGGGGCTCGACCCACTGATGGGGGCCGTCTTCGAGGACTACGTCCGTGAGATCAGGCAGGAGGGCAAAACCGTTCTCCTGTCCAGCCATACCCTCTCGGAGGTCGAGGCGCTCTGCGACCGGGTCGACATCATCCGGCTCGGCAAGACCGTCGAGTCCGGCACGCTGGCCGAACTGCGCCACCTCACCCGGACGTCGATATCGGTGGAGACGGCACGGCCGATGACCGGTCTCGCGGACCTGCGGGGAGTCCACGATCTCCAGCTGGAGGGTACCCGCGCCAAGTTCGACATCGACACCGCCGAGATCGACCGGGTGCTCAATCACCTGACCCTGTTCGAGGTGCGAACCCTGACCAGCACCCCGCCGACGCTCGAAGAGCTGTTCCTCCGTCACTACGGCGACGAGCTCGCTCTGCAGCACAACTCGATGGAGGCAAAGGCGCGGTGAGCTTGCTGGGCAGCGCATTCACCGGCACCGGCCGGCTGGTACGGCTGGCGCTCAGGCGCGACCGGATCCAACTCCCGATCTGGCTGGTTGGGCTGACACTCACCCAGGCGGCGACGGTCTCGAGCGTCGTCGGCCTCTACCCGACCGAGCAGGAGCGGGTGGCGGTCGCCATCTCGACGGCACAGAGCCCGGTCGGCGTCATGTTCAACGGACTCGTCTCGGGCACCAGCGTGGGCGCGACGGTGATCACCCAGTCCTTCATGGTGGTCGCCATGGCGGCCGCGTTCATGAGCACGTTGTGTGTCGTTCGTCATACCCGGCAGAACGAGGAGACCGGCCGGGCCGAGATGATCGGTGCGGGCATCGTCGGCCGGCATGCCCTCCTGACCGCGGCGCTGGTGGTCGCCGTCGGCGCCAATGTCGTGCTCGGCCTGCTCAATGCCGCAGTACTGATCGCCAACGACCTCCCGACCGGCGGTTCACTCGCGGCCGGAGCCGGCATCGCCTCCGTCGGCATCGCGTTCGCGGCAATCGCCGCCGTCACCGCGCAGGTGTCAGAGACCTCTCGCGGCGCCAATGGGATGGCGGCCGCCGCGATCGGCGTCGCCTTCCTGCTGCGCGGGATCGGCGACGTGGCCGGCAAGGTCGTCGACGGTGGCGTCACGCTGGTCAGCGCCTGGCCGTCGTGGCTGTCCCCGATCGGTTGGGGCCAGCAGATCCGGCCGTTTGACCGGGACAACTGGTGGGTGCTCGGCCTTCTGGTCGTCGCGTTCGCCGCGCTCGTCGGGCTGGCCTTCGAGCTGACCGCCCACCGCGACCTCGGGGCAGGCCTGCGAGCAGTGCGACCGGGCCGCCCCACGGCAAGCTCAGGATTGCTCAGCCCGCTGGGACTCGCCTGGCGCCTGCAGCGCGGCGTGCTCATCGGGTGGGCGATCGGCATCGTCGTTCTCGGCGCCGCGTACGGCGGCGTCGGCGACGAGATCGAGGACTTCGTCGGTGACAGCGAGCAGTTGGCCGAGTACTTCGAAAAGGTCGGCGGAACCGGCCGTCTGACCGACGTCTACTTCGCGGCGACGCTGAGCATCACCGGTCTGGCGGTGGCGGGATACGCGATCCAGACCCTGCTCCGGATGCGGGCGGAGGAGGCGAGCGGCCGGCTCGAGCCCGTCCTGGCGACCTCGGTGGGCAGGACGCGATGGATGTGGAGTCACATCGCGATCGCCACCCTCGGAACGGTGCTGCTGCTCGTCCTGATGGGGGCGTCCACCGGGATCGGATACGGTGCCGTGGTCGGAGATGTCGGCGACCAGGTGTCGAACTTGACCCGAGCCGCACTCGTGCAGGCACCGGCGGTGCTGGCGTTGTCCGGCCTGGCTGTGGTCGCCTTCGGTCTACTGCCACGGCTGGCGGTCGCGCTGTCCTGGACCGCGCTGGCGCTCTGCGTCCTCATCGGCCAGCTCGGCGAGCTCTTCGGCCTGCCGCAGGCGGTCGTGAACCTGTCGCCGTTCACCCACCTGCCGGGTGCTCCCGCGGCGGAGGTGACGGCATTGCCGCTGCTGGTTCTCTTGCTCGTCGCCCTTGCCTTCACCGCATTCGGCATGACCTCCTTCCGCCGCCGCGACCTCGCCCCGTCCTGACCGGCGGCACCCGTCTGGTGATCATGTCGACTTTGCGGCCCCATCAGGCAGCAAAGTCGACATGATCATGGGGGAGGTTACCCGGGAGCGCCTGCGGACTTGACTTCATGCTTACATGAACTTGCACGCTGGCGGCATGACCACAACCGATCTCACGCGGGTCGCCCTCGTCACCGGTGCCTCACGCGGCCTCGGCCGCGCGTTGACAGCCGAGCTCGTCAGCCGTGGCTGGCACGTCGTCGTCGACGGACGCGACGGTCGGCGCCTGGCCGATGCCGTCGACGCGTTGGTTCCCGCCCCCGGCACATTGATCGCCGTCACCGGGGACGTCGCAGACCCGGAACATCGGGGCCGGCTGGCCGACACCGTCGCCACCATGGGACGGCTCGACCTGCTCGTGAACAACGCCAGTGTGCTCGGTCCCAGCCCGCAACCCCGCCTCGCCGACTACCCGCTGGACGACCTCGAGCAGGTGTACGCGGTCAACACGATCGCCCCGCTCGGACTGGCCCAGCTCGTGCTGCCCTACCTGGAGAAGAGCGCCGGCGTCGTCGTCAACGTGACCTCCGACGCGGCGGTCGAGGCGTACGAGGGTTGGGGCGGGTACGGGTCGGCGAAGGCGGCGCTCGACCACCTCAGCGCCGTGCTCGCCGCCGAGCATCCACGGCTGCGCGTCTACGCATTCGACCCCGGCGACATGGCGACCGACCTGCAGCAACAGGCCTTTCCAGATGAGGACGTCAGCGACCGGGCAGCGCCGGAGGCCGTGGTGCCGGCGATGCTCGTCCTGGTGGGCCGCACCCTGCCCAGTGGCCGCTACCGGGCGTCCGACCTGGTGGCGACGCGATGACCACGGAGCACGTCGTCGCTCCCGCGACGCGCTTTGCGCTACCGTCCGGCAGCGACGCCGTGGCGCCCCCCGAGCGCCGCGGGATCGCGCGCGACGGTGTCCGACTTCTGGTGGCACGTGGGCCGTCGTCGTCGACCTCCCGTGTCGAGCACCGGCACTTCCACGACCTGCCCGACCTGGTGGAGCCGGGGGACCTGGTCGTCGTCAACACGTCAGCGACGCTTCCGGCCGCGCTCGACGCAGGCTTGCCCGACGGCCGGCCGACGCCGGTGCACGTGTCGACGGTGCTGGACGATGGCGAATGGGTCGTCGAGGTGCGGCGTCAGGACGGAAGCGGCCCGCACCTCGGCATGACCGCCGGTGACCGGCTTCGGCTACCCGGCGGATACACCGTTCGGCTCGGCGCGGCCTATCCCGATCCTTCCGCCAGCTCATCGCGGCTGTGGCGCGCCACCGTCTCACCCGCCACGGACCTGCCGCGCTACCTGGCTCGACACGGCCGCCCGATCGGGTACGCCTACCTCGCAGGTCGCTTCCCGTTGGCGGATCACCAGACCGTGTTCGGGACGCATCCCGGCAGCGCCGAGATGGCCAGCGCCGCGCGGCCCTTCACGACGCCGTTGGTGGTCCGGTTGGTTGCCCGCGGCGTGACGGTCGCGCCGATCGTCCTGCACGCCGGAGTCTCGAGCCCCGAACTGCCCGAGCCTCCGACGCCGGAACGCTTCGACGTGCCGCCCGCCACCGCACGCCTGGTGGCGAGCGCCCGCGCCGCGGGCGGCCGCGTGGTAGCCGTCGGGACGACCGTCGCCCGCGCACTGGAATCGGCGGCCACGCCGGATGGGGCCGTGCACCCGGCCAGCGGCTGGACCGACCTGGTGCTGGGTCCGGACCGGCCCGCCCGCGTGGTCACGGGTCTGGTGACCGGGCTGCACGCCCCCCAGGCCAGCCACCTGCTCCTGCTCGAGGCGATCGCTGGGCCCGACCTGGTGGCCGCTGCGTACGGCGCCGCCGTCGAGCACCGGTACCTCTGGCACGAGTTCGGCGACTCCACCCTCTTCCTGCCCTGAGTACGGCGGGTCATCCGACGGGGTGGTGCTACCGGCGGGTGGCTGCCCAGGCGGCGAGGACCTCCTGCTCCTTGCCGGGGTCGATGCCGTGGTCGGGTGTGTCGCGGTAGGTGGCGAGGGCGTCGACGCCGTCCTCGGTCATCCACGACCAGGTGTCGCGAACCGTGTCGACGACCGGGCGACAGCTCAGGCCCGCAGCCAGGGCCTTGTCGACCGATGCACGCCAGGCGCCGGCGGTGTCCGGGCTTGCGGGTAGCCACAGCGGTAACTCGGTCCACATCTCGACGTGGTGCTCGGCCAGGACGTCGTCCGGTACCCACACCAACTCGGCATCCGATCGGGTCACGCCCACGCAGTCCGCGAGCCAGCCACCGAACGTCGTGTTGCCGGGCGGGCCGCTGGTGAGGAAGCGGCCCTCGGTGCCGGCATGCAGCCGGTCCAGCCCGAAGGCTGCGATGTCGCGCGCGTCGATGACCTGCATCTCGACGGCGGGGTCGCCGGGCGCGAGCACCGTGCCGCCGCGGGCGACTCGGCGCAGCCACCACGGCAGCCGGCCCACGTTCTCGTGCGGCCCGAGGATCAGACCCGGACTGAGCAGCAGCACCCGGCCGTCGAAACCCTCCTGGACCGCACGCTCGCAGCCGGCCTTGAGCTCGCCGTAGTCGCCGTCGTCGGGGCCGGCATCCGGACTGCATCGGTGCGTCGCCGAACTCTCGTCCACCGGGTGAGCCGGCCAGTCGCGGAATACGGAGATGCTGGAGACGAAGGCGTACGTGTCGGTGTGACCGGACAGGATGCGCGCCGACTCGCCCACCACCCGGGGTACGAAGCCGCACACGTCGATCACGGCGTCCCAACGGCGTCCATGGGCGAGGTGCTCGAGGTCGGCGGTCACCGTCCGGTCGCCGCGCACCGGTTCGACGCCGGGTACGTCAACTCCGGAGATGCCGCGGTTGAACGTTGTGACGTCGTCGCCGCGTCGCAGTGCCTCGGACACGAATGCCCGCCCGAGGAAGACGGAGCCACCGATCACCAGGACGCGCACGGTGCGATTCTCCGACGCCGCAGATCCTCCCGGTACCGGCTTCACCTACGGCAGAACGGTGGCGTGGACGCCGCCGAGGACTCAGGTCTCCGGCGGCACGTCCCTTCTCGGCGGTGCGGTCTTCTTCGCCGCCGATCGCTTGGTGGGTGGGGCCTTCTTCGCCGCCGCCTTCTTGGCGGGAGCGGACGGTGCGGACGGCTGTCCGTCCAGCACGGTCTGGGCGGCAGGCGCCTGTGGCGTGGTCGGCTCGTGCGGCCGGTCCTCGGCGTCGGCCACAGCCTCGGTCGGCGAGGCGCCGGCCGCGTCGTCGGCCGTGCCACGGGCGAGGTCGCTCTCGGGCGGTGTCGGCGCCCATGGCGCGGCGGCCGGGTCGTAGGTGGTCCACTGCTGTGCTTCGCCACCCCTGCGGCGGAGCACGGCGGCGGCGCCGGCACCTGCCGCCGTGAACCCGGCCATGATCAGCAGCAACCTCCTCCGTCGGCGCCGCTTGCGCGGCTTCTCGACGACGGCAACCGAGCGCTCGGACACCTCGGTTGCTCCCGTGGCAAGCCGGTCGGCGGCCGCGACGATCGCGGCGGCGACCTTGGGAACGATGTCCTCAAGGAAGGTGTCGCGCGCGCTCAACGCCGCCGGCGTCATCCGCTCCTTGGCGGACTCGACCGCGGGCGGGATCCTCGTCATTGCCAACTCCACCCCCTCGGCGCTGGCGCGACCGGCCTTCTTTGCGGCACGCTTGGCCGCTTTCTGTGCCGCGACGGCCGCGTCGCGCGCAGCGTCGGCCGCATGCCGGGTGGATTCGACGGCCTCCGAGGCCGAGCGTTGGGTGCCACCGTTGCTCAGACGGTGCCGTAAATCGGACAGTGCAGACACGCGGGCCTCCTCGGGTCTCGTGACAGGCCCCTTCCCCATACAGAGCACGATCATGCCGCGTCTGAACCCGAATGCCCAGCGGTTCTGGTCCGTGCGAGGATGGGCGGGTTCGACTCCGACGTGAAAGGCACACCGTGGCCGACGAGCTGTACGCCACCATGTCCACCAACCACGGCGACATCACCGTGAAGCTGTTTCCGGATCACGCACCCAAGACCGTGCGCAACTTCGTCGAACTGGCCGAGGGGAGCCGGGAGTGGGTCGATCCGCGCACCGGGCAGAAGTCCGCGGCGAAGCTGTTCGACGGCACCACCTTCCACCGCGTCATCTCCGGCTTTATGATCCAGGGCGGTGATCCGTTGGGCACCGGCCGGGGCGGTCCGGGCTACCAGTTCGCCGACGAGTTCCACCCGGAGCTCTCCTTCGACCGGCCTTACCTGTTGGCCATGGCCAACGCGGGCGCCGACACCAACGGGTCGCAGTTCTTCATCACCGTCGGCCCCACGACCTGGTTGAACTTCAAGCACACGATCTTCGGCGAGGTCGCCGACGCGTCGAGCCGTGAGGTGGTCGACGCCATCGCGACGGTCGAGACCGACCGAACGGAGCGTCCCACCACGCCGGTCACGGTCGACACCGTCACGGTCGAGCGCCGTCCGGCCTAGACCCCGGTGACGATGTCCGGCTCTCCCGGCGGCGTCGACGGCACCCAGCCGGAGGCGCCGGGGAGCAGCGCGCCCGCGTGCTACCGGCACCCCGGCCGCGAGACCTACATCCGCTGTTCCCGCTGCGAGCGGTACATCTGCCCGGACTGCATGACTGCAGCACCGGTCGGCTTCCAGTGCCCCGAGTGCGTCGCCGAAGGCGGCAAGTCCGTCCGGCAGCCCACGACCGCCGTCGGCGGCCAGGTCCGCGAGCGCAGCGACCTGGTCACCAAGATCCTTATCGGGATCAACGTCGGCGTGTGGCTGATCGGCATACTCGTGGGTTCGATCGAGGTGGTCGGCCGGTTCGCGTTGGCGACGCTCATGAGCTTTCAGGGCGAACCGATCGGCGTGCTCGACGGCGAGTGGTACCGCATGATTACGGCAGCCTTCGTCCACGAGCAGTTCTGGCACATCGGGCTCAACATGTACGCCCTGTGGATCCTCGGCGGCCTGCTGGAGCCGGTACTCGGCCGGTGGCGCTTCCTCTCGCTGTACCTCGTGTCGGCACTGGGCGGGAGCGCGGCGTCGCTGCTCGGGCTGGCCGACGGCGGCATCTCCTACGGAGCATCCGGTGCCGTGTTCGGCCTGATGGGTGCTCTGTTCGTCGTGATGCGCCGGTTCGGCCGCGACGTGTCCGCGGTTCTGGTGATCCTGGGCATCAACGTCGTCTTCGGCTTCGTCGTCTCCGGCATCGACTGGCGCGCGCACCTGGGGGGCCTGGTCACCGGGGCGCTGCTCGCATACGCATTCACCCATGCCCCGCGTCAGCATCGCACCCTCTACTCGATCGCGGCATGCCTGGTGGTCGTCGGCGGGATCGTGGCATTGATGGTTCTGTTGGTCGCCCCCGGGCCAGGATGATCCGCTCGACGATGACGGTCCGCGGAGCTGTCGCGGAACTTGTCCACAGCAGTTGTCCACAGTGGGGACGAATCACACCGGTGTAACACGGCTCCGTGACCGGCGTTGTGGACGAGCTACTTCCACCTGGTGGCTGCGACGAAGCCTCCGGTGATCAGACCCATGCCGATCACGAGGTTCCAGCCACCGAGCTGGCGCATGAGCGGAAGGTCGGCCTCGGTCACGTAGTAGACGACGATCCAGGCCAGCCCGAGCACCAGCAGGGTGACCATCGTCGGCGCAACCCAGCGGCCGGCGACGCCGGCTCCGCGGGCCCGGCGCTCCGACGGAGGCGTGAAGTCTGCCTTGCGGCGGATGCGGCTCCTGGGCAATCGCTTGTCCTCCCGATTCGAGGGACGTGCGCGCCCGGCTCGGCCGCACGACCTGGCAGATAGCGTAGTCACTGCATCGGGCGAGAGAACCGTGAGGAGGTGCGCCGGTGGCCGGCTCCGACCGCAGCAGCCGGGCGTGGCGGTTCGTCGCGCCTGTCGCGCTGGCGCTGTGCGGGGCCCTGCTGGCCACCAGCGCGCTCGCGGCCGACGGCAACGACCTGCGTCCTGGTCAGCGCACCGAGCTCGCCGACCTGGTACGAGCAGAGGAGCGCCGCACCGAGGAACTCGTCGTCGAGGTCGAGGAGTTGTCCGACGAGGTCGACGAGCTCACGGCCGAGAAGGCCGATGCCGGCGTCGGAGAGCTCCAGCAGCAGATCGACGAGCTCGAGTTGGCCGCGGGATTCACGGCCGTGGAGGGCCCGGGGCTGACCGTCCGGCTCGACGACGCCCCGCTTCCCGCGACCGACGACGAGCTGGCGCCCGGTACCCAGCTCGACGACTATCTCGTCCACCAGCAGGATCTCGAGGGCGTGATCAACGCTCTGTGGGCGGGTGGCGCCGAGGCGATGATGGTCATGGACCAGCGGATCGTGGCAACCAGCGCCATCCGCTGTGTGGGTCCGGTGCTGCTTCTGCAGGGCCGCCGGTACGCGCCGCCCTACACGATCACCGCGGTCGGCGACGCCGAGGCGATGGAGGACGCCTTGGACGATTCGGAGGACGTCACCAACTACCGCCAGTACGCCGAGTTCATCGGCCTGGGGTACCGGGTCGAGCGCGAGGACTCCGTGACGCTGCCCGCCTACGACGGCGCCATCGACGTCTCCGGAGACATCGCCCCGTGAATGCGCGCCGGATCCTGGTCGTCGACAACTACGACAGCTTCGTCTTCAACCTGGTGCAGTACCTCGCCCAGCTCGGCGCGGAGTGCGATGTGCGCCGTAATGACGAGATCGGCCCGGACGATGCGCTCGCGTTCGACGGCGTGCTGCTCTCGCCGGGCCCCGGCACACCAGAACGCGCCGGCGTCTGCGTCGACCTGGTCCGCCGCTGCGCCGGTCGCGTTGCGGTCTTCGGGGTGTGCCTGGGACTGCAGGCGATCGGCGTCGCGTACGGAGCCACGGTAGGCAGGGCACCGGAACTGCTGCACGGCAAGACCAGTGAGGTCCACCACGACGGCGTCGGCGTGTTGGCCGGGCTGCCCGATCCGTTCACGGCCACCCGTTACCACTCGCTCGCCATCGATCCGTCGACCGTGCCCGACGTGCTGCAGGTGACCGGACGTACCGCCGGCGGCGTGCTCATGGCGGCCCGGCACCGCGAGGTCGATGTCGAAGGCGTTCAGTTCCACCCGGAGTCGGTGCTCACGGAGTGTGGACACCGACTGCTGGCCAACTGGCTGGCCGTGTGCGGCGATCCGGGCGCCGTGGCCCGCTCTTCCGGCCTCGCCCCCGTCGTGTCGGGTCCGCGCCCATCCTAGGGGTTGTCCCGGCGCCGCCGGCCCGTCTCCTCGCCTCCACTTGTGGCGGGTTCGACACGTGTGTTTGGGCGAGGAGTGGTGTCCTACCCGCCACAAGTTCGAGCGGCACGGTGGGTGATGGGAGCCTGGGGCGGGTCAGTCAATTGTCGCAGCCCTGGGGTGGCGGCTCCGCCACGCGGATCACGACGTTGGCACCCGGGCTCACCTCGGTGCCCCCCTCCGGGTTCTGCGCGAAGACGACGCCCTGATTCTCGTCGCAGGTGGCCTCCGGCTGTGCGATGACGTTGAACCCCTGCTGCCTCAGGGTCGCCTCGGCGGCACCCTGTTGCTGACCGGTCACGTCGGGCACCTCCACGGTGGCCTGGCCGGCGGAGATGGCGACGTTGACCGTCGACCCCGGGTCGACCTCGGTGCCGCCGGCGGGGTTTGTCTCGAGCACCTCGTTCTGGGGCCGGTCGCTCTCGCGGCTCTCGACGTTGCCGAGCACCAGGCCCGCGTCCTCGATCGCCGCCTGGGCGTCCTCGAGGGACCGGCCGATGACCGACGGCACCGCGACCTGGTCGGGTGCCCTGGCAACCGTGAGGTTGACGGCGGTCCCTGGGGGGACCTGCTCGCCGGAAGCCGGGGCCGTTGCCGTCACCGTGCCGGGTTCCTCGTCGCTGTCCTCGTCCGGGGTCACATCGCCCACGGTCAGCCCCGCTTCGACGATCGCCGCCTCGGCCTCCTCCTGTGTCATCCCGACGAGGTTGGCCGGCACCGTGACCGGCTCGGGCGCGACGCCCACCGTCGGGGTCACGGTCGATCCCGGCTCCACCGTCGTGTTGAAGGCGGGGGCCTGGGACAAGACGATGCCGATCTCGTCCTGGTTGGTGGTCGGCTGCTCGACCGGTGTCCCCATGACCAGCCCACGCCCCTCGATGAGGGCCTGGGCCTCCTCCAGGGTGGAGCCGACGATGTCGGGGACGCGGGCCTGTTGGGCACCTCCGTCGTCCCGGAACGCGAGGTACCCGATCAGTGCAGCCACCGCGAGGATGGCCAGAGCGGCGAGCGCGAGCTTGCGCCACGTCATGCCGCGCGGCTCGGATTCGAACTCCTCTTCGTCGGGCACCTGGTCGAGCGACGTGGCGGTGGCGTACCCGTCGTAGCCCGCAGCCGCAGGGGCGATGAGCTGCGTCGCCGCCGACGTGTCGTGCATCGCGGCCACCGGCAGTCCAGCGGCCGCACGCTCGAGATCGGTGCGCATCTCGTACGCGCTCTGGTAGCGATCGAGCCGGTCCTTGGCGAGCGACTTCATGACGATCGCGTCCACGTCGGGGGTGATCGCCGGATCGAGCGCGGACGGTGGGGTCGGCATCTCCCGCACGTGTGACACCGCGACGGAGACCACTGACTCACCGACGAACGGCGGCCGTCCGGTCAGCAGCTCGTAGAGCACGCAGCCGGTCGAATAGAGGTCACTGCGGGCGTCGGCCTGTTCGCCGCGGGCTTGCTCGGGTGAGATGTACTGTGCGGTGCCGACGACCGCAGCGGTCTGGGTGAGGGTCACGCCGGTGTCGGCCAGAGACCGGGCGATCCCGAAGTCCATGACCTTGACCTCGCCGGACCCCGTGATCATCACGTTGCCCGGCTTGATGTCACGGTGGACGATGCCGGCGCGGTGGCTGTACTCGAGGGCGTCGAGCACACCGATGATGACCTCGATCGAGCGCTCCGGGGTGAAGCGCGCACGTTCGCGCAGGAGCTCGCGCAACGTCCGGCCCTCGACGTGCTCCATGACGATGTAGGGAATCCGGTGACCGTCGACCACGTCCTCGCCGGTGTCGTAGACGGCGACGACGTTCCGATGGTTCAGCGAGGCCGCGGACTGGGCCTCCCGCCGGAACCGGGCCTGGAAAGTGGCATCTGCCGCGTGATCGACCCGCAGCATCTTGATCGCGACGATGCGACCCAGGCGGCGGTCTCGCCCGCGGCGGACCTCCGCCATGCCGCCACGGCCGAGTACCTCACCCAGCTCGTAGCGGTCTCCGAGGAGGCGCGGCTCGCTCATCCCTGGCCCTTTCCTGGTTCGTCGACGACGCGCACGGTACCCGTCCCGCGCTCCGCCGTGCCCGGCGAGGGGGCGCCGGTTGCCCGGGGGGCACCCCAGACCACGGCGAGCACGACCAGCAGGAGCATCACGATCCCGGCCACGCCGAGCCGCGTCACGGGATACCGCTCCCGGGCCGACCGAAGCTGCCGCGTGACGACGGGTGACCACGTGCGCCAGAGCGTCCGTGCCTGGTCCGTCGCAGCCGCCAGCGTGGTGGAAGCCGTTGTCGCCAGGGTCGCCGTCGGCGGTGGTGCAGCGCGGTGGACGCGCGGGAGTGGCCTCGTGTGGCGCTCCTCGGACGGGCGCGACGTCTGGTCGTCGGTGCTCGAGGCGGCCGGTACGGAGGTGGACCGGCCCGTGACCAGTTCGGTGCGGGCAGCCCGCAGCAGGTCGGCGAGCTCGGCCGCGGTCCGGGGACGGTCGGCCGGCTTCTTGGCCATCGCGGCCGCCGTCACGGCCCGGAAGGTCTCGGGGAGGGAAGCCGGCAGGGGCACCGGCGCCTGGTCCAGGTGGGCCCGCGCCACCTCGACCGCGTTGGCTCCCGTGAACGGACGCGCTCCAGCAAGGCACTCGTACAGGACCACGCCGAGGGTGTAGATGTCGCTGGCTGCGGTCGCCGGACGCCCCTGCACCTGCTCGGGCGACAGGTAGGCCGCCGCGCCGAGTACCTGACCCGTGGCGGTCAGCGGCACCAGGCCGGCGGCGCGGGCGATGCCGAAGTCTGTGATCTTGACGACGTCGTCGTCGGTGACGAGCAGGTTGCCGGGGGTCAGGTCGCGGTGGACGACCCCGGCCTGGTGCGCGGCGTGCACGGCCACCGCTGCCTGGCCGATGAGCTCGGCCGCATCCTGGGGTGCTAGCCGGCCGAACCGCTTCAGCAGGTCGGACAGTGGTCGGCCGGGAACGTACTCCTGCACCATCCACGGCGGGTCGGCCGTGGACAGGCCGTCGTCGACGTCGTGCACGCGGGCGATACCCGGATGCATGAGCCGGGCGGCCAGCCGGGCCTCGGTGCGAAACCGCTCGACGGCGACGGGGTCGCGAGCGAAATCGGGGCGCAGCACCTTGACGGCGACGACCCGCTCCATGCGGGTGTCGGTGGCTTCCCATACCTCGCCCATAGACCCCCCGGCCACGAAACGGGTCAGCGCGTATCGTCCGGCCAGCACCTGGCCGGTCGCCGTCAGCGTCGTCACGACCCGAGCACCGCCTCCATGACGGCCCGGGCTATCGGTGCGGCCAGGCGACCGCCGCCGATGTCGTCACGCGCGGTGTCGGGAGCCTCCTCGATGACCACGGCGACCGCGACCTGTGCGTCGTCCGCCGGTGCGAACGAGGTGAACCATGCGTACGGCGGGCGGTCCGCGGTGGTCTGCGCCGTGCCGGTCTTGCCGGCGACCCGCACGCCGTCCATCTGCGCGTTCTCGCCGGTGCCGTTCTCGACGACCTCGACCATCATGTCGGTGAGTTCGCGTGCCGAGTCCGTGGTGAGCGCACGGGACAGTTCCTCGGGGTCGGTCTGCTCGAGCACGGTGACGGCGTCGGGCCCACGGACCTCGGCGATGAGGTACGGGTTCATGAGCACGCCACCGTTGGCGACCGCCGCCGAGACCATCGCTATCTGTAGCGGTGTGGCCCGCACGTCGAACTGGCCGATCGCGGACAGCGCCGTCTGCGGAGGGTCGAGCTCGGCGGGGAACACGCTGGTCGCGGCGTTGAGGTTCTCGTCGGTCAGCGGCTCGCTGTTGAAGCCGAAGCGCTCGGCCTGGTCGCGCAGCGCATCGTCCCCGAGGTCGTTGCCGAGGTAGGCGAATGCGGTGTTGCACGACACGCGCAGCGCATTGGTGAGGGTCGTGAGCTGCTCGGGGCCGGAGCCGCAGGGCTGGCCGCTCTGGTTGGGGAGTTCGCGGGTCGACTGCGGGAGGTCGTAGGACGCCGGGCCGGGTACCTCGGAGTCGGGCTCGTACCGGCCCGACTCCAGCGCGGCGGCCGCCGTCACGACCTTGAACACCGAACCCGGTGGCAGCGTCTGGGCGATGGCGCGGTTGCGGTCGGGCTTGTTCGGGTCGGCCAGGAGAGCTTCCCACGCCTCCTGCTGCTCGGCGACGGAGTGACTGGCCAGCGGGTTGGGGTCATACGAGGGCTTGCTGACCATCGCCAGGATCGCTCCGGTCGAGGGGTCGAGCGCGACGACGGCACCCTTGTTGTCGCCGAGCGCCTCGTAAGCCGCCTCCTGCGCCGCCGGGTCGAGCGTGAGCCTGACGGTGCCGCCCTGCGGCTCGCGGTTGGTCACGAGATCGACCAGCCGCCGCACGAACAACCGGTCGTCGTTGCCCGAGAGGATCTCGTTCTGGGAGCGCTCGACGGCGCTGCGACCGAACACGAACGAGTAGTACCCCGTGGCATGGGCGTAGAGGAGCGCCTGCGGGTACTGGCGCAGGTAGGCGAACTCGCCCTCGGTCGGCACCGACTGTGCGACCGGTACGTCGCCGACCAGGATGGGCCCGCGTTCACGGGCGTACTCGTCGAGCAACACCCTGCGGTTGTCCGAGCGGGCGTTGAGGTCGTCTGCCTGGAAGGCCTGGACGTAGGTGATGTTCGCCAGTAGAGCGAGAACGAGCAGCATGCACCCGGCGGCGACCCTGCGGATCGGGGAGTTCACGGCAGCTTCACCACCTGGGTCACCGCATCGTCGACCGTCATCCGCTGGATGGGTGGCGCGGGCCGCCGGGCGGCGTCGGACAGCCGCATGAGCAGGGCCACCAGCACCCAGTTCATGACCAGCGACGAACCCCCGAGGGACAGGAACGGTGTGGTGAGGCCGGTCAGCGGTATCAGCTTGGTGACGCCGCCGACGACGATGAAGACCTGGAGGAGCAGACCGGCCGCCAGTCCGGTCGCGAGCAGCTTGCCGAACGGGTCGCGCAGCACCAGGGCGGCACGCAGCCCGCGCGAGGCCAGCAAGGCGTAGATGAGGATGATCGCCATCAGGCCCGCCAGGCCCAACTCCTCGCCGAACGCGGCCGCGATGAAGTCGCTCTCCGCGAACGGGACGAGGTCGGGCCGACCCCGGCCGAGCCCGGTGCCGATCTGTCCTCCGTAGGCCAGGCCGTACAGCGACTGGACGATCTGGCCGAACCGGTCGGTGTCGACGAAAGGATCGAGCCACCCCTCGATGCGGGTCTGGACGTGGCTGAAGGCGGCGTTGGCGGCGAGACCGCCGAGCAGGCCGAGCGCCGCACCGACGACTATCCAGGAGATCCGCTCGGTCGCCACGTAGATCATCAGCACGAAGATGCCGAACAGGAGCAGCGACGGGCCGAGGTCGCGCTGGAAGGCGAGGATGCCCAGCGCGGTGACCCAGACGATCAGGATCGGGCCGAGGTCGCGGGCCCGGGGCAGGTCGACCCCGAGTACGCGTCGTCCGGCGAGGGCGAGCGCGTCCTTGGTCCGGACCAGGTAGCCGGCGAACGCGATGATCAGGACGATCTTTGCGGCTTCACCCGGCTGGAATGTCATGGGACCGATCTGGATCCAGATCTGTGCCCCTCTCACGGCGTAGCCGAGGCCCGGCACGAGCGGCAAGAGCAGCAGGACGATCCCGAGCAGGGCCGCCGTGTAGGTGAACCGGGAGAGAATCCGGTAGTCGCGGACGAGCACGAGCACCAGGACGAACAGGGCGACTCCGACGACCATCCAGGTGAGCTGGATCGGGGCGTCGACCGGAGGGCCGGTCTCGCCCGCCTGCGCCGCCGCCTCCGCCTCGGCCAGGTCGAGGCGGTGGATCATGGCCAGGCCAAGCCCGTTGAGCGTGACCACGAGCGGCAGGATGACCGGGTCGGCGAACGGCGCCCAGGTGCGCACCGCGACGTGGGCGATTCCGGTGATCACGCTGAGTCCGGTGAGGTAGGCCAGGGCGTTCGGAGGGACCCGACCGAGGGCCCCGAGGTCGACGGCGACGTACGCCATCGTCGCGATGCCGACCGCGAAGAGCAGCAGCGCGAGTTCGGTACCGCGACCTCTCCGGGGCGCCGGCGTGGTGGCGTCGGTCACGGCCGGTCCACACAATCCAGCCCGGGGTAACCCGGCGGTGCCGTGGGCAACGGGCGGGGCGTGATGGTGGACGTGGGCGTCGTCGGCTGTCCCGGTACGGCACGGCTCGGGGTGGGCGTCGGCGTCGTGACGACCCCGGGAGTTGGCGTCGGAGTCGGGCTCGGGCTCGGGGTAGGGGTCGGCGTGGGATCAACGGCGGGAGCGTGCGCTCGGCAGGCCTCACGGCGCAGGCTGTCGACGATCTGTTCGGCCTCGGGCAGGTCCGCGGCGGAAATGGTGTCGGCCACTCGGTTGCGATACAACGTGGGCAACGCGCCGATCGGCAGATCCGCGGCGATCTCGTGGACCGACGACAACCGCAGCGGGCCGACCTCCTGGGACACGCCGCGGAAGATCGCCACCTCGCCGGCCTGGTCGCCGACGTAGTACTGGTCGTTCACATAGTCGTCGGCCAGCCGGATGCCGGCCCAGGCCACGGCGGCGACGACGGCCAGGACCGCCAACCGGCGCAGCCAGCGGAACCGGCGCGGCGGTCGTGGTGCATAGCGCAGATCCTCGTCGTCGTGGACCTCGTCGACTGATCGCCGGGCGCCGTCGGAACTTCCCAGCAGGCCGCGCATCGCCGCACCCGGGCCACGCCGGGCACGTCCTTCCGGGTGGGCCTGCGGGGCCTCCCCCGATGCCGCGCCGACGAGGAAGATCTCGGCGGTGTCGTCGGCCGAGGGCGGCGCGTCGGTCTCGATCACGTCGGCGACCACGCAGGTGATGTTGTCGGGAGCGCCGCCCTTGAGCGCTAGCCCGACGAGGGCCTCCGCCGTCTCGGCAAGCTCCTCGTGCTGGACGAGCGTGTCGCGGAGAGTCGTGTCACGGACGACACCGGACAGGCCGTCGCTGCACACCAGCAGGCGGTCGCCGCCTCGCACCTCGATCATCTCGAGATCGACGTCCGGATCGCCGTCGCCCTGCAGCGCTCGCAGGATCATCGCCCGGGCGGGGTGGACGCTGGCCTCGTCTTCGGTGATGCGCCCCTCGTCGACGAGGGACTGGACGAACGTGTGGTCGTGGGTGATCCGGCGCAATATCCCGTCGCGCAGCAGGTAGGCGCGGGAGTCGCCGATGTGGGCCAACGCCAGCGCTTCGCCGGTCCAGAGCAGTGCGGTGAGCGTCGTCCCCATGCCGCGCCGCTCGGGATCGGCATCGACGATCGTCCGGATGCGGTCGTTGGCCGCCTTCACAGCCGCCTGCAGGGCATGGAGCGGGTCGCGATCGCCGCCCGCGTTCTCGATCTGGACGAGCTCCTCGATCGTCGCGGAGCTGGCGACCTCGCCGGCCGCGTGCCCGCCCATGCCGTCGGCGATCGCGAGCAGCCGTGGGCCCGCGTAGCCCGAGTCCTCGTTGCCTTCGCGGACGAGGCCGACGTCGGACCGCGCGACGTACCGGAGCGTCAATGGCATCGCCGCGGCCTACTTCCGGAGCTCCAGGATGGTCTTGCCCAGCCGTACTCGGCTCCTGGCACCGACGGGACTGGGCCGGGTGAGCCGCTCGTTGCCGACGTAGGTGCCGTTCGTGGAGCCGAGGTCCTCGACGTACCACTGCCCGTCGTGCTGCACGAGTCTCGCGTGTTGCGTGGACACGTACTCGTCACCCAACGGCATCGTGCAGTCGGAACCGCGCCCGAAGGTGACCGGCGCACTGCCCAGGGCGACGCTGCGGCCCTTCTCGGGTCCGTCGACGACCACGACCCGGGTCGGCGCACTGCGGGACGGCTTGACCTGCCTGGCCGGCTTCGCGGCCGCCCGCTCCTTCGTCGGCTTGGTCGGACGGACTCCGAACAGGTCGGCGCGCATCGCCGAGGTCACCGAGAGGATGAGGAGCCAGAGGACGGCGAGAAAACCCAGCTTGATGACCGTGAGCGTCAGCTCCGACACCAGCTCACCTCCGCGATACCCGGCGGTGCACGTCGACGATCGTGGAGCCGAGCACGATACGGGAACCGTCGGAGAGTGGTGCCTGGGCGGCGCGGACGCCGTCGACCACAGTGCCGTTGGTGGAGCCGAGGTCGACGACGACGAGCTGTGCCTCCGGCCCGCTGCCGTGGACGCGGATCTCGGCATGTCGGCGCGAGACGCCGGGGTCGTCGATCCGGAGGTCGCACTCGCTGCCGCGGCCGAGCACGAGCCCGGGGGCGACCACCGGGTGCTGCGTGCCGTTGATGACCAGGTAGGCAGCGGCGCTTCGTTCGGTGGTCTCCGTGGGTGTGTAGGTAGCCCCCCGGTCGACTCCGGCCCGGACGGTGCTGCGGACCCGGAACTGTCCGGTCCCGAGCTCGTCGTGCTCCTCGAAGACGACCGTGACCGGTCCGGTGAAGGCGTAGTGCTGAAGTTCGGCGTGCTCGCGGACCAGCTCCACCAGCTCGGTCGCGAGCGTGCCCGAGTACGGGGCCAGCCGGCCGTGATCGTGTGATCCGAGCTCGATGACGAAGTCGTTGGGCACCAGCGAGCGCTCCCGCGAGACTATCTGAGCGTTGTTGTCGAGCTCTCGTTGCAGCGCCGCCGCGATCTCGACCGGCTGGACCTCGGCGCGGAACGCCTTGGAGAACGCGCCCGTGACCATGCCTTCGAGACGACGCTCGAAACGCTGGAGTACGCCCACGGCCACCTCCTTCCCCCAAGCGACGCCGTCGGTCGGCGACCGACCCGATCGTAACCACGTGGCAGGCTGCGGACGTATTCGCGTGGTCCGGGTGGTTGGCCCCCACCGTGTTAGCCTTGTGCGGCTCCGAGACGGCGCGACGCCGTCCACCTCAGGAGCCAGCGCGCGAGTGGCGGAATAGGCAGACGCGCACGGTTCAGGTCCGTGTGTCCGTAAGGACGTGGGGGTTCAACTCCCCCCTCGCGCACCCGCTGACGACATGGCGTCACCGGGGAGACCTCGACGGTCCACGGTTCAACGATCATGGCCCCGCCGACGGCCGGTCCCATCCTCGAGAAGGCGTGATGATGGACGAGTTGGCGTTCCTGCCCGCCACAGCAGCGGCGGACCTGGTCCGGCGCAAGGAGATCTCGGCCCGCGAGCTGACCGAGGTCGTGCTGGCCAGGATCGAGGCATTGAACCCGGCACTGAACGCGGTGGTCGAGGTGGCGGCCGAGGCAGCATTCGGACAGGCCGCCGCCGCGGACGAGGCGATGGCGCGCGGACGCGACCTGGGACCGTGGCACGGCGTCCCCATGACCGTCAAGGACAGCTTCTACGTGGAGGGCATGCACACGACGTGGGGCAACCCCGCGTTCAGGGACTACATTGCCGACCGGGACGCCACCGTCGTGCAGCGCATGAGGGATGCCGGCGCAGTCATCGTCGGGAAGACCAACGTGCACTTCATGCTGGCCGACTTCGGGACGGCGTCCAGGGCACGTTTTCCGACCTCATGACCCGCGAGCAGCACCGGATGTCCATGCGCGCGGCATGGATGCGGTACTTCTCCGACATCGACGTGTTCCTCTGCCCGACCAACTTCACCGCGGCCTTTCCCCACGACAGCCGACCCTTCGGCGAACGCACCATCTCCACGCCCGAAGGGGACCGGCCCTACTTCAACCAGTCGTTCTGGATCGCGCCGGCATCGCTGGCCGGCCTGCCGGCGGTGAGCGCGCCAATCGGGGTCACTCCGGCGGGTCTGCCGGTAGGCGCGCAGATCATCGGACCTCACTACGAAGACGACACGGCAGTCACCTTCGCCGAGCTTCTCGCCGACGTCACCGGCGGGTACGAGCCGCCGCCCCCGCACCCGCCGCTCCCTGCGCCGTGACGGGTGGTGTCGCCGCGTAACGCGGCGTGAAAGAGTGGCGGCGCCGGCGCCACGCAGCAGCGGAGGAAGACTGGCATGGCTGACGCGAAGCAGGTCTACCGGGCGCAGCCGACGCCCGACGAGATCGAGGACGTGCTGTCCCTGCGTACGACGGCCACGGTGGGCACCCTCAACGAGGACGGCTCCGTGCATCTCGCGTTCGTGATCTTCCTGCACCGGGACGGACGGCTGTACTTCGAGACGTCGTCGGTGACTCGCAAGGCCCGCAACATCGAGCGGCGGGCGCAGGTCTCGATGATCGTCCAGGGCCGCGCCACGACCGGCCGCAGTCTGATGGTGAGCGCCGAAGGGATCGGGCAGATTCTGAACGGAGGCGGCGCCCGGCGCATCAACCATCTGATCCGGGCGAAGTACATACGCCCGGACGCACTCGGCGAGATCGATTCGGCATGGAACCGGTTCGACGACGTCGCGATCGAGGTAACGCCGGGGAAGTGGCGCTCGTGGACGGGGTCGACCCTGCACGACGAGACCCAGAAGGAGTTGAGTGTCCCGTACGACGACGTCTGGCTGCCCGACAGCTGACGGAGTCACCGCGGGTCGTGGGCCGCCGCTACCCGTTTCGGTACGACCATGCGCCAGGCGTCGACGACGAGTTCGCGCATCTCGTCCTGGTCGATGGCGTCCAGCCACACCTGCAGCCAGTTGTACCGTTCATCGGACCTGACAGGTGGGTGGAACTTCTCCGGCTCGGCCGCGATGAGTGCGGCGCGCTCCTCCTTCGGGAAGGCGAAGCCCATCGACGCCTCGTCCGCGGAGATCGAGATGTAGACGAGTCTGCCGACCCGGAACTTGATCCGGTCCCGAACCATTCGTTCCTCGGTCCGCGGCAGGGGCAGCGCAACCCGTCGTACGTCGTCCGCCGTGACCATCTCCACCAGCCCCGAGGTGTCGGCCCTCCGCCGCTTCCGATCGCGCGATTCCACCGAGCCCTCGACGTCAGCCTACGGTCCTCCTGCCGGCCCTGCAGCGTCGACGGGCAGTACTGACAAGGCAGGAAGTCTTGACGAAAACTATTGTCGGTGCCAGGGTGGCCGGCATGTTCGAGGTGGCGGTGATCGAGGACCCGGCTGCGGCCGAGGTCTCGCTGGATCCGGTGCGCGTCCGGTTGCTGGCCGAGTTGGTCGAGCCCGCTTCGGCGACGATGCTTGCCGCACGGGTCGGCCTGGCGCGGCAGAAGGTGAACTACCACCTGCGCGCGCTGGAGCGGCACGGGCTGGTCGAGCTGGTGGAGGAACGTCGGAAGGGCAACGTCACCGAGCGGATGCTCCGCGCGACGGCGAAGTCGTACGTGATCTCCCCCGCTGCGCTGGCCGCAGTGGCGCCGGATCCGTCCCGCTCGCCGGACCGGCTCTCGGCGCGATGGCTGCTCGCGGTCGCCGCACGGCTCGTGCGCGATGTCGGTGCGCTGATCACCGGGGCGGCCAAGGCCCGGAAGCCGGTGGCGACGTTCGCGATCGACGGCGAGGTCCGCTTCGCGTCGGCCGCCGACCGGGCCGCGTTTGCGGAGGAGTTGGCGGGTGCGGTCACCGCGCTGGTGGGCAAGTACCACGACGAGAGCGCGAAAGGCGGGCGCGACCACCGCGTCGTCGTCGCCGTCCACCCGAGTGTGAAGACGAAGCCGATCGAGACCACGAGGGAGTCCTGAGATGGGCCACGAGTTCGAGACCGACAACGAGATCACGGTGGACGCGACCCCCGAGCAGGTGTGGGAGGCGATCGCCACCGGGCCGGGAATCGACTCCTGGTTCATGGGACGCAACGAGGTCGAACCGCGCGAGGGCGGTCAGGTGCGGATGGCGGTCAGCGACTACTTCACGGCGGAGTCCACGATCACCGCGTGGGATCCACCGAACCGACTGGCCTACCGGAGCCCCGAGGCCGAGGACGGGTCGTTCATGGCGTTCGAGTTCCTCGTCGAGGGACGCGACCAGGGCAGCACCGTGGTCCGGCTCGTGCACAACGGCTTCCTCGGCGGTGACGACTGGGAGGCGGAGTACGACGCGCTGCGCAAGGGCGACCCCATGTACCTGCGCTCGCTGGGCATCTACCTGACGTACTTCCCCGGCCGGACCGCCACACCCGTCTCGGCCTGGGGGCCGCAGCAGCCGAACCAGGACGAGGTGTGGGAGGGATTCAAGCGCGGCCTCGGACTGTCCGGCGCCGTCGCCGAGGGCGACACGGCTCAGTTCACCCTGGACGGGTCCACTCCGGTCGAAGGAGTCGTGGACTCCGTCCTCGTTCCGAGCTTCCTGGGCGTACGCACGGACGACGGGCTGTACCGGTTCGTCGGCGGAGGTGGCCTGGCCGGGGTGGTGCACCACATCTTCGCGCCGCTGGACCAGGCGGAGGCCGAGCGTGCCTGGCAGTCCTGGCTCACTCGACTGTTCGCCTGAGGACGCGCATCGACTGGCGCTCCTGCCGAGCGCCTCGGCATCGGTGCACTGACCGTTTCTCGCGCTCTTCGGGAGGCTCCGAACGTCTCGCCTTCGGGTGTCTCGTCGCGTACGCACGGCCACCTCCCTCACCCTTCGCACGTCGACCTGCGGGTTGACGCCGACAATATCAAGAGTCTTGACAAGGAAACATGTCGGTGAGGGGTGGCCGGGCGGATCTGATCACACACGACGGAAGGCTGTTATGGACACACGACGGTTGCGTCCGGTTCGGGCATACAGGCGGGGCAGCGCGAATGGATCGGCCTGGCCGTACTGGCCCTGCCGACGCTGCTGCTCTCCGTGGACATCGGCGTCCTCTATCTGGCGTTGCCTCATCTGAGTGCCGACCTCGGGGCCGACAGCACGCAGCAGCTGTGGATCCTCGACATCTACTCGTTCATGCTCGCCGGCTTCCTGGTCACGATGGGGACGCTCGGCGACCGGATTGGCCGCCGCAGGCTCCTGCTGATCGGCGGAGCTGCCTTCGGCGTCGCCTCGGTGATCGCCGCCTACTCCGCCAGCGCAGAGATGTTGATCGCTTCGCGGGCCCTGCTCGGCATCGCCGGGGCGACCCTGATGCCCTCCACCATGGCGCTGATCAGGAACATGTTCCACGACCCCCGGCAGATGGGGCTGGCCATCGGCGTGTGGTTCAGCTGCTTCGTGGGTGGTATGACCCTTGGTCCACTGGTGGGAGGAGTCCTCCTCGAGCACTTCTGGTGGGGCTCGGCGTTCCTGCTGGGCGTGCCCTTCATGGTGCTTCTGCTCGTGGCCGGACCTATACTGCTGCCCGAGTTCCGGGACACCGGGGCGGGACGGCTGGATCCGACCAGCGTGCCTTGTCGCTGGCCGCCATCCTGCCGCTCATCTACGGCCTCAAGGAACTGGCCCGTAACGGCGGGCAGCCGCTGCCCGTCGCGTCCGTCGTGGTCGGCCTGGTGGTCGGCATCGTGTTCGTGCATCGGCAGCGCGCACTGACCAGCCCGTTGCTGGACCTGCGCCTGTTCGCCAGCCGCACCTTCAGTTCGGCGCTGAGCATCATGCTGCTCGGTGGCGTCGTCATGGCGGGGATCTCACTGCTGTCCACGATGTACATGCAGTTGGTCCATGGGCTGTCTCCGCTGGACGCCGGGCTCTGGCTGGTACCCCAGAACGTGGCGATGATCATCGGCTTCATGCTGGCCCCTGCCGTGGCTCATCGGGTCCGCGCGGCGTACCTCTGCGCCGGCGGGCTGGCCCTCGTCGCAATCGGTCTACTCCTCCACACGCAGGTCGAGAGCGTGGGTGGGCTCGGGCTGTTGGTGACCGGACTCACTCTCGCCTCGTTCGGCATCTCGCTGCCGATGGCGCTGACGATGGGCATGATCCTCGCCGCCGCTCCCGCTGAGAAGGCGGGTTCAGCAGCATCGATACAGGAGACCGGCGGCGAGTTCGGAATCGCGCTCGGCATAGCCAGCCTCGGCAGCCTGGGCACTGTCGTCTACCGAAACCAGCTGGCCGGCACGGTGCCGACCGGCGTCCCCGACCAGGCGGTCGACGCCGCCGGTGAGGGCATCACGGCCGCCGTGGCCGCGGCTCAACACCTGCCCGGCCCGCTGAGCGCGGACCTGCTCGACGCGGCCCGTGCGGCGTTCACCGCCGGCCTCAATGTCGTCGGTGGCGTCGGCGCCGCGATCTTCCTGGGCCTGGCAATCACGGCGGCGGCTGCGCTGCGTCATGTGCGCGCCGGAGACGAGGCCGGGCAGAGCGCACCGCCCGATGCTGAGGTTGAAACGGCTGACGTCGTGAGGTCCCTGGTCGGAGGCGCTGATACCTGACGCCGGCGTCGGGATACCGGGTAGTGGCATGCAGCCTGACCCAAGCGCCACTGGCCCGCGCCGACCGGGTCGAGGCCGTGCTGCGACCGGCACGAACGCCGATGTGTGAGGTCGACGCCCGCGCCGGTCGGTGCCGGGATCAGAGCGCTGGCGGGCGGTGGTCGTAGGTTCGACGTTCCTCGACGACGGCACCGCCATCGACAACGCGGCGCCGGGGCCCCCAGACGGTCA
>DASRTE010000166.1:0-19632 GCA_035656095.1 Jiangellaceae bacterium
GCCATCCCGGCGGTGTGGTCGTCGGGCGAGACGACGCTGGCCACCAGCGGCGCGACCTTCCTCGACGGAACGCGGTGGGGCGCCTATGAGGGGCTGCTCCTCGTCGGGCTGCTCAAGTCGCAGGGCGTGCTGGCGCTCCGGCTCGACGACGACGGCGCCCTGGTCGAGCAGTTCCGGCTGCCCGAGCTCGACGGGGTGTTCGGCCGCCTGCGCAGCGTCGTCCAGGGCAACGACGGTGCCCTCTACGTCACCACCGACAACGGCAGCAACGAGGACAAGCTGCTGCGGGTCACCCCGCGCTGACGGTCCAGGTGTCGTTGCCGACGAGGAGGGCGTCGAGGTCGGGTGCCCGCTCGGCCTTCGCGACGTCGAGCTGCTCGGCCATCATCCGGTCATAGGTCGGCTTCTCGACCGACCGGAAGACGCCCATCGGGCTGTACCGGAGGTCCTGGCTGGAGAGCCGGGACAGCGCGAACGCGTACGCGGGGCTCTCCCGGTGCGCGTCGTGGACGACGATCTCCGACGCGTCGACCTGGTTGGTCTCGGCGATCCGCAGCCCGCCGAAGCCGTCCTGGACGACGCACGAGGCGCCGTCCGGACCGAACACGAGCGGCTCGCCGTGCACCAGCGGGATCGACCACTGGGTGCCGGTCGTCGGGTCCTTGAGCAGCTCGAACGCGCCGTCGTTGAAGATGTTGCAGTTCTGGTAGATCTCGACCAGCGACGTGCCACGGTGCGATGCCGCCGCGCGCAGAACCGACGTCAGGTGCGCGCGGTCGGAGTCGACGGTACGGGCGACGAAGGTGGCCTCCGCGCCCAGCGCCAACGAGACGGGGTTGAACGGTGCATCCAGCGAGCCCATGGGAGTCGACTTGGTGATCTTGCCCAGCTCGGACGTCGGGGAGTACTGCCCCTTGGTCAACCCGTAGATCCGGTTGTTGAACAGCAGGATCGTCATGTTGACGTTGCGTCGCAGGGCGTGGATGAGGTGGTTTCCGCCGATCGACAGTGCGTCGCCGTCGCCGGTGACCACCCAGACCGACAGATCCGGCCGAGACGTCGCGAGGCCGGTGGCGATCGCCGGCGCCCGGCCGTGGATCGAGTGCATGCCGTAGGTGTCGAGGTAGTACGGGAAGCGGGACGAACACCCGATACCCGAGATGAACACGATGTTCTCGCGGCGAAGGCCGAGCTCCGGGAGGAAGCCCTGGACGGCGGCGAGGATGGCGTAGTCGCCGCAGCCCGGGCACCAGCGCACCTCCTGGTCGCTGGTGAAGGTCTTCTTGGTCTCGGGAACGTCGGTGGTCGGGACACCACGTAAGCCCGGCGGCGGGCCAGGTGCGACCGTGGTCTCAGACATCGGAAATCGCCTTCTCGATGACGTCGGCGAGCTCTTCGGCCTTGAACGGCAGCCCGCGGACGCGGTTGTAGCCCCTGACGTCGACCAGGTAGCGGCCCCGGAGGAGCAGCCTGAGCTGGCCGAGGTTCATCTCCGGTACGAGTACCCGGTCGTAGGAGCGCAGAACCTCGCCGGTGTTGGCGGGGAACGGGTTGAGGTGACGCAGATGTGCCTGGGCGACCGGCGTGCCGTCGGACCGCACGCGGCGGACGGCGGCGCCGATCGGACCGTACGTGGATCCCCAGCCGAGCACCAGCAGCTGGGCCTCGCCGGAGGGATCCTCCACGGACAGCGGCGGGATCCCGGCGATCCCGTCGATCTTGGCCTGGCGGATCCGCACCATGTGGTCGTGGTTGTCGGGCGCGTAGGAGATGTTGCCCGACCCCTCGGCCTTTTCGATGCCGCCGATCCGGTGCTCCAGACCCGGGGTCCCGGGCACTGCCCAGGGCCGGGCGAGGGTGGCCGGGTCGCGCAGGTAGGGCCAGAACGTGTCGGCGCCGTTGCCGTTGCCGTGGTTGGGCGCCGTCGCGAACTCGACGTCGAGATCCGGCAGATCGGCGACGGCGGGGATCCGCCACGGCTCGGCGCCGTTGGCCAGGTAGCCGTCGGAGAGCAGCAGCACCGGCGTCCGGTAGGTCAGCGCGATCCGCGCTGCCTCCAGCGCGGCGTAGAAGCAGTCACCGGGCGACGACGGCGCGATGATCGGCACCGGCGCCTCGCCGTTGCGTCCGAACATCGCCTGGAGCAGATCGGCCTGCTCGGTCTTGGTGGGCAGCCCGGTGGACGGACCGCCGCGCTGGATGTCGCAGACGATCAGGGGCAGTTCGAGCGAAACGGCCAGGCCGATCGTCTCGGACTTCAGCGCCACGCCCGGCCCCGACGTGGTCGTGACGCCGAGCGCACCGCCGAAGGCCGCACCGAGCGCGGCACCGATCCCGGCGATCTCGTCCTCGGCCTGGAAGGTTCGCACGCCGAAGCGCTTGTGCTTGGACAGCTCGTGCAGGATGTCCGACGCCGGGGTGATGGGGTAGGAGCCGAGGAACAGCGGCAGCCCGCTTCGCTGCGATGCCGCGATGAGGCCGTACGCCAACGCGAGGTTGCCGGTGATGTTGCGGTAACGACCCGGCGGCAGGGGTGCGGGCTTGACCTCGTAGGAGATCGCGAAGTCCTCGGTGGTCTCGCCGTAGTTCCAGCCGGCCTTCACCGCGGTGGTGTTCGCGTCGCGGATCGCCGGGTGCTTGGCGAACTTCCGGTCCAGGAAGGCCAGCGTGCCCTCGATCGGACGCCCGTACATCCACGACAGCAGGCCGAGCGCGAACATGTTCTTCGAGCGGCTGGCCTCCTTCCGGGTGAGGCCGAAGTCCTTGAGCGCCTCCATGGTCATGCCGGTGAGGTCGAGAGCGTGGACCTTGAAAGACTGCAGGGTTTCGTCGTCGAGGGGGCTTGCCTCGTACCCGACCTTCTTCAGTGCCCGGGGCGTGAAGTCGGACGTGTCGACGACGATCGTCGCCCCGGCGGGCAGGTCGGCGAGGTTGGCCTTCAGGGCCGCCGGGTTCATCGCGACGAGGACGTCCGGAGCATCGCCCGGGGTGAGGATGTCGTGGTCGGCGAAATGGATCTGGAAGCTCGAAACGCCGGGCAGCGTGCCTGCGGGCGCACGGATCTCCGCCGGGAAGTTCGGTAGCGTTGAGAGGTCGTTGCCGAACGACGCCGTCTCTGCGGTGAACCTGTCTCCGGTGAGCTGCATCCCGTCGCCGGAGTCGCCGGCGAACCGGATGATCACACGGTCGATCGCCCGGACCTGCTTGTCGGTCACCGTGTGTCGACGCCTCCCCTGTGGTGGCTCCTCCGGACGCGACAGCCGGCGTGGGCCCTGCGTCCGCGAGAACGCTCCGTGACCATCGTACGACCGTATGGGCGATTTCCGTCGCGCCGGGCGCAGGTGTCCGGGCGGCGAGCCTTCGTCGACGGACTCCCGCCCGCTCACAACTACCACCCAGGACGTTCGGGGTGTGAGGTCTGCCCAGGCCCCGGATACAGGTACGTTGGAGACAATCGTCGACGATGCCGCGAAGCTCCCGGGAGGTGGCGGCCGTGGAGGCGTACCTGTCCCCGTATGTCGTCGTCGCCGTAGTCGCCCTCGCCGGCGTGGGGTTCGTCACCGTTGCCTACAGTGCCAATCGCCTGCTCGCTCCGAACCGGCCCACGGGCGAGAAGCTGCTGACCTACGAGTCCGGTGTCGACCCGGTCGGCGAGGGATGGGCTCATACGCACATCCGCTACTACGTCTACGCGTTCCTGTACGTGGTGTTCGCGGTCGACGCGGTCTACTTGTTCCCCTGGGCGACGGTCTTCGCCGCGCCCGGTTTCGGGGTCGCGACGCTGGTCGAGATGTTCGTGTTCCTCGGCCTGCTGGCCACGGGGATCCTCTACGCGGTGCGGCGAGGTGTGCTGACGTGGCAGTGACAGACCTGGGCCTGCCCGGCTCCGGACCGCCGCAGGACCATCCTCCGTCTCATGACCCGGCCGGCGGCGACGGAGCCGGACGCGTCGGCGCGGCTCAGCGGCTCGTTCCCGACCCGGTCCGGGTCGTGCTCAACTGGGGGCGCCGGTACTCGTTGTGGGTCTTCAACTTCGGGCTTGCCTGCTGTGCGATCGAGTTCATCGCCGCATCCATGGCCCGCCACGACTTCATCCGGCTCGGCGTCATCCCGTTCGCACCCGGACCACGACAGGCCGACCTCATGGTCGTGTCGGGCACGGTCACCGACAAGATGGCTCCCGCCGTGCGGCGCCTCTACGAACAGATGCCCGAGCCCAAGTACGTCATCTCGTTCGGGGCCTGCTCGAACTCCGGGGGACCGTACTGGGACTCGTACTCGGTGACCAAGGGCGTCGACCAGGTGGTGCCGGTCGACGTCTACGTCCCCGGTTGCCCGCCTCGGCCGGAGGCGTTGCTGCAGGGGATCCTCAAGCTCCAGGAGAAGATCGCCGGCGAGAACCTCGCCGAACGCTACGCGGGCCCGGCGGCCGTCCGCCGCGGCGCGTCGGCCACCGAGCTGACCCGCCCGCTGGTCTCGCCGTGACCGGATCCGAGGAGGACGGCGATTGGGCCGTCAAGCTCGCCGAAGCGGCCGGTGAGGGCGCCGCGGTCGGTGATGCCTTCGGGGTTCCGGTGTTCGACGTCGTGTCCGAGCACTGGCTGCCCGCACTGCAGGCCGCCCACGATGCCGGGCTGACCTTCTTCGACTGGCTCTCGGCCGTCGACGAACTCGAGGACGGCTTCTCGGTCGTCGCGCACGTCGCCGACCTGTCCCGGCGTCCTGTGCTGCACCTGCTCATGCGCACCCGGGTCTCCCGTGACCGTGCCGTGCTGCCGTCGGCCACAACTGTCTACCGAGGTTCGTCCTGGCACGAACGTGAGACCCACGAGATGTTCGGCATCGACTTCGAGGGCCACCCGGGGCTCGCCCCGCTCCTCCTCCCCGACGGCTTCGAAGGCCATCCGCTGCGCAAGGAGTTCGTCCTCGCCGCCCGCGCCGCGAAGCCGTGGCCGGGCGCCAAGGAGCCGGGGGAGGGCGGCCCGGGAGCGGCGGCGCCGTCGCGGCGGCGGATGCTGCCGCCGGGGGTACCCGACGCGTCGTGGGGACCGCGCCCGCCGGGTGGCACCGACGAGCCCGCCGACGAAGCCGACCGGGCCGGCGGTGAACCCGGATCGGGTCCGGGGGAGGCGCCGTGATCGATGCGCTCGAAACCGTCGTCCGCGTCGTCGTGGTCGTAGCTGCGTTCCTCCTCCTGCCGTTGCTCGTCGGGCAGGCCGAACACAAGGTCATGGCACACATGCAGGGCCGGGTCGGACCGATGTACGCGGGCGGCTTCCACGGCTGGGCGCAACTGATCGCCGACGGTGTCAAGTTCGCCCAGAAGGAGGATGTCGTCCCGACCCGGGCCGACCCGGTGGTGTTCCGGCTCGCTCCGGGTGTGGCGATGGTGCCCTATCTGGTGGCCCTGGCGTTCGTGCCGCTGGCGCCGGGATGGGTCGGCGTCGACGTCGAGGTCGGGCTGCTGGTCGTCCTCGCCGTGATGGGCGTCGGAGTCCTGGGTTCCCTGATGGGCGGCTGGGCCAGCGGCAACAAGTACTCGTTGCTGGGCGGCCTGCGCACCGCGGCCCAGTTGATGGCGTACGAGTTGCCGTTCGTGCTCACCGCGGCTTCGGTGGCGATGGCGGCCGGGACGCTGTCTCTGCCGGGCATCGTCGAGGCCTGGCAGCCGTGGTGGATCGCCTGGCAGGGGATCGGCGCGGTCGTGTTCTTCGTCGCCGGCCTGGCCGAACTGCAGCGTCCGCCGTTCGACATGCCGGTCGCCGACTCCGAGATCATCTTCGGCGCGTACACCGAGTACACGGGACTCCGCTTCGCGTTCTTCCTGCTGGCCGAGTACGCCGGCATCGTGCTGCTGAGCGCTCTCACCGCGGTGTTGTTCCTCGGCGGGTGGCACGGTCCGGCAGAGGACACGTTGGGCTGGCTGTGGACACTGGTCAAGACGGCGGTGCTGGCCATGGTCGTGATCTGGCTGCGGGTGGCGTTTCCGCGCCTGCGCGAGGATCAGCTCCAGCGGTTGGCCTGGCAGTGGCTGGTGCCGCTCGCCCTCGTGCAACTGGCCGTGACCGGCGTCATCGTCCTGGTCTGAGCGGGGGTAACGGACTTCCGGTCGAACGAGGCAAGCGGCTAGCCTCGATGGGCCCGCCGCTGGTCAGCGCGGGCCGGATCGAGCAGGAGCCGATGACCTCGCACCGCCGGAACCGGCGAACGTCGCCGGAGGCGTCGCCCGACGACACCAGCCTGCTCGGGCTGGCCGCCGTGTGGTCCGAGCTCAATGCCCCGATGCCGCCGAAGCGCCGACCCGCGCACCGGCACGCGGGTCGCCGGGCTCGCCGCCCGCAGCGTTCGGCTCCGACCGCACTGATCGTCGGGCTGGCCGGTGCGGTACTCCTCGCCCTGCTGATGATCGTCGTGTGGATGGCCCAACTCGGGTGAGCGCCTCGTCCCATCCGTCGACGTGGCGAGGCACCGCGACCGGCTGCCATGTGGTGGGGGCCGCCGGCTTCCGATGACTTCTGGCCGCGACGATCGTTCCATGGGAGAAGTGACCCGACAGGAAGGACTGGCGTCATGCAGAGCATCACCCCGAGCCTGTGGTTCGACACCGAGGCAGAGGACGCGGCGAACTTCTACGTCTCCGTCTTCAAGAACTCGCAGGTCCTGAACGTCTCGCGGTACGGCGAAGCAGGACCACGGCCGGCGGGAACGGTGATGACCGTCGACTTCGAGCTCGACGGACTGGGGTTCATCGCGCTGAACGGTGGGCCGGACTTCCCGTTCACCGAGGCGGTGTCGTTGCAGGTGAACTGTGAGACGCAGGAGGAGGTCGACCGGTACTGGAGCGTCCTCTCCGAGGGTGGCGAGGAAGGGCCGTGTGGATGGCTGAAGGACAGGTTCGGCCTGTCGTGGCAGATCATCCCCGTGGCCCTGACCGAGCTGCTCAACGATCCGGACGCTGCGAAGGCGCAGCGTGCCATGGCCGCGATGCTGCAGATGAAGAAGATCGACATTGCGGCCCTGCGGGCAGCAGCCGAAGCAGCCTGACCGTCTGGGGGACACGCCGGAGCTCCGCCGTGCTGTGCGCGGTACCTCCGCGCCAGTAGGGCTGGGTGCGAACTGGGGCGCGGGTTAGCCGGGGGTTAGCCGCGCACGGCTGCAACCCGTCGCCACGGATGCGGCCGGATGTGATGGCGGGTTGGCTGCAGATCTCAGCATCCATTCGGTACATCCGAATGCTGCTCGGACATTCCGCGCAGCAGGTCGGCGAGTGCACTCATGTCGCGCTCACCCAGGCCGGCGGCGACGGCGGCCGCCGCCTCGGCGCGGTTGACCTCCGCCTGCTGCATCGTTAGGCCGACCTGTGATGCCAGCTCCAGGACGAGGTCGAGGTCCTTGGCAACGAGGTCGAGACTGAACGCCACCGGCGTCCCGTCCGGGTCCTCGAAGGCGGCACGCTTGTACTGGACGAACGGCCCACCGACGACGCTCGCCGCGAAGATCCCGTAGGCGGTACTGCGGTCGACACCGGACCGCTCGGCCAGCACGAGCGCCTCGGCGAGCGCCTGGTTCAGGGCGTGCACGACCGAGTTGACGGCGAGCTTCATGGTGGCGCCCGCCCCGGGCGGTCCGACGTGGACGATGCGGCCGGCGAGCAGGTCGAGCACCGGACGCGCGCGGTCGAGGTCGTCCGCCGCACCGCCGACCATGACGGTCAGTTCGCCTCGCTCGACCACGGAGACGCTGCCGGACACGGGTGCGTCGAGCATGCCGGCATCGCGCTCGCCGACGAGCGCATTGAGGCGCCGCGACGTCCACGGTCCGACCGTGCTCGTGTCGGCGACGACGGTGGCCGCCGAGAGACCAGCCACGATGCCATCCTCGCCGCCGTACGCCTTGGAGCAGGCGGCGTCGTCGGCGAGCGAGACCAGTACCACGTCTGCTCCGGCCGCGGCCTCGCGGGCCGTCTCCGCCACCGTGGCTCCGGTCGCTGCCGCGACCGCCGCGGCCCTCGAACGGGTCCGGTTGTGGACGGCGACGTCTGCTCCGCGGGTGCGCAGCCGGGCCGCCATGGCAGCGCCCATCCGCCCCGTGCCGACGACGGCGACGCGCAGGTTGGTCACGTGATGCCCCACCCGCAGTCCACGTAGATGTTGGTGCCGTTGACGGACCGGTTCCGCAGCAGGAAGTTCACCGCGTCGACGATGTCGGCCATCGTCGGCAGCGAGCCCGACGGCGTGCGCGCCCGGTACCCGGCGAGTACCTGGTCCGGCTTGGCCGACCAGAACGGGCTGTCACCGACGATGCCCGGGTGCAGGCCGTTGACCCGGATGGGTGCGATCTCCAGCGCCATCGTGTTGACCAGCCCGACCACGCCGCCGTTGATCGTGGACACCGTGGTCGAGCCCGGGTACGGACGGTCCTTGGCTCGACCTCCGAAGATCACGATCGCCGCCTCCGGACTCATCCGGGAGAGCAAGGCATGGACGACCTCGGTGTACCCGATGAGCTTGAGCGTGATCAGTCGCCGAGCGCGCCCGATGTCGTAGTCGGCCACGGTGTTCGCGTCGCGTTCGATCGCGGCGAGCACCAGCCCGTCGACCCGCTCCACGTCCGCCAACGCTGCGCCGATCGTCTCCGGCTCGGCCAGATCGATCCCGAGGCCGCGGGCTCCGTCTCCCAGGGACGCCGCGACGTCCTTCGCTCGGGTGGCATCGCGGCCGGTGACGACGACCTCGTCGCCCCGGGCCCGCGCGTCGCGGGCGACGTCGAGACCGATTCCCGATGTCCCACCGACGATCACGAGCGTGCGCGGATCAGCCATTGCGTTCTCCATCCCTGTCAAGGGCTTCGCGTAGGTAGTCCCAGTCGCGTGCGAATCGGTACGAGTACCGCGGCGGGGGTGCCGGCGCCTGCGTCTCCAGCCACCGGAGCGTGCCCTCGCCGGCGTTCGAGAACGAGTGGATGCACCCCACGCCGGCCCAGGCGACGTCGCCGGCCTCCAACCGGTACGCATGGCCGTCGAACGTGGCGTTCACCGCCCCCTCGAGGATCAGATACGTCTCCTCGAAGGGATGGTCATGGCCGCCGGTCGCACCGCCGGGGTCGTACTGGACCATGAACATGGTCGTGAGCTGGGCGCCGAGGTCGCTGTCGACCATCATCTTGACGTTGATGCCGCCGTAGACGAGCAGCGCCGTGCGCATGCTCGCTGACACGGCGAGTATGTCCTGCCCTTGCTTGGCCGGGTCCATGTGGGCGGGAACGATGGTGCCCAGCCGCCAGGTGCGCGGGTCGCGGACGTCTACGGGGACGGCCTGGCCGGACGGCAGCGGCGGCACGAGGAAGGTGTCGTCGCCGAACGCCTGCCGTGGCTGCGGGCCCTGCATCTCGGCCCACCTCACGGGCGAATCGCTCTCGTTGCGCCAGGCGTGTGGAGACGCGACGGGAATCAGGCCGTAGTCGCCCGCGGAGACCAGGAAGGCGCCCTCGGACGTGACCACGGCAGCGTTGCCGTCGAGAACGTGGAAGCTCTCCTCGAACGAGTGCACGTGCGTGGGTACGGAGCCGCCGGGTTCGAGCTCGCAGATCGCGAAGCCGGTGTGGACGGCACCGGCCGTCTCGCCGACGATCGTCCACCGCCGGTAGCCGGTGGACGCGGCCGCCCAGCCGGACGGCGGGGCGTAGTCGGCCTCCGCCGCCCGGCCAACGAGGTGACGTGAGGTCACGCGCTCTCCTTCTGTTCCGCCGCCTGTGCCGCGGCCGAGACGAGATGGTCTCGGGACGCCTCGACGAGCCCACGCGCAGTGTCGACGTCCGCCAGCAGCCGACCGTCGCGCTTGCGGACCACACCGCCCACGATCACCGTCTCGACGTTCGACACGTCGGCACACAGCACCACGGCCGCGACCGGGTCGATGACCGGCGCCACGTTGAGGGCCGTCGCGTCGATGACGACGACGTCGGCCTGCTTGCCCTCGGTAAGTGACCCGGTGCGGTCCTCCAGGCCCGCGACGTGGGCGCCGTGGATCGTCGCCATCTCGAGCATCTGGCGGGCCGTCAGCATGGTCTCGGGGACGCCCGTGTTGGCCTCCCAGCAGATGGCGTTGACGCGGGCGCGTTCGCCGCCGAAGGCCGCGCGCATCTGGGTGAACATGTCGCCGGGGACGGTCGTCACGACGTCGATGGACAGGCTCGGGCGCAGGCCGAACTGGTAGGACTTGTTGACCGGCGGCCAGCCGTGTCCCATCTGCATCTCCACCTGGGCCGCGATCGAGATGGTGCCGCCGGTGTCGGCGACGCGCTGCCACTCGTGCTCGCTGAAGTAGCAGCTGTGGATGTAGGTGGTGTCCGGCCCGAGCAGCCCCATCCGGTCGAGTTGCTCGACCATGGCGAATCGGCCCGCGAGGCGGCCCATGGCGACGTGGACGGTGATCGGGATGCCGAGGTCGCGTGCCATGGCCCACTCGGCGCGGACGACGTCGTCCTGGCAGAAGCCCGGGCCTCGAGTGGCCAGTCCCATCGTGAGCAGCCCGTCGTCGGAGGAGAAGTAGGTGTCGCGGATGCGGCGCACGTCGTCGACGGGAATGACCTCGGCGCTGTTGAACCAGTACTTCGCCAACGACGTGTTGGCGCTGCCGTAGGCGTACTGCGCCCTGATCCCGGTCTCCTTCAACGCGGTGACGGCCGCGTCGGGATGGTCGGGGGTGTTGTTGATGTGCGACCAGTCGACCAGCGTGGTGATGCCCGCGTTCAGGCACTCCAGCGAACCGGCGAGGTTCGACGCGTAGACGTCCTCGGGCCGGTAGAGCGGGGCGAAGGTGTCCAGCACCTCGACGAAGTAGTCATCGAGCGTCGCGTTGGGTGCGCAGCCGCGGATCGCGGCCTCCCAGGTGTGCCGGTGGGTGTCGACGAACCCGGGAATGACGATCTTGCCGCTGACGTCGACGACCTCGGCGTCCGCGTCGAGGTCCGGGCCCACGGCCGCGATCTTGTCGCCCTCGATCAGGACGTCTCCCTGTGGCAGGTCACCCGCCTCGGGATCCATGGACAGCACGTGCCCGCCGCGCAGCAGTATCCGGTTGGTCATGACTGGTTCCTCCACTGGTTCGACGTCGTTGTCTGATCCCCGGTCGTGGTCCTCAGTAGCGCGTGATCTCACGGATGGCGGCCGTCAGCTTGTCGACGGTCGGGATGACCTCCTCCTCGAGCCGGTCGGCGAACGGCAACGGGACGTTGGCGGCTGCGACCCGGCGGATCGGCGCGTCGAGCGACTCGAACCCTTCGTCCGCCGCGACCGAGGCAACGGTCGCGCCCCAGCCGCCCTGGTACGGGTTCTCCTCCACGACGACCAGCCGCGACGTGCGCCCCACCGAGTCGAGTACCGTGCGCAGGTCCATGGGGATGAGGCAGCGCAGGTCGACGACCTCGACGGACACGCCGTCGTTCGCGAGCTCGTCCGCGGCCGCGAGCGCGAGCGGAACCGTCGACGCCAGCGCGACCACGGTGACGTCGTCGCCCTCGCGGACGACCGCGGCCCGGCCGAGTTCGAGTACGTGGTCCGGCGGCGCCGGCGGGCCCTTGCTCGCCAGCAGGCCCTTGTGCTCGAAGAACACGACCGGGTCGTCGCTGCGGACCGCAGCGGCCATCAGTCCGACCACGTCGGCCGGGTTGGACGGTGCGGCGATCTTCAAGCCGGGTATGGTCAGCGCCCAGTTCTCCACCGCCTGCGAGTGCTGCGCGCCGAAGCCCAGGCCACCGCCGTTCGCGGTGCGGACGACGAGGGGCACCGTCACCTGGCCGCCGGTCATGTACCGGACCTTCGGGATCTCGTTGGCGAGGTAGTCCCAGCAGCAGGCCAGGAAGTCGCTGAACATGATCTCGGCGACCGGCCGCATGCCGGTCATGGCGGCGCCCATCGCGGCACCGACGATCGCCTGCTCGGAGATGGGGGTGTCCCAGACCCGCGCCGGGCCGAACTCGTCGAACAGACCCGCGGTGGTCTTGAACACGCCCTCGGCCGCACCGATGTCCTCGCCCAGGCAGACGACCGTCGGATCGCGGCGCATCTCGCGCGCGATGCCCTCCGCCACCGCCTCGCGGTATGTGGTCACGTCCGCCACGCCGCGCCTCCGTCCGCCCAGACGTCGGTGAATGCCTCCCGTGGTTCGGCGTCGGGGGCGTTCTTCGCCGCGTCGACCGCCGCCTCGACGACCTGTGCCGCCCGGGCATCGGCCTCCTCGACCGCGCCCGGCGGTACGCCGAGGGCCTCCAGCCGGGCCCGGGCGACATCGAGCGGGTCGTGCTTCATCCACCGTTCGACCTCCTCGGCCGGCCGGTACTTCGCCGGGTCGGCCCGGCTGTGCCCGTAGTGCCGGTAGGTCTGCGCCTCGATCAGGCTCGGCCCGTCGCCGCGGCGCGCCCGGTCGGCCGCCGCGGCCACGACCCGCCGGACCAGGACGACGTCGTTGCCGTCGACGACATCGGCGGGGATTCCGTGAGCGCCGGCGCGGTCGGCCGCCGGGTTCTCGGCCGCCGTGACCGCCGAGATCGGCGTGTACTCCATGTAGAGGTTGTTCTCGCAGACGAACAGCACGGGCAGCGTCCACACCGCGGCGAGATTGAGTGCCTCGTGGAAGGCGCCGATGTTCGTCGCGCCGTCACCGAAGAAAGCCACGGCGACCTGGTCGGTTTCGCGCAGCTTCGCCGACCACGCGGCGCCGGCGGCCATCGGCAGATGGGAGCCGACGATGGCGTAGGAGCCGAGCATCCCCACCGACGCCTTGGTCAGGTGCATCGACCCGCCCTTGGCCCGGCAGAGGCCGGTGGCCTTGCTCATCAGCTCGGCGAGACACTCCTGTGGGGTCGCGCCACGGGCCATCGCGTGGTGGTGTCCGCGGTAGGTGGCGAAGACGTAGTCGCCGGGCCGCAGGGCGGCACTGGCGCCGACGGCGACGGCCTCCTGCCCGGACGCGAGATGGGTGGTGCCCTTGACCAGGCCGGACATGAACAGGTCGTAGGCGGCCTTCTCGGTGCGGCGGATGATCGCCATCTGCTCGTACAGTGCGAGCAGTTCGTCCGTGCCGACGTCGGCGTCCTGCTCGATGCCGGGATCGGTCACTGCGGACCGCCGTTGCCGGTGTTGAGATGGGATTGGGACTCGCGCAGCGTGTTGAGCTCGCCGCCCACCGTCCAGTACCGCCGGCCGGCGACCAGCAACTCTTCGGCGGGGAACTTGGTGATGACCTCGCATCCGTCGGCGGTCACCACGAGTTCCTCCTCGATGCGGGCCGCCGACCAGCCGTCCGACGCCGGCCAGTAGGTCTCCAGCGCGAAGACCATGCCCTCCTCCAACACCTCCGGATGGTCGAGCGACACCAGCCGGCTGAAGATCGGCTTCTCCCAGATGGCCAGGCCCACACCGTGGCCGTACTGGAGGGCGAACGCAGCCTCCTCGTCGGCGAAGCCGAACTCCTCGGCGCGCGGCCAGACCGAGACGATGTCGGCTGTCGTCGCGCCGGGCTTGACCAGCGCGATCGCGTGGTCCATGTACTCGCGGCACCGGACGTACGCGTCGCGCTGCGCCGGTGACGCGCTCCCCACCGCGAAGCAGCGGTAGTAGCAGGTGCGGTAGCCGAGGTGGCTGTGCAGGATGTCGAAGAACGCCGGGTCGCCGGGCCGGACGATCCGGTCGCTGTACACGTGCGGATGCGGGGAGCAGCGTTCGCCGGAGATCGCGTTCACGCCCTCGACGTACTCGCTGCCGAGGTCGTAGAGCACCTTGCTGACCAGCCCGACGCACTCGTTCTCGCGCACGCCGGGGCGCAGGAACTCGTACAACTGCTCGTAGGCTGCGTCGACCATCGAGCAGGCCTGGGTCAACAGCGCGATCTCGTCGGCGGTTTTGATCCGGCGTGCCTCGAGGAAGACCTGCTGGCCGTCGACGACGTCGATGCCCTGGTCGCGGAGTGCGGCCAAGACCGGCAGCTCGATGACGTCGACGCCGAGCGGCGCGCCGGTCAGGCCGTGCTCGGACAGCTCGGCCGCGACCTTGCGTGCGACCTCCTCGGCGATGCCGGCGTCGGGATGGAACGCGCCGCGCAGCGTGGAGATGCCGGCCCGCGCTCTCTTCGGCCCCTCGAGCCACGGGTTGTACAACTGGTGGTGCCGGGCCGCGGAGCCGAAGTCCCAGACGACCGGTTCGCCCCCTCTCGGCAGGAGGGCGAAGCGAATCAGCTTGTCCATCGCCCAGGTGCCGATGTGCGTGGAGGTCATGTACCGGATGTTGGAGAAGTCGAAGGTCAGCAGCCCGCCGAGCTCGGACCCGTCCAGCGTCGTGCGCAGCCGCGTGAGCCGTTCGTTGCGCAACCGGTCGAGGTCGACGCGCTGTTCCCAGTCGACCGCGTTCGGGCCGTATGTGCGGATCGCCATCGCGTGCACCGTTCTGTCGAGGGTGTAGTGACGTAGAACGGCCGTTCAGCTTCACTTATCGCAGTCAAGCGAACGCCATGCGCCCCGTCAACCCCCGCGGCGTTGGCTGTGCGGACCCGCCCCGTTGTCAGGCTCGACGGGCCGCTGACCTGGACCGATAGCCGGTGGTGGCCTGATGCCACGGCCCGGCGCGGAGGTGTCAGGCCGTGGTGGTGTGTCATCCCTGGTGGCATGGTTGTCAGGCCTGACAAGGCTGCGGCGGTAAGCTCCAGTCAACAGGTGGAGAACGGAGACCACGTGGGCATTCCCGCGGTGCCGCCGATCGGTGAGCGCATCCGCGAGGAGCGGACCCGCAAGGGCGTGAGCGCCCGCCGGCTCGCTCGGGAGATCGGCGTGTCGCCGAGTCTCATCTCCCAGATCGAGACCGACAAGAGCAGGCCCTCGGTCAGCACGCTCTACGCGATCACAACGGAGCTCGGAATCTCGATCGAGGACCTCTTCGACGCACGCGGCCCTTCCGTGTCCCTGGCCGGGAGCCCGGCACCGGCGGCCGAGTCCCAGCGCCTCGATCTGGGTCTGGATTCCGCCGCGGGCGTCTCCGCTGCGCTCGCGGTCATCGGACAGGATCGCCGCCGGCGGGTCGGGCCGATAGTCCGGCCGGACGAGCGTGAGGTTCTGACCCTCGACTCCGGCGTGACCTGGGAACTGCTCGGACAAGTGCCGGATGCCCATGTGGATTTCCTGCGCATCACCTATCAGCCGGGCGGATCGTCGTCCAGCGCGGGGCTGCTCATGCGCCATTCCGGCACCGAGTACGGCTTCGTGACCAGTGGCGAACTCGTCCTGACGCTGGCGTTCGACGAACACCGCCTGGCTGTGGGCGACGCCGTCTCGTTCGATTCGACGACGCCGCACGGCTACCGCAACGACGGCGACGAGCCCGCGATCGGTATCTGGTTCGTCCTCGAGCACCCGGCCTGACGGCAGCACGTGATCGTTGAACCGTTGTTGGTCCTGTGGCCCCAGCGACGGTTCAACGATCATCCGCCGCGACCGACGCCGACAGGGACGGACGCGAGTGCCGTATTGATCGCGTCCTGGTCGAACGCCTTAGGGTCGAACCGCGCGACGCCGACGACGTCGGACAGCCAGCTCAACCGTTCGGCATGCTCGGGATGGTCGGGATCGCCCATGACATCGCAGAGGTAGCCGTACCCCCAGATGCCGCCGGAATCCTCGACCGGTCCGGCCCGGCGCCCGGCCAGGCAGACGGCAGCGCTCGACTTCTCCGTGAGCACGTCCTCGACGACGATGTCGTGATTCCACGAGTCGCCGAAGTCGTACTCGTAGCGGAGCTTGTCGCCGGTCTGTCGGACGACGTCGCGCAGCCTGGTCGTAGCCTCGTCGGCCGTTGAGTCATCCCAGGACTCGTAGTCGGCCGGGGTGTAGCGCCGCCCTTCGTCGTCGAAGAAGTGGTGCAGGTGGCAGTCCTCCCAACCGAAAGCAGCCTGGATGACGTGGTGGAGGCTCGCGAGGGTTGTGTCGGCCGGCAGGCGAAGTCGCCGCCAGATCGGCGGCTTCGCACCCCGGATCCCGATCTTGACCTGGTAGGTCGCCGCGGCACCGGGTGCGGACGGCCGTGGCTTCGCCGAGCGGGTGCTGCGGCGGCGACCTCCTCCGAGCGCCTCGAGTGCCCGGCGGTATGCGGAGTCGGCGATCGGAAACCCGGTGGACAGCGCGCCGTGCAGTTGTCTTGCGGCGACGTCGGCGAGTGCGTGCAGGACGTCGTGCCGGTCGTGACCCTGGGCGACCAGGCGCTGGGCCGCGGCCCACGCCTCGGGCGGGTCGTCGTCCCACAACTGGTTCGCGACGATCTCGTGCATGGCAATGTGCAGACGGGGGTTGACTCCGTCGATCTCGCCGTCGAAGGAGGGATCGGCCAAGGCAGAGTGGTATTCGGGGTGCTCGCCCTCGATCAGCAGTCGCCGCTCGTCGGCGTCGTTCGGATCCAGCTGCGGGTAGTCCTCGGCGCCGATCCGGGTGCCGAAGTAAGGCATCGCAAAGTGTCGCCGCTCGAGCACAGCCTGGGCGTCGTCTATTCCATCCAGCTCGCCGAGTCCTTGAAGCATGAGCCGCCCGGGCGAGGCGTTCGCCGGGTCGTCGTAAGCGTCGGCGAAGCCCTGGCCGATCTCATCAGCCGCATCGACGACCTCGGCCACAGCGACCGCCGGCAGGTCGCTGCGCGCGGCCGCCCACCGGGTCCAGGCCGCGGCAACGGCGGGCATCGTCGCCTTGTCCTCCTCGTCGAGCACTACCTTGCGCGGCACCCAGCCGAGGAGGAAGTTCTCCATCTTCGCCGGGCTCACGCGCATCGGCTGCGACTCGTCGTAGTCGCAGCCGTAGTCGACGATCAGCCGGGCGCAGTACCGGGTGGCTTCTGCCGAGTCGAGCGACGAGCCCTCGTTCGAAGTCAAGAACTCGTCCACGATGCGGTCTCGCTCTTCACCGGACACCTCGTCGGGTTCGCGACGTTCGGGCGCCGTATCCGGTAGGGCCCGGCAGCGGGCCAGGGCCAGCGCCCGGAACTCCGCGTAGGTGTCGGGGACGTCGGGCTGCCAGGTCATCTCGGTGGCATCGAAGGCCCTCTCGATGAGCTGCCGTGCATCGGCCGGATCTACAGGCCTGAGTGTGACTACGCCGCCGCTCTCGTCGACGGACACGCGCATCTGGGCGAGGACCTGCTCCGGCTCGTCTATCGGGAAGACGTCCTTGACCCAGCCGCCGAGGTGGTTGAAGTCGACCAGGGTCATGACCGCGTGCCGGTCGGCTCCGTAGCCGAAGACGCACATGACATCGGCCTGGTCGCCGTAGACGTCGCCCATCCACCACGACTGGTACACATCGACCTCGCCGATACGACCGGCCCATGGCGGCGCGGGCCGGTTCAGCGACGCCGCGGCGGCCGCGGCGTCGTCACGCGCTTCCTCCGTCGTCGCGACAACGCGGAGCGCGTGTAATGCTGCGACGGCCTGGGGTGAGCCGGTGCGCCGGCAGTAGCCGATCAGGCCGAGCAGGAGGTCGGGGTCGGTCTCGTGGCCCACGCTCTCGGGCTTCTGGAGCGTACCGAGCAGCCCCGAGGTGAACATCTCGACCTCGAAGGGATCATGTGCGGAGACGAGCGGGCGGAACCCGTCGACGACAGCGCGATAGACCCCATCGAAGGTTGGGACTGACGAGAGCCGCTGCCGACCCTTGCCCGAGCGGGACTTCTTCTTACGGCCACGGCTGACTGGACTCACCGCGCGATCCTTTCGTGCCGAGGTCGCGTGTGCCAAGGTGCCCGCCACATCTGTCCGGCGATCCCGCCAGCGTCGGGCACGTGGGCGATCTCGTCATCGCGAACCCGATCATCAACGGGCCGTACGACGAGCCTGCCCGCCATTTCCGTTTCGACGCCGACGGGATCACCGACCAGGTCGACGACGGGCGCCGGCCGTCCTCGTACTTCGTCCCCGTTCCCCGACCGCGCAAGGGCAGAGCACAGCTCGAGATCCCCGAGCTGACAGCCGACCAGATCGAGGTCAACCAGCAGGTCAACGCGATCCGGGCCCGGGTGGACATCTGGCGGTCGCGCCGCTACGACGGTGTCACCCCGACGACGCGACGACTCCTCGAACACTGGGCCGACGGCGAACGCGACAACCGCATCCTGTTCGCCCAGCGCGAGGCCGCCGAGACGGCGATCTTGGGCCGCTCCGACGTGCACGAGCTCGACGAGTTGCGCGACGTACGGGAGCAGGCCGACGTCTACGAGGTCGCGCGCGTGCTCGTGGAGAAGCACCTCTCGACCGCCGACGATCCCAGGCCGTGGTACTTCCCCGAGGCCGTCGGCATCGTCCGCGACTGGATGCGCCGGTGCGTGACCTACCACGACGACACCTTCCCGGGGCTGCTCCTGCTGAGCGAGAACACACCCACCATGCCGCCGAGCGGGTGTGGGACGAGGTGATCAGGTAACACAGCGACCGCGAGCCGCACGTGCTGCCGATGCTCCGTCCCTACGATGCCGTCGGGTCGACGGCCGAGATCGACTTCTTCACCACCCGCGAGGTCTACCCGACGTCGGAGGCCCGCTGCCATGTGTCGTACGTCGTCCTCGACGGAGTCGACGGCAACGCCTGGGAGCGCACGGTCGCGCAGGCCCTGGAGGCTCTGCCCGGCGTGGCGGCGTACGTCAAGAACGACCACCTCGGCTTCACGATCCCCTACACACACAAGGGGCGCACGCACCAGTTCGTGCCCGACTTCCTCGTCCGCCTCGCTCCGGAGCCGGACGGCGTCGCGCGGATGCTCGTCGTCGAGGTGTCCGGCGGGCGCAAGGACCAGTCGATGCGCGCGGCGAAGGCCGACACCGCGCGCGACCTGTGGCTGCCGGCGGTGAACCACGACGGACGGTGGGGACGCTGGGGCTTCTGCGAGGTCGACGACCCGACGCGGGCCAAGCTCGACATCGGCGCTGCGGCCGACGCGCTGCGCGGGGGTGTGCGTCAGTGAGGTGTCGTGGAGTGCGCGGCGTTCGCCGCCTTGACCTCGTCGTAGAGCGGCTCGGGCGCCATGTCGGCGCCGTTCTCCCAAGCGATGGTGTCCATGTCGATGAAGATCTTCGCAAATGCCTTGTCGTCGCGGGCGAGTTCTGCGAAGACGGTGCCCCGGAGCTTCGGCGCAAGGTCGACCTCGCCTTCGAGCCCGTCGTCGAAGGTCAGATGAACGATCCGATCGCGCACGATGCGTACAGCAATGATGCTGGGCAGGTAGTCGCCCTCGGCCATGCCGATCTCCGCTCCTCAGTCCAACGGTTCGATCGTAGGCGGCTTCTCAGTGGCCCGCACGGCCGCCCATGCTCGGCGCAGTTCGCCACGGTGCTGCATCGCCCATTCGAGCACAAGGAGTCGCACACGCTTGGGAAGGCGACCGTGGATGATCTCCAGAGTCTCGATGTGCATGGAGGCCTTGTGCTCTCCGCTCTTGATGTGGACGTGAGGCGGAGGATGGTCGTGCCAGTGGATGTACACCCTGATGCCGTAGAAGCGGGCCAGGGTGGGCATTGCCGGGACGGTGCCGCCGGGCGTCTCCGGCGACCAGTGCGACAACGACGCCTGTGGACACGCTTCAGCGGATCAGGTCGTATGTGGACCGACGGAGGGG
>DASRTE010000167.1:0-34468 GCA_035656095.1 Jiangellaceae bacterium
CGTTTGGCGTCGTGGGTGCAGGCGCGGAAGGTCGAGGTGATCGCCGAGTCTGCCGGCCGTCGCCCGGGCCCGTTCGCCCCGGACCAGCCAGGCCGGTCGCTGAGCGAGCTCGCCGCCGACGACATCGCTGCGCGGATGGCCGTCACCCGCCGTTCTGACGCACGTCCGCGAAACGCGGGCGCCGACCCGCGCACCTGCGCGGCCCGTCTCGTGCAGCACACTGTGCGCGTGAAAGAGCGTTCGTTGTTCGGGGCCGCCGCGGCGGCCGCCCTGCTGCTCGCAGCGGCATGCTCCGGCCAGGGCGGGTCCGCCGCTGCACCCACGGCGTCGCCGAGCGATGACACGCCGGCAAGCGCACCGACGCCGACCCCGCGCCCGCGGACGTTCAGCATCGTCGCCTCGGGCGACGTTCTCCTGCACGAACGGCTGTGGCGACAGGCCGAGTCCGACGCCGCGCGGTCCGGGGCCGCAGTCATGGACTTCACCCCGCAACTGGCCAACATCGCGCCGGTTGTCTCGACCGCCGACCTGGCGATCTGCCATCTCGAAGTACCGTTGGCCTCGTCCGACGGCCCCTACTCCGGCTACCCCACGTTCGCCGGCCCGCCGCAGGTGGTGACGGCCCTGGTGGACACCGGATACGACGCGTGCACGACGGCGTCGAACCACAGCTTCGACGCGGGTGCCGACGGAATCGAGCGGACGCTTGCCGCACTCGACGCCGCGGGTCTGGCCCACGCCGGCTCGGCCCGAACACCCGAGGAGGCCGGCCTCACGACCACCGTCGACGTCGCCACCGGGGAAGGACCGGTCCGCGTCGCGCTGCTGTCGTACACCTACGGCTTCAACGGCATCCCGTACCCGAACGGCGACACCTGGCGGGCGAACGAGATCGACGAGGCGAGGATCCTGGCAGACGCGACCCGCGCGCGAGAGCGGGGCGCCGACGTCGTCGTCGTTGCCATGCACTGGGGCACGGAGTACGACCACGACCCCAACGAGCAGCAACTCGCCCTCGCCCCGCGGTTGATCGCATCGCCTGACATCGATCTGTTGCTCGGGCATCATGCCCACGTCGTCCAACCGGTGGAGAACATCGGCGGGGAGTGGGTCGTGTACGGCATGGGGAACCTGATGGCCAACCACGCGGAGCCCGAGGGGCCGAAGGCGGAGGGCGTGCTGCTGCGATTCACCTTCCGCGAGGACATGGCCGGGGGCCGCTTCACCACGACAAGGGCGGAGTATCTGCCGCTCTACCAGACCTACGAGTTCCCGGTCGAGGTCCTCGACGTGCCTGCGTCACTCGCCAGCGGCGACACGGGGACCACGACGGTGTCCCGGCTCGAGACGGCGCTGGCCCGGACCGCCGAGGTCGTCACCGCCCGCGGCGGAGCCGAGCACGGGTTGGTGCCGCTGGCCCGGTGAGCACGTCCCATGGCATTCGCGCTGGTTCGGAATCCGGCACGACCCGAACGGTGTGCCCTGGGTATCCTCGGCCGGTCACCTGACCTGTCGAGGCCTGCCGAGGAGACGATCGTGATCCTGCGGATGTCGACGCTGTTCCTGCGTACGCTGCGCGAGGATCCGGTCGACGCCGAGGTGCCGAGCCACCGCCTGCTGGTCCGCGCCGGCTATGTCCGTCGGGTTGCACCCGGCATCTTCTCCTGGTTGCCGCTGGGCTACCGGGTCTTCCGCAACGTCGAGCAGATCATCCGCGAGGAGATGGACCGCTTCGGCGCGCAGGAGGTGCATTTCCCTGCGCTGCTGCCCCGCGAGCCGTACGAGGCCAGCGGCAGATGGACCACCTACGGAGAGGGCATCTTCCGGCTCCGGGACCGCAAGGGCGGCGACTACCTTCTCGGTCCCACGCACGAGGAGTTGTTCACCCTGCTGGTCAAGGACCTGTTCTCCTCGTACAGGGACCTTCCGCTGTCGCTCTACCAGATCCAGACCAAGTACCGCGACGAACCTCGGCCCCGCGCGGGTCTGCTCCGCGGGCGTGAGTTCGTCATGAAGGACTCGTACTCCTTCGACGTGGACGACGCCGGCCTCCAGCGCTCCTACGACCAGCACCGCGAGGCGTACATCCGGGCATTCGACCGGCTCGGCCTGGACTACGTCATCGTCTCCGCGATGTCGGGTGCCATGGGCGGCAACGTCAGCGAGGAGTTCCTCGCGCCGTGCGAGTTCGGCGAGGACACCTTCGTCCGGTCGGCGGGCGGCTACGCCGCGAACGTGGAGGCGGTCACGACACCCGCGCCCGACCGCGTTGCGTACGACGACGTACCGGCCGCGCACGTCGAGGACACGCCCGATACACCGACCATCGAAACCCTCGTCGCGCTGGCCAACGCGCGGTTCCCGCGATCGGACCGCCCCTGGACAGCGGCCGACACGCTCAAGAACGTGGTCGTCACGCTGCGGCAACCGGACGGAACCCGCGAGGCGCTCGTGGTCGGCGTGCCCGGAGACCGCGAGGTCGACATCAAGCGGTTGGAGGCAGCGGTCACGCCGGCCGAGCCCGAGGCCTTCACCGAGGCCGACTTCGCCGGCCATCCCACGCTGGTCCGCGGCTACATCGGGCCGGCGGCCTTCGACGGCGACGGGCCCGGCCCGTACCTCGGCGCCGAGGCCCCGGCCAAGGTGCGGTACCTGCTGGACCCGCGCGTCGTCGAAGGCACCCGCTGGGTCACCGGTGCGAACGCCGAAGGAAGGCACGTGTTCGACCTCGTCGCCGGGCGCGACTTCAGCGCCGACGGGACGATCGAGGCCGCCGAGGTACGCGACGGTGACCCCGCCCCGGACGGGTCCGGTCCCGTCGAGCTGGCTCGCGGCATCGAGATCGGGCACATCTTCCAACTCGGCCGGTGGTTCGCCGAGGCGCTCGACCTGAAGGTTCTCGACGAGAACGGCAGGCTCGTCACCGTCACCATGGGCTCGTACGGGATCGGGGTCTCACGTGCTGTCGCCGCCGTCGCCGAGCAGACCCACGACGACGCCGGCCTGTGCTGGCCCCGCGAGGTGGCGCCCGCCGACGTCCACCTGGTGGCGGCGGGCCGCGACGACGCGGTGTTCGACGCTGCCGACCGCTTGGCGTCGTCGCTGGAGCAGGCCGGTGTTCAGGTGCTGTACGACGACCGGCGCGGCGTGTCGCCCGGCGTGAAGTTCAACGACTCGGAGCTGCTCGGCATGCCGACGATCGTGGTGGTGGGCCGCGGCCTGGCAACAGGCACCGTCGAGGTCAAGGACCGCAGGAGCGGAGAACGGATCGACGTCGCGCTCGACGATGCCGTCGACCACCTCGTCGAGCTCGTTCGGATGTGACTGCGCTGTACCCGTGGACGCGCACGTTCGTGCGGATATTGCTTGACATGGTGCGGCCGTCGGCGTCATCCTCCTTGAGTTACGTATGATCGTGCGTATTCACGAGACGAGAGTGGCGGATATGCCAGCATCGGGTCGGAAACCGCACGGACGCGCGGGTTTGGCCGCGTTAGTTCGTACGCGACGACGGCGGCTCGACCTGCGCCAGGAAGATCTCGCGGACCTGGCCGGTGTCTCGCTGCGCTTTGTGCAGGCACTCGAGGCGGGCAAGGCGACGGTCCAACTGGATCGGGTCGAAGCCGTGCTGGAGGTCCTGGGTCTGCGCCTCACGGTCGAACCGGTGCCGCGGTGACGATCGACCTGCAGGAGCTCACCGGCGTCGACCGGGCAGTCGTCTACAAGAAGGGCCGACCGGCTGCACGGCTGACCCGCAGCGAGGACGGCGTCGAGTTCTCCTACCTGCCCGAGTACGTCGGCGAGGGTGGCGCACCGGTCGCCACGACATTGCCCGTGACCGCCGAGCCCGAGTTCCGCCCGGCCGGCGCGGTGCCGCCATTCTTCGCCGGCCTGCTCCCGGAGGGTCGACGGTTGTCGGCCCTGCGGGCGGCGGTGAAGACCAGCGGCGACGACGAGCTCAGCCTGCTCCTCGCGGTGGGCGGTGACACCGTCGGCGACGTCCAGATCCTTCCGGAGGGCGCCGACCCCGTCGCCGTCGAGCCACGCGTCCGCGTCGCCGACTGGTCCGAGGTCTCCTTCGCCGATCTGTTCGTCGAGGATGTCGCCGGAGCCGTCGACCGGGTCGGCATTCCCGGCGTGCAGGACAAGGTCTCCGCGGCCATGATCGCGTTCCCGGCGTCGGCGAGCGGTCAACGGCACATCCTCAAGCTGGACCCGCCGGAGTTCCCCCACCTGGTCGAGAACGAGGCGTTCATGCTCGCGGCGGCACGGCGCAGCGGTCTCCCGACGGTCGACGCCGAGATCGTCAGGGACCGCGACGGCGCTCTCGGGCTGCTGGTCGGGCGCTTCGATCGGCTCCCGGACGGCACCATGCTCGCCGTCGAGGACGGCTGTCAGGTGCTCGGACGTTACCCGGCCGCCAAGTACGCACTGACGACGGAGGCCGTGTGCACCGCCGTGGCGACGGCCACCGACGCACCGATCGTCGCCGGCCGGGTGCTGCTGCGCTGGGTCGCCGTCGCCTACGTGACGTGCAACGGCGACCTGCACGCGAAAAACCTGGCGGTCGGCGAACGGCCGGACGGCAGCTACCGGGTGACCCCTGCCTACGACCTGCCGTCGAGCTATCCGTACGGTGACCTCACCCTGGCACTCAGCATCAACGGCAAGCGCCGGGAGGACGTCGCACGCGGCGACCTGATGGCGCTGGCGGCCGCCGTGCGTGTGCCGGACCGTGCGGCCGCGAAGGTGATCGACGACGTCGTGGGCCGCGTGGACTCGTGGCTGCCGGAGCTCTCGGAGTTGCCCTACGACGTCGGCGTGCTCACGAAGTGGCGCCGGGCCGTCACTTACCGAGCCCGGCAGCTCTCGCGGCATCGCTGAACCCCGAGCCCTTGCCGGAGACCTGTCCGCCAGTCACGCTGGAGAGGGCGACCACCGGAAGGGGCGGCCGTGGACGGTGCCGCGTACGACTACGACATGCTCGTCATCGGCTCGGGACCCGGCGGCCAGAAGGCGGCCATCGGTGCCGCCAAGCTCGGCAAGCGAGTCTGTGTCGTCGAGCGCCGGCACATGGTGGGCGGTGCCTGCGTCAACACGGGCACGATCCCGTCCAAGACGTTGCGCGAGGCGGTCCTGTACCTCACCGGCCTGTCCATGCGCGAGCTGTACGGGCAGTCATACCGGGTCAAGAACGAGATCACGGTCCAGGACCTGCTCGCGCGCACCCAGCACGTGATCGGCCGCGAGATCGAGGTCGTGCGGTCACAGCTGTTCCGCAACCACGTCGACCTCGTCATCGGCACGGCCCGGTTCGCCGACCCGCACGCGGTCGAGGTGGACGGTGCGGGCGACCGTCGTCGTCTCACCGCTGACGTGGTCGTCATCGCCACCGGGTCGCGACCGGCCCGCCCGGCCCACGTCGAGTTCGACGACGGCCGGGTCGTCGACTCCGACGGGATCCTGTCGCTGGAGCGGATTCCGGACACCATGGTGGTGGTCGGCGCCGGCGTCATCGGGATCGAGTACGCGTCGATGTTCGCCGCTCTGGGCACCCGGGTCACGGTCGTCGAGAGGCGCGACACGATGCTCGAGTTCTGCGACCCCGAGGTGGTCGAGTCGCTGAAGTTCCACCTTCGCGACCTGTCGGTCACGTTCCGGTTCGGCGAGGAGGTCGAGAAGGTCGCCGTCGGCAGCCAGGGGACGGTCACGACCCTGGTCAGCGGCAAGCGCGTCGCTGCCGAGACGGTCATGTACTCGGCCGGGCGACAGGGGGTCACCGACGAGCTCGACCTGGCTGCGGCCGGCCTGGCCGCGGACGAAAGGGGCCGGATCGCAGTCGACCCGTGGTACCGGACGCCGGTGCCGCACATGTTCGCCGTCGGCGACGTCATCGGCTTCCCCGCCCTGGCGGCGACGAGCATGGACCAGGGCCGGTTGGCGGCGCTGCACGCCTTCGGCGTGCCGGCCAACGAGCTCCAGGACATCCAGCCCATCGGCATCTACACCATCCCGGAGATCTCCTTCTGCGGACGCACCGAGGTCGAGCTCACCGACGCCGCCGTACCCTACGAGGTGGGCGTCTCGCGCTATCGCGAGCTGGCCAGAGGCCAGATCGTCGGTGACTCCTACGGGATGCTCAAGCTGCTGGTCTCGACCGCGACCCGACACGTGCTCGGCGTCCACGTCTTCGGAACCGGCGCCACCGACCTGGTCCACATCGGGCAGGCGGTGATGGGGTGCGGTGGCACCGTCGACTACCTGGTCGACACCGTCTTCAACTATCCGACGTTGTCCGAGGCCTACAAGGTGGCCGCGCTCGACGCCACGAACAAGCTCCGTGCGGTCGACCGCATGGACCTGTGAGCGGTCACTCCGGGACCGGGTCCAGGCCCGGCAGCGCCGTGGTCCGTCCGATCCAGCCGGCGGACCTCACCGAGGCCTCGACGAGGGCACGCGCTGCCATCTCGCGCATCACCGGACTGGCGGCGACCGCTACGAGATCGGCATAGAGGGGCGCCAACCGTTCCTCGAGCAGGCCGGCGAGCCGGCTCGCGGTCGTCGCGTCGGTCACCGCGAAGGGCACCCCGTACGCGGGAAGCGCAGCCACCGGCTCGGCACTGCGGGCACGGACCTGGGCCACGAGCAGGTCCCGCCGTGCCTTGTGCGACTCGTACGCGGCCCGCGCGGCGGGCTCGTCTCGAGTGGCGGCGTGCGCCCCGACCAGGCCGTAGCCGTATACGCAGGCATGCTCGCCGGCCAGGGCCGCCTGCAGGGCGTCGAGGATGCTCACGGCTCCTGCCCCAGTAGGACGTCGTGCGCGGCCTCGCACGCTGCGACCGCGGCCAGGACCTCGGCGAGTGGCCGATCCTCACTGCGCAGGCAGTCGGCGATGCGCGCGTCCGCCGCGGCACGTTCGGCGGCGCGCAGCGCAACCACCGCGGCGGCGAGGTCGGCCGGGACGTGGGGCCTCGGCACCGCCTCGGGCGTGGGGGATTCCCCGTCCCGACCCGGCGAGGCGGTCCCGGCCGGCGTCGACGGAGTGGCTGTGGTCACCGGGCCGGAGGACTCGACGACGGCCAGGTGCCGACCATGGTGAACGGCGAACGGCAACAGCCGGTCGGCCAGAGTGGGGTGCTGCGCACTTGTCGCCGCGTAGAGCGCGAGCATGGTCCGTTCAGCGGCGGCCACGCGACCGCGAAGCAGGGCATCGGGCTCCGGGGGCGGCGGAACCTGGTCCGTCGGTGGCGACGGCGCCCCGGTGCATGCGGCGAGCGAGATCGCCGCCGTTCCCAGCAGGACGCCGCGACGGGACGGCCGCGTCGCCCCGTCGACTCCAGCACCCGGCATCGGGACACCGTAGGACACGATCGGCGCCAGGCCTCGCACCACCTGTGGCGACCTCTCGAGATCGGGCGTCGTGCTGATCGTCAGGTGGGGACCAGACCGGTAGTCTGGCGGTACCGGGCCCGGCTGGCGTCGGCCCCGTGTGCTGCCCGACAACTCGACAGCGAGGAGGCTCACCGATGGGGTTCCCGAGCCGTGACCTTCTCCGCGAGATCGTCGAACCCCTGGCCGCCGCTCACGGCGTCGACCTCGAGGACGTCGAGGTCACGCCGGCCGGTCGGCGCAGGCGGGTCTCCGTGGTCGTCGACGCCGACGGCGGTGTCGACCTCGACCGCTGCGCCGAGGTCTCACGGGCGGTGTCCGCGGCGCTCGACGAGTCCGACGTCATGGGCGAGACCCCGTACACCCTCGAGGTGAGCTCGCCGGGCGTGTCCCGGCCGCTGACGATGCCCCGGCACTGGCGACGCAACGTGGGACGACTGGTCAGGCTCGGCCTGCGCGACAGTGGCGACCTCGTGGGCCGCATCGAGACCGCCGACGACACCGGCGTGGTCCTCGAGATCGACGGCACCGCCCGGCGGCTGGCCTACGACGCGATCGGCGCGGCCCGAATCCAGGTCGAGTTCCGCCGCACCGACGAGGTGGAGGTGTGACCCCGTGGACATCGACCTGTCGGTCTTGCGCGCCTTGGAGCGGGAGAAGGAGATCTCCTTCGACCTCGTCGTCGAGGCGCTCGAGCAGGCGCTGCTGGTGGCCTACGAGCGCACCGGCGGAGCCCGCGCGCATGCCCGCGTGCAGCTCGACCGCAAGAGCGGCCATGTCACGGTGTGGGCACAAGAGGTCGACGAGCAGGGCACCGTCCTGTCCGAATGGGACGACACACCCGAAGGATTCGGCCGCATCGCGGCGACCACCGCGAAGCAGGTGATCCTGCAGCGCCTACGCGATGCCGAGGACGAGGTCACCTTCGGCGAGTTCGTCGGCAAGGAGGGCGACGTCCTGTCCGGGACCATCCAGCAGGGTCGCGATCCTCGGGCGGTTCTCGTGGACCTCGGCAAGGTGGAGGCTGTGCTTCCGGCACAGGAGCAGGTGCCCGGCGAACGCTACGAGCACGGCAGCAGGATCAAGTGCTACGTGCTCCAGGTCCGCAGAGGCATGCGCGGGCCGTTGGTCACGCTGTCGCGGACCCACCCGAACCTGGTCAAGAAGCTGTTCGCGCTCGAGGTCCCGGAGATTGCCGACGGCACGGTCGAGATCGCCGGGATCGCCCGGGAAGCGGGACACCGCAGCAAGATCGCCGTCAGGTCGACGAAGCCCGGCGTCAACGCCAAGGGGGCGTGCATCGGACCGATGGGCTCGCGGGTTCGTGCGGTCATGGCCGAGTTGCACGGCGAGAAGATCGACATCGTGGACTGGTCCGACGATCCGGCCGAACTGGTGGCCCACGCTCTGTCGCCGGCCCGCGTGCAGCGGGTCGAGGTCGTCGACGCCGAGGCGCGCGCAGCCCGCGTGACGGTTCCCGACTACCAGTTGTCGCTGGCGATCGGCCGGGAAGGGCAGAATGCCCGGTTGGCTGCGCGGTTGACCGGGTGGCGCATCGACATCCGTCCCGACACGGCCGGATCCGACCCGGGTACACAGTCCGGCACGGACGTCGTCCACGACACCGGCGACGTCACGGCGATGCCCGACTCGGCCGGTACGTGATCAGGCGGTAGACTTGTCGACGGAACACCGTGCGGCCATCCGGCCACCCGTGCGCACCTGCGTGGGTTGCCGTGTCCGCACGGGCAAGTCCGACCTGCTGCGTGTCGTGGCGGTCGCGGACGGCACCGACGCCCAGGGGGCCCGGTCGCTCGCTCTCGATCGTCGTGGCCGGCTCCCGGGCCGGGGCGCGTACCTGCATCCCGACCTGCGGTGCCTCGACCTCGCCGAGCGCCGTCGGGCGTTCCCCCGGGCCTTACGCCTGACGGGGTCGCTCGACACCTCCGCGCTGCGACGCTGGATCGAGGAGCAGGGGGCCGCCGGCTCGGCATCCGGTCCGGCGGCGACTGGCCGAGAAATGGAGACATGACGTGACGCTCAAGGGCGCTCGATGAGCACGCAGCTATGAGCACGCGCACCACCTAGCCGGTCCGAGCCGACGCCCGGGCCGAGAAGGAGAGCAGTGGCAAAGGTCCGGGTATACGAGCTCGCCAAGGAGTTCGGAGTAGAGAGCAAGGTCGTCCTGGCCAAGCTGGGCGACCTCGGAGAGTTCGTCCGATCGGCCTCCTCGACGATCGAGGCGCCGGTCGTTCGCAGACTCAAGGAAGCGTTCGCGGATGCACCGCCGCAGGCGAAGAAGGCCGCGCCGGCGAAGAAGGCGGCCGCAGCGGCCCCGCCGCCGGCTGCAGCGGCTCCCGTGGCGGCCCCGGAGCCGGTCGTGGCGCAGACGCCCGCCGCACCGACCGTGCCGGCTCCTGCACCCGCGGTGGCCGAGCCCGTGGCGGCGCCGGAGCGTCCCGCAGCCGCAGCCGCCGCCGCAGCCGCAGCCGAAGCCGCGCCGGCCGGTCCCAAGCCGGGCCCGGTGGCTCCCCGGCCGTCCGGCCCACGCCCGGGCAACAACCCGTTCGGCACCGAGAGCACCGGCATGGGCCGGCGCCCGTCCGGGCCCCGACCGGGTAACAACCCGTTCACGGCCGGTGGTACCACGGGGATGCAGCGCCCCGCGGCTCGCCACGACGGCGCTGCCGGTGCCGGTCGTCCGTCCCCGGGTGGCATGCCGCCACGTCCCGGTGGCGGCGGAGCGCCCGGGGGCGCACGTCCGAACCCCGGCATGATGCCGACGCGTCCCACCCCGTCCCGCGGCGGTGCCGGCCAGGGTGAGCGCGGCCGTCCCGGCGGCGCCGGTCGGCCGGCCGGCGGTGCGGGAGAACGCGGCCGTCCCGGCGGCGCCGGTCGCACGGGTGCCGGCGGCGGTGGCTTCGGCGGTCGTCCCGGTGGTGGCGGTGGTCCCGGTGCTGGCGGTTTCGGCGGCCGCCCCGGAGGCGGGGGGCGCGGTCGCGGTGGCACCGCAGGTGCGTTCGGCCGTCCGGGCGGCAGGCCGGCGCGCGGTCGCAAGAGCAAGCGCCAGAAGCGTCAGGAGTACGACAACATGCAGGCGCCTGCGATCGGAGGCGTGCGGGTTCCCCGTGGCAACGGCCAGACGGTCCGCCTGCCCCGCGGCGCTTCGCTGACCGACTTCGCGGAGCGGATCGACACCGAGGCCGGTGCGCTGGTCCAGGTCCTGTTCCATCTCGGCGAGATGGTGACCGCGACCCAGTCCGTCGACGAGGACACCTTCCGCCTGCTCGGGGCCGAGCTCGGCTACGACGTCCAGGTGGTCTCGCCGGAGGACGAGGACCGCGAGCTGCTGGAGTCGTTCTCCATCGACTTCGAAGCGGAGGAGGACGAGGACGCCGAGCCGCGTCCACCGGTCGTCACGGTCATGGGCCACGTCGACCACGGAAAGACGAAGCTGCTCGACGCCATCCGCAACGAGAACGTCGTCGAGGCCGAGGCGGGCGGAATCACCCAGCACATCGGTGCCTACCAGGTGCACGTCGAGCACGAGGGCGAGGACCGCGCGATCACCTTCATCGACACGCCGGGCCACGAGGCGTTCACCGCGATGCGCGCCCGCGGTGCCCAGGTCACCGACATCGCGATCCTGGTGGTCGCCGCCGACGACGGTGTGATGCCGCAGACGATCGAGGCACTGAACCACGCGCAGGCCGCCGAGGTGCCGATCGTGGTGGCGGTCAACAAGGTCGACCTCGAAGGTGCCAACCCGGCCAAGATCCGGCAGCAGCTGACCGAGTACGGCCTCGTCGCCGAGGAGTACGGCGGCGACACGATGTTCATCGACGTCTCGGCCAAGCAGCGGATGGGCATCGACAAGCTGCTCGAGGCGGTCATCCTGACCGCCGACGCCGCCCTCGACCTGCGGGCCAACCCGGACATGGCCGCCCGGGGCGTCGCCATCGAAGGCCACCTCGACAAGGGTCGCGGCCCGGTCGCGACCGTCCTGGTCCAGCGAGGCACCCTTCGCGCCGGCGACGCGATCGTCACCGGGCAGGCCTACGGGCGGGTCCGCGCGATGCTCGACGAGTACGGCAACGCACTGGAGGAGGCGGGCCCGTCCCGTCCGGTCCTGGTGCTCGGCCTGACCAACGTGCCGGGAGCCGGCGACAAGTTCCTCGCCGCCGACGACGACCGCACCGCCCGCCAGATCGCCGAGAAGCGCGAGGCCATGGAACGCAACGCGTCGCTGGCCCGGGCCCGCAAGCGGGTGACGCTCGAGGACTGGCTGGAGCAGAGCAAGGTCGAGACGCTCAACCTGATCATCAAGGGCGACGTCTCCGGTTCGGTCGAAGCTCTCGAGGACGCGCTGCTCAAGATCGACGTCGGTGAAGAGGTCACGCTGCGGATCATCCACCGCGGTGTCGGCGCCGTCACCGACAACGACGTCAACCTGGCCTCGATCGACCAGGGCATCATCATCGCGTTCAACGTCCGGACCGCGAAGAGCACCGAGCAGCTCGCCGAGCGCGAGGGCGTGGACATCCGCTACTACTCGGTGATCTACCAGGCGATCGACGAGATCGAGGCCGCGCTCAAGGGGATGCTGAAGCCCGAGTTCGAGGAGGTCTCGCTCGGAGCCGCCGAGGTGCGCGAGGTCTTCCGGTCCTCGAAGTTCGGCAACATCGCCGGCTGCATGGTCACCAGCGGGCTCATCCGGCGCAACGCCCGGGCCCGGCTGGTGCGCGACGGCGTCGTCGTGGCAGACAACCTGTCCATCGAGTCGCTGCGGCGGTTCAAGGACGACGCGACCGAGGTGCGCGAGGGCTTCGAGTGCGGCATCGGCCTGGGGTCGTTCAACGACATCAAGGTCGACGACGTCATCGAGACCTTCGAGATGCGCGAGAAGCCCCGCGCCTGACCACGGCACCACACCGCCCTGGGAGGGTGTAGCTGTGTTCACCGGGACGCTCAGCCTCGATCTGCTGTTGGGCGACGTCCGCTCGCTGAAGGAGAAGCGCGCCGTCGTCCGGCCCGTCGTGGCCGAGCTGCGGCGGCGGCTGTCCGTCTCCGCCGCCGAGGTGGGCGGTCTCGACCTGTACCGACGGGCCGAGATCGGTGTGGCGGTCGTGGCCGTGGACGCCCGCCACTGCCGCGAGGTCCTGGACACGGCGGAGCGACTCGTGGCCGGCCGGCCGGAGATCGAGCTGTTGGCCGCGCGCCGCGCGCTGTACTCCAGCACCGACGACCTACCACCCCCTGTTGATCACGGCGATGCGGGGCACCCGGGTGCATCCGAGGCCCCCGCTTCGCCATGATCAACGGTGAGACGACGACCGAGGAGGAGGACGACGTGGCCGATCGAGCCCGCGCCCGCAAACTCGCCGACCGGATCCGCGTGATCGTGGCCGAGACCCTGGAACAGCGGGTGAAAGACCCTCGCCTGGGCTTCGTCACCGTCACCGACGCCCGCGTGACCGGCGATCTGCACGACGCCACGGTCTTCTACACCGTCTACGGCGACGACGCGGCACGTGCCGACACCGCAGTGGCCCTGGACAGCGTCAAGGGCCTGCTCCGTTCCGAGGTCGGGCGCCAGACCGGTGTTCGGTTCACGCCGACGCTCACCTTCGTCGCCGACGCCGTTCCCGAGAATGCCGCCCACATCGACGACCTGCTGCGGAAGGCCCAGGAGTCCGACGCCGAGGTCGCTCGCGCCGCGGCCGGCGCGTCGTTCGCCGGCGAGCCCGAGCCGTACCGCACGCCCGCCGAAGACGCGGACGCCCGGGAGTGAGCGACTCCGCTCCCGACGGTCTGGTCGTCGTCGACAAGCCGGTCGGCCTCACCTCGCACGACGTGGTCGCCCGCGTCCGGCGGCTGGCCGGTACCCGCAAGGTGGGACACGCGGGGACCCTGGACCCGATGGCCACCGGTGTGCTGGTCGTCGGCATGGGCCGCGCCACCCGTCTGCTCGGACACCTGGCACTCGCCGAGAAGGGTTACGCCGCCACCATCCGCCTCGGCGCCGCCACGGTCACCGACGACGCCGACGGGGAGACGATCGGCGGAGCCGATGCCTCGGGGGTCACCGATCGCGCCCTCGCCGCGGAGACCGCTGCTCTCACCGGCGCGATCCGACAGGTGCCGAGCGCCGTGTCGGCCGTCAAGGTCGGCGGAGTTCGGTCGTACGCTCGGGTCCGCTCCGGCGAGCAGGTCGAGCTCAAGGCCCGATCGGTCACCGTGCGTCGCTTCGCGGTGGTAGCCGTGCGCCGCGAGGCTCCGTTCACGGACATCGACGTCGAGGTCGAGTGCACGACGGGCACCTACATCCGGGCGTTGGCGCGTGACCTGGGTGCCGCGCTCGGCGTCGGGGGTCACCTGACGGCACTGCGTCGCACCAGGGTGGGTCCGTACGACCTCGCCGCCGCCCGCACGCTCGACGACCTCGCCGCCGATCTCGACCCGATCTCCCTCGAGCAGGTGGCCGCAGCGGCGTTCCCGCGGCTGGACGTCGACGCGGACACCGCTCGTCAGGTGGCCCACGGAGCGCCGCTGCCGAGAACCGGCCTGGGGCCCGGACCCGTGGCAGTGTTCGGTCCGGACGGGACGCTGCTCTCCCTGGTCGAGGACCGCGGCCCGAGGGCCAAGCACCTCGCGGTGTTCGTGCCGTGAGCGTCTGGCACTCGCCCGCCGAGGTGCCCACCGACCTCGGAGCGACGGTGGTGACGATCGGTGTCTTCGACGGTGTCCACCGCGGTCACCAGGTGGTCGTCGGCAGGGCGGCCGAGGCTGCCGCCGAGATCGGCCGGCCGGTCGTGGCCGTCACCTTCGATCCCAACCCGATCGTCGTCGTGCGGCCCGAGGTCGCGCCGCCGTCGCTGTTGCCGGTACCCGCCCGGGTCGCCTTGCTGCGTGAGGCCGGCGCGGACCACGTCCTGGTGCTGCCCTTCGGCCGTGACCGATCGGAGCAGAGCGCCGAGGACTTCGTCGAGGACATCGTCATGGGCCTGCTGGGAGCGCGTGTGGTGGTCGTCGGCACCGACTTCCGCTTCGGCCACCGCGCGGCCGGCGACGTCGCCCTTCTCGAGCGGATGGGCAGGGACCACGGCTTCCGCGTCGACGTCGTCGGCCCGGCCGGCGACGACAGGGTGCGCCGGTGGTCGTCGACCGACATCCGCCGCTACTGCGCCGAGGGTGACGTGGCCGCGGCGGCCGAGGCGCTGGGCCGGCCGTTCCGGGTCGAGGGCGTCGTGGTCCGCGGGCACCGGCGGGGACGGGCCATGGGCTTCCCGACCGCGAACGTGCCCGCGCGCGAGGGCGAGGTCGTCCCCGCCGACGGTGTCTACGCCGGATGGCTCACCCGGCTGGACGAGAAGGACGCGCCGCTGTGGCCGGCGGCGATCTCGGTCGGCACGAATCCGACGTTCGACGGGTTGGAGCGCACGGTCGAGGCCCACGTCCTCGACCGTGACGACCTCGAACTGTACGGCGTGCCCGTGGCGGTCGACTTCATCGGGTGGATCCGCGCCCAGGTTCGTTTCTCCGACGTCGACGAACTCGTGGCCCGGATGCACCGCGACGTCGACGAGGTCCGGGCCTTGCTGGCGCTCTGACCTGGCCGGTTGCCGGCCGCGGCGGCAGCGTCGATTACGCCCCGAGGTCGTCTCACTGGTAACCTGGCACCGCCGTCAGAACGGCCGCGGATGGAGAGTGCCCCGGAGAACTCGCCCGGGAGCGCCGCGCAACGAGATTTCTGGTAAGGAGTTCCGTGTCGATCGACACTGCCACCAAAAAGACGATCATGGCCGAGCACGCCCGCAGCGACGGCGACACGGGCTCGCCCGAGGTCCAGGTGGCGATGCTCACCCATCGCATCAACCACCTCACCGAGCACCTCAAGGAGCACAAGCACGACCACCACAGCCGTCGCGGTCTGCTGCTGCTCGTCGGCCAGCGCCGGCGACTGCTCAACTACCTGTCCACGAAGGACATCACGCGCTACCGCCAACTGATCGAGAAGCTCGGCCTGCGCCGATGACACGCACGTCGTAGGGAGCGGTCTCCCGGCCCGGGGGCCGCTTCTTCGGCATCCGACAACTGAACACGAACCCACACCAACGGGGTGGCTCGCCGATCCGCCGGATTCCTGCGGCCGGTCCTCGGTAGTGGCCCCCGGGTCCCGCGCACGACGTTGCGCGACCCGGGCGCTTCCATCGAAGACCGGCACCGATCGGGTGTCGATACCGTCGTCCACGCGACCTGCCCCGCCGACGCCCGAGGAGGGTGACCCCAGATGGGGCAGATCCAGGCTGATATCCACAGCAGCGAAGCCGTGATCGACAATGGTCGTTTCGGCACCCGGACCATCCGGTTCGAGACGGGGCAGCTCGCCCGCCAGGCCGCCGGTTCCGCCGTGGCCTATCTCGACGACGAGACCATGCTGCTCTCCGCGACCACCGCGTCGAAGCAGCCCAAGGAACATCTCGACTTCTTCCCGTTGACGATCGACGTCGAGGAGCGCATGTACGCCGCCGGGCGCATTCCCGGCTCGTTCTTCCGCCGCGAGGGCCGTCCGAGCGAGGAGGCGATCCTCACCTGCCGGCTCACCGACCGCCCGCTGCGCCCGTCGTTCGCCAAGGGCCTGCGCAACGAGATCCAGGTCGTGGTCACCGTGATGTCGCTGCATCCGGACCACCTCTACGACGTCGTCGCGATCAACGCCGCCTCGGCGTCGACCCAACTCGCCGGACTTCCGTTCAGCGGCCCCGTCGGCGCGGTCCGGGTGGCCCTGATCGAGGACCAGTGGGTCGCGTTCCCGCACCACTCGCAGCTCGAGGAGGCGGTGTTCGACATGGTCGTGGCCGGCCGGGTCCTGCCCGACGGCGACGTAGCGATCATGATGGTGGAGGCCGAGTCCACCGCGAACACCTGGAACCTGGTGCGTGCGGGGCGCACGGCGCCGACGGAGGAGGTCGTCGCCGAAGGCCTGGAAGCCGCGAAGCCGTTCATCACCGCTCTCTGCCAGGCCCAGCAGCGGCTCGCACAGGGCGCCGCCAGGCCGACCGGTGAGTTCCCGATCTACCTCGACTACACCGACGACGTCTACACGGCCGTCGAGGCGGAGGCGGGCAGCGAGGTGGCCGACGCGCTGACCATCGTGGCGAAGGCCGAGCGCGAGGCGCGGCTGGACGAGATCAAGGACCGGATCAAGTCGGCGCTCGCCGACCGGTTCGAGGGCCGCGAGAAGGAGATCAGCGCCGCCTTCCGCTCGTTGACCAAGACGGTCGTTCGCGACCGGGTCCTGCGCGACAAGGTGCGGATCGACGGTCGCGGGCTCACCGAGATCCGGACGTTGTCCGCCGAGGTCGGCCCGGTACCCCGGGCGCACGGCTCGGCGTTGTTCGAGCGCGGCGAGACCCAGATCCTCGGGGTCAGCACGCTGAACATGCTCAGCATGGAGCAGAAGCTGGACACGCTCTCCCCGGAGCGGTCGAAGCGCTACATGCACAACTACAACTTCCCGCCGTACTCGACCGGTGAGACCGGCCGGGTGGGGTCGCCGAAGCGGCGCGAGATCGGCCACGGCGCGCTGGCCGAACGGGCACTGGTGCCCGTGCTGCCCACACGCGAGGAGTTCCCGTACGCGGTCCGCCAGGTGTCCGAGGCGCTGGGCTCCAACGGCTCCACCTCGATGGGCTCGGTCTGCGCGTCGACGATGTCGCTGCTGAACGCGGGCGTGCCGCTGCGCGCGCCGGTCGCCGGCATCGCGATGGGCCTGATCTCGGGAGAGCTCGACGGGCAGACCCAGTACGTCACGCTCACCGACATCCTCGGCGCCGAGGACGCTTACGGCGACATGGACTTCAAGGTCGCCGGCACCCCGGAGTTCGTCACCGCGCTGCAGCTGGACACCAAGCTCGACGGCATCCCGGCCTCGGTGCTGGGCGCTGCGCTGCAGCAGGCCAAGCAGGCCAGGCTGACCATTCTCGACGTCATGGCGGAGGCCATCTCCGAACCGGACGAGATGAGCCCGTACGCACCACGAATCATCACGATCAAGATCCCGGTCGACCAGATCGGTGCGGTGATCGGGCCGAAGGGCAAGATCATCAATCAGATCCAGGACGAGACGGGCGCCCAGATCGCGATCGAGGACGACGGCACCATCTTCATCGGTGCCGAGGAGGGTCCGGCCGCGGAGGCGGCCCGGGCCCAGATCAACGCGATCGCCAACCCGACGATGCCGGAGGTCGGCGAGCGCTACCTGGGCACGGTGGTCAAGACGACGAGCTTCGGTGCGTTCGTGTCGCTGCTGCCCGGCAAGGACGGTCTCGTGCACATCTCGAAGCTGCGCGTCCTGGCCGGCGGTAAGCGGGTCGAGAACGTCGAGGACGTCGTCTCGGTGGGCCAGAAGCTCCAGGTCGAGGTGGCTGACATCGACGACCGGGGCAAGCTCTCGCTCTCGCCGGTGGTCGAGGAGTCCGCTCCGGCCACGGACACGGTCGACGCCGTTTCGTGAGCCGGACGGCGCACACTCGGACGGTGCTGCGGGAGGGCGGCGGGGGCGTGATCCGCCGGACCGTCCTCCCGGGCGGGCTGCGGATCATCACCGAGGCGGTCCCGACCGTCCGTTCGGTGGCGTTCGGCGTCTGGGTCGGGGTCGGCTCGCGCGACGAGACACCGGCGCAGGCCGGCGCCACTCACTACCTCGAACACCTCCTGTTCAAGGGCACGCAGCGGCGATCGGCGCTGGAGATCTCGGCCGCGATCGAGTCCGTCGGCGGTGAGGTGAACGCGTTCACGGCCAAGGAGTTCACCTGCTACTACGCGAGGGTGCTCGACGAGGACCTCCCGCTGGCCGTCGACGTGATGTCCGACCTGGTGACGTCGTCGCTGGTCACTGCGGAAGACGTCGAGTCCGAGCGCGATGTCGTGCTCGAGGAGATCGCGATGCGCGACGACGACCCGTCCGACGCGGTCCACGAGCTCGCAGCCGAACGGCTGTGGGGCTCGTCGCCGCTGGGCCGGCCGATCCTCGGCACGGTCGACAGCATCGGCTCGCTGTCACGGGCCGTCATCAACCGGTACTACCGGCGCCGGTACCGTCCGTCGTCGATCGTCGTCGCCGCCGCCGGCAATCTCGACCACACCACGGTGGTCCGGCTGGTGCGCAGGGCGTTCGAGCGAGCCGGCTTCCTCGACGGTGACGCCGCACCGGACGCTGCCCGGATCGGCGGGCGCGCACCGAGGGCCGGCGCGGGCGTCGCCGTGCTCGACCGGCCGATCGAGCAGGCCAACATTGTGCTGGCGGCGCCCGGGCTCGCCCGCACGGACGAACGTCGGTTCGCGCTCGGAGTCCTCAACGTGGCCCTCGGCGGCGGCATGTCCTCCCGGCTGTTCCAGGAGATCCGCGAGAAGCGCGGTCTCGCGTACGCCGTCTACTCGTACTCCGCCCAGTACGCCGACAGCGGGTTGTTCGGCGTCTATGTGGGGTGCCAGCCCAGGAAGGTCGAGCAGGTGCTCGCCCTGTGCCGTGAGGTGCTGACCGACGTCGCCGAGATCGGCCTCACCGGCGACGAGCTCGCGCGGGGCAAGGGCCAGCTCCGCGGCGGCCTCGTGCTCGGCCTCGAGGACACCGGATCGCGCATGAGCCGGCTGGCCAAGGGTGAGCTCGTCTACGGCGAACACCCCAGCGTCGACGAACTCCTGTCCCGCATCGACGCGGTCACGCTCGAAGACGTCCGGTCGGTCGCGGCCGAGCTGCTGTCCCGGACGCCTGTGCTGGCCGTCGTCGGGCCGTTCGACGACGTGACCCGGTTCGAGTCCGCCGTCGCCTGACCGCAGGCCGTTGACCGCGTAGGGAACACTTGCGGCATGAGCATTGCCGTGGCGGTGATCGGCGCCGCCGGACGGATGGGTCGCGAGGTGTGCCGGGCAGTGGAGTCCGCCGACGACCTCCGGCTGGTCGGCCGCTTCGATATCGGTGACGAGCTCGGCAACCTCGGTGGCGCGGACGTGGCCGTCGAGTTCTCCGTTCCGGCCGCCTCGCTCGACAACGTCCTGCACGCCGTCCGCCGTGGCGTGCACGCAGTCGTGGGAACCACGGGCTGGACCGACGAGGGGCTGGAGAAGGTCCGCTGGGCGTTGGAGACCAGCCCGGGCACGGGCGTGTTGATCGCGCCGAACTTCTCGCTCGGCGCCGTCCTGATGATGCGCTTCGCCGCCCAGGCGGCGCGCTTCTATGAGTCCGCCGAGGTCGTCGAGTTGCACCACCCGGACAAGGTCGACGCACCCAGTGGCACCGCTGTCCGGACGGCGGGCCTGATCGCGCAGGCGCGGAAGGCCGGCGGGCTGCCGCCGGTACCCGACGCCACGGCCACGGCGATCGACGGTGCCCGCGGTGCCGACATCGACGGCATCAGGGTGCACTCTGTGCGGCTGCGTGGTCTGGTCGCACACCAGGAGGTGCTGCTCGGTGCCCCGGGAGAACAGCTGACGATCCGCCACGACTCGTTCGAGCGCGTGTCGTTCATGCCCGGCGTCGTGCTCGGGGTTCGGCGCGTCGGCGGACTGCCCGGACTGACCGTGGGGCTGGAGCACCTTCTCGACCTGTGACGACGCGTATCGTCCCCCGGATGGACGTCAGCGCCTTCTACGCGATCGTGTCCGCGATCAACTTCACGTTGCTCGGGCTGTGGTGGGTGGCCGTCAAGGAACGAACGGACATCGGCGGCGCCGATGCGCCGCGGCGCCGGATGGCCTACCTGGTGTCGCTGGGCTTCGTGATCCCCGGAACGGTGTCGCTGCTGGCCCAGGTCGCGCCGGACGAGCCGATCCTGTGGCGGGCCTCCTTCGCGTTCGCGGGGGTGGCAGGCGCGGTCGGGATCGCCATGCTCGGCCGGTCCTTGCGCGACCTGACCGGCGAGACCCTGCTGGCTCGCGTCCTGTGGTTCGTCGCGGTCCCGATCTACCTGCTCGTGGCCGTGGTCGCGGCGATCCCGGGTATCCCCGATGCTCTCGACCTCAGGCTCAGCTCGATCGAGATCGAGGGTTTCCTGTTGACCGTCTTGGTCTTCCTCGGCGTTCAGGCCGCGTGGGTGGTCGCGATGACCCCCAAGGCGGAGAACGAGGCAGACCTCAGGTGATGGCCCGGAGCACGGCGGTGGTGGCGGCGGCCACCACGATCACGACGAGGAACGGCGCGCGCAGCAGCAGGGCGAACACGGCCGCGGTGATCCCCGCCAGCTTCAGGTCGACCCCCAGCCCGGCGTCGGTGGCGAACGTCTCGACGGCGACCAGCGCCGCGAGCAGGGCGACCGGGAGGAGAGCGGCGACCCGATGGACGTCGGGCCTGTCCAGCACCGACTCGGGCAGCGACAGGCCCGCGAGCTTGAGCAGGTAGCAGCCCACCGACGCCGCGATGACCGCGGTCCAGATCATTCCCCAACCCTCCGCGGCGCCCGTCCACGCAGCCCGGCGACCAGGGCTATCGGTGCCGCCGCCAGGACCGGTATCCCCGGTGGCAGGAACGGGACCAACGCCGTCGCGACCGCGGCGCCGCCGATCGCCACGACCCGGTTCGTGGCGTCGTCGAGCCGAGGCCAGAGCAGGGCGAGGAACGCGGCCGGGACTGCCGCGTCGAGGCCGAGGGTCTCGGGGTCGCCGACGGCCGAGCCTCCCAGCGCGCCGGCGAGCGTACCGAGGTTCCACAAGACGAACAGCGATACGCCGGTGACCCAGAAGGCATAGCGCTGTGCCTGCCGGGTGGAGCGCGCGATGGCCGTGGCCGTCGTCTCGTCGATCACCAACGGTGCCGCAAGCGCAGAACGCCGGCCGCGGACGCCGAGGATTCCCGCCATCCGAACCCCGTAGAACGTGTTGCGCAGCCCGAGCAGGAGCGCCGCGGGGATGGCGGCGAGGGCGGACCCGCCACCGCCGACGACGCCGACGAAGGCGAACTGCGACGCCCCGGTGAACATGACGACGCTCAGCGCACAGGTCTGCACCACGCTGAGCCCGGATGCCACCGACACCGCTCCGAAGGACGCCCCGAAGGCGGCGGCATAGGCCGCGATACCCAGCGCATCCCGGCGGATCGCCGAGCGTTCCCGGTCCGCTTCCACCCGGACGACCGTAGCGACGAGGCCCGACAGCGATGGCCGCGCCCGGTAGGTCTCAGCGGGAGGGCATCCGGGACGGGCCGACATGGGTGTCGAGCCAGGCGTTCAACGGCGCGAAGTCGCGCCATGCACCCGCGACGCGCTCGACCGCCTCGGCGGTGTGCACCCAGGGCGGCGACCCGAACTCGACCCACGCCGCGAGGCCGCGGTAGCGGAGCAGGTCGACGCGCGGGTGGTCGGCGGCGTAGCCGCGCGGCCGCGTCTTCAGCGCGTCGCCACCCACCGTGTAGCCGGCGCCACGCAACCGGTCGACCTCCTTCTCGAGCTCCGAACCCGTACCGTCGTCGTCGACGGCCTCGCGGAACTGTCCGACCTGGTCGGCGGCCATGTGGTAGTAGCCGCCCGCCGCGAACAGGCCTGCGGCCGACACATGGACGTAGCTGTCACCCACGGTGGCGCCCTGCTGGTCCTTGTAGGGGCTCTTGTCCCTGGCGAAGCGGACGTCGCGATAGGGCCGGAACAGATGGACCGGGCCGAACTCGGGCTCGAGCAACTCGCACAGCGCCACCAACGGCTCGCGAACGCAGGACTCGTAGACGTGCTTGTGCGCGGTCCAGTAGGTCTTGGAGTTGTCGGCCTCGAGGCCTTCGTAGAAGTCGAGCGCCTCGACCGGGAAGCCGGTGAAGGTCATGGTTCTCCCCACGTGCACGGTGGTGACGGGTCCCGGGCAGCCTAACTCTCGGGCGAGAGGTCGCTCTGGAAGGATCGGCCCTCGTGAGGATGCATGGCTGACCGCAGTGTCCGGGTCGCCTGGGCCGACGACGCCCCGGCGATCGGTGCGGTCCAGGCGCGCGCATGGCAGCAGTCGTACGCCGACGTGCTCCCGCCGGCCGCACTCGCCGCGGTCGACGCCGACGCCTTCGCCGAGGCCTGGCGGCATGCCGTCGTCAGACCGCCGACGGCGCGCCACCGGGTGCTGGTCGCGCTGGAGCGGAACACCGTGGTCGGACTGGCCGCCATCGCACCCTCCGAGGATGTGGACGCCGGCCCGGGCGACGCCGAGATGGTCGCCTTCCACGTCGACCCCGACGCCCTCGGAGCCGGCCACGGGTCCCGGTTGTTGACCGCCGTCGTCGACACGATGCGCGCCGACGGCTTCAGCCACGCCCGCGTCTGGCTGGTCGCCGGCGACGACGCCGTCAGAGGCTTCCTCGAGTCGGCCGGCTGGGCCGCCGACGGCGCACACCGCGAGCTCGACCTCACCGGTGACGGCAGTGCGACCCTGCGCCAGCTCCGCGTGCACACCGACCTGCGGGAGGAATCCTCCTCGACGTGATCACGAGGAGGTCGTCGACGCCAGATACGCGCGACCCCGGGGCGAGAGCCGGTAGCCGATGTCGAGGCTCTCGGTCAACCCGAGGTTCTTCAGCTTGCGTACGTCGATCTTGAATGGCTGCATCTCCCGGTCCACCGACGCGGCGAGATCGGCCGCGCGGGTCGCCGGACGGTCCCGGATGAGCTCGAGTGTGGTCCGCGTCCACGGCCCGTGCCGACTGGCCCGGTCGAGCCGGTCCAGCCGCGTGGAGATGGCGACGACGTCGGCCTGGTCGAGCTCGGCGTCGGCGGCAAGCTCCGCGCGCGGGTCCCCGCCGGGCGCGCGGTGGAACTCGATCCGGTACAGCGTCGCTCCCGCACGGACGGGGAGGTCGGCGACCAGTGCGCGGGCGTCGGCATGACCGGCCCGACGGGCGTCGTCGTCGGTGATCGCCGCCGGTTCCGTCGCCGACACGGACGTCACCTCGACGATGCCGGCCGGCGTGCGGTACGGCCTTCCGGCCACGACCTGCGCACGGTGCCAACGGCGGAACGTCAGCGTGATCGAACCGTCGGCGATCCCGGGCCAGAACCGCTGCGTGAACAGCACCCCAGCATTCTTCCCTCTCGCCATCTTGTGGCTGGTTCGGCACGTGTCCGTTGCTGGGGACGGGTTGCGAACCAGCCACAAGTCGGCGCGTGCGGGGGAGGCCTCAGATGTGACACTGTCGCCACAGGTCTGCTGGACATGTGTCACAACGCGCACCTAGGCTGGCATTCATGGACTCCACGGAGACCGACCCGCGCGAGGCGGCGTTCCAGGACCTCATCGACGCCGACGGCCGGGTCGAGCCGCGTGACTGGATGCCCGACGACTACCGTCGCTCGTTGGTCCGTCAGATCGCCCAGCATGCTCACTCCGAGATCATCGGCATGCAGCCGGAGGGCAACTGGATCACCCGCGCGCCGAGCCTCCGGCGCAAGGCCATCCTCATGGCCAAGGTGCAGGACGAGGCCGGCCACGGCCTCTACCTCTACGCCGCCGCCGAGACCCTCGGCGTTTCGCGCGACGAGCTCCTCGACCTGTTGCACGCTGGCAAGCAGAAATACTCGTCGATCTTCAACTACCCGACCCTGACCTGGGCGGACATGGGAGCGATCGGCTGGCTCGTCGACGGTGCCGCGATCACCAACCAGGTGCCCCTGTGCCGCTGCTCGTACGGGCCGTACGCCCGGGGGATGGTCCGCATCTGCAAGGAGGAGTCGTTCCACCAGCGGCAGGGGTTCGAGTCGCTGCTGACGCTGTGCCGGGGAACGCCCGCGCAGCGGGCGATGGCCCAGGATGCGCTCGACCGTTGGTGGTATCCGAGCCTGGCCATGTTCGGGCCGCCGGACGGTGAGTCCACCCACACCGGCACGTCGATGGCGTGGGGCATCAAGCGGTTCAGCAACGACGAGCTGCGGCAGAAGTTCGTCGACATGACGGTGCCGCAGTCGCACGTGCTGGGCCTGAACATCCCCGACCCCGAGCTACGGTGGAACGACGACCGGGGCCACTACGACTTCACCCCGCCGGACTGGGACGAGCTCCGCAGGGTGATCATCGGCGACGGGCCGTGCAACCGCCAGCGGATGGAGCACCGGGTCGCGGCGCACGCCGGGGGAGAGTGGGTACGGGAGGCCGCCGCGGCGTACGCGGCCAAGAGGCGCGCCGCGGAGGCAACGGCGTGAGCACCGAACCGCTCTGGGAGATTTTCGTCCGCAGCCGTCGCGGCCTCTCGCACATCCACGTCGGCAGCCTGCACGCCCCCGACGCCGAGATGGCCGTCCGCAACGCGCGCGACGTCTACACCCGCCGCCAGGAGGGTGTCTCGATCTGGGTGGTGCCGGCCGGTGCGATCACGGCCAGCAGCCCGGACGAGAAGGACTCGTTCTTCGACCCGGCCGGTGACAAGGTCTACCGGCACCCCACGTTCTACGACATCCCGGACGAGGTGCGTCACCTGTGACCGCACATCCGGGCCCACCGGGCACCTGGGACGGCGGTTCGACCGGCGCGACGGTGCTGGAACCGCGGGTCGCCTACGTCCTGGGGCTGGGAGACGACGCGCTCGTGCTCGCCCACCGGCTCGGCGAGTGGATCGCCGGGGCTCCGCAGATCGAGGAGGACATCGCGCTGGCCAACATCGGACTCGACCTGCTCGGGCAGGCGCGAACCCTGCTGAGCCACGCCGGCGAGCTCGAGGGTGCCGGCCGGGACGAGGACGCGCTGGCCTATCTGCGCGACGAGCGCGACTTCCGCAACCTGCAGATCGTCGAGCGCCCGAACGGCGACTTCGCTGTGACGACCGCCCGGCAGCTGGCGTTCTCCGCGTACCAGTACGAGCTCTACGACCGGCTGCGGGCCAGTGCCGACCCGACGCTCGCGGCGGTGGCCGGGAAGGCGATCAAGGAGGTCACGTACCACCGCGACCATGCGACCCAGTGGACACTGCGGCTGGGCGACGGAACCGACGAGAGCCATCGGCGGATGCAGGCGGGAGTCGAGCAGATCTGGCCCTACGTCGAGGAGATGTTCGAGCCGGGTCCGGCCGTCGCCGGCCTGGTCGCGCAGGGGCTGGCCACCGACCCGAGCCTGCTGCGCGAGCCGTGGGCAGCCTACGTTCACCCCGTTCTCACGCAGGCGACGCTGGCCGTCCCGGAACCTGCCTTCCACGGCCGCGGCGGCCGCCGCGGCCTGCACACCGAGGCGCTGGGTTACCTGCTGGCCGAGATGCAGCACCTGCACCGGGCTCACCCGGGAGCGACATGGTGACCACGACGACGCTCGCCGCCGTCCGGGCGGTCGTCGCGGAGGTGCCCGACCCGGAGCTACCGGTCGTCACCATCGAGGACCTGGGCGTGCTGCGCGACGTGCGGGTGGACGACGGCGGACGCGTCGTCGTCGAGATCACTCCGACGTACTCCGGCTGCCCGGCGATCGATGCGATCCGCGACGACGTGCTGGCCCGGCTGAGGGAGCACGGACACGACGACGCCGAGGTGCGCCTCGTGCTGGCACCGGCCTGGACCACGGACTGGATCACCGCACGGGGGCGCGCCGCCCTGCACGAGCACGGGATCGCACCCCCGCACCGGGCCGGGCCGGTGGCGCTCACACTGTCGGTGCGGTGCCCCCGCTGCGGTTCCCCGAACACCCGCGAGATCAGCCGGTTCGGCTCGACGGCGTGCAAGTCGCTGTGGACCTGCCGCGCCTGTCTCGAGCCGTTCGACCACATGAAGGCGCTCTGAGTTGACCACTCAGGCTCCCGCCGCAACCGCGCCACGTCGGCATTCGGTCTTCCACCGGCTCCGGGTGTCGGCGGTCGAGCGGCTCACCGACGACGCCGTCGCGGTCACCTTCGAGGTGCCGCCGGACCTTCGCGACGCGTACTCGTTCGCGCCAGGACAGCACGTGAACGTGTCGGTACCGGGCGGCGACGGCGTTCGGCGGAGCTACTCGATCTGCTCACCGGCCGGGTCCGGACGGCTGCGCATTGCGGTCAAGCGGATACCGGACGGCACGTTCTCGGCCTACGCCCTGTCCTCGCTCGCGCCCGGCGACGAGCTCGACGTGATGACGCCGGCCGGGCGCTTCACCCCCGACCTCGACCCGGTGAACGCCAAGCACTACGTGGCGATCGCCGCCGGGAGCGGCATCACGCCGGTGCTGTCGATCATCACCAGCGTCCTCGGTACCGAGCCGGACAGCCGGGTGACGCTGATCTACGCCAACCGGACGAGCCAGTCGGTGATGTTCCTCGACGAGCTCGCCGATCTCAAGGACGTCCACCCCTCGCGCCTGCACCTGGTGCACGTGCTCTCCCGGGAGGAGCAGGAGGCCGAACTGCTCTCCGGGCGGATCGACGAGGAGCGGCTCGAGCGCTTCCTCGCCACTCTCGTCCCACCCGCGTCGGTCGACGAGTGGTACCTGTGCGGGCCGCGCCAGCTGGTGACGATGGCCCGCGACGTGCTGCTACGGCACGGCGTCGATCGCGCCCACATCCATTCCGAGCTGTTCCATGTCGGAGACCTGCCGCCGAGGCCCGTAACCGCCCCCGAGCCGAGTGGCACCACCGTCAGCGAGGTCACCGTCGTCCTGGACGGCCGGCGCAGCACAGTGGAGATCACCGACCCGGACGAGACCGTGCTCGAGGCCGTCCTCCGGGTACGCAACGACGCGCCGTTCGCCTGCAAGGGCGGCGTTTGCGGGACGTGCCGCGCCAAGCTGCTCGACGGCACGGTGCAGATGGAGCGCAACTTCGCGCTGGAGGACGACGAGCTCGGCGAGGGTTATGTCCTGACCTGCCAGTCGCACCCGACGACACCGTCGGTGTCGCTGGACTACGACGCCTGACGAGGAGGTGCGACCTCGACCGGCTTGGCCAGCGCACTGAGAGGGGCCGGGCGGAGCAGTCGGGGTGCGCTGCGAGCGGCGTCGATGGCGGGTGCGCCGGCGATCAGGACGATGCCCAGAGCACCGAGGGCCGCTCCGTTCGAACCCAGCTCGAGTGTCGGCCAGGCCAGCCCGCCGACGAGAGCCGTGACCGCCACGACGGCGACATAGTCGGGTGCGTCGAGGATCCATTTGGGAGCGCGGTCGGCGGCGGCGCAGGTCAGACCGGTCACCAGCCCACCAGGGGACCGGCCGCGAGCCCGAGGGTGAGCCCGAGCAGGACGATCTCGACCTCGCTGATACCGGCGTCGCGAAAGGCCGCCAGCGGGATGCCGCCGACGACAGCCGCGACCAGACCCCACACCGGGCCGTGGCGAAGGCCCCAGTGCACGAAGCGACCGATGGTCTCCTGCGCGACCACGAGTCCAGGGTGCGCCCGCGACGACCGTCTGTGCAGGTCATTCCTCGTGTCGCTGCCGATCTGTGACCTGATGTGCATGTGCCGGTCACGTTCCGGCGCCTGCTGACGTCGAACGCGGAGCCGTCAGCGTGTCGAGATGACGGCTCCGCTGCCGGTCGGGACCCGACACTAGGCTGCACGGAGGAGGTGCAGGGCGGTGACCATGACGGAGAGCGCAGGGGTGTCCAGCGACGAGGACGGCCCGCAGATCGAGTTCCGCAGCGACGTGACGGTCGAGCTGGTGCGGTCGAGCGCCCACGACTCCGACGTCCTGTTCGCGGCCCGGGTCTCGACCAGGGGAGAGCAGTCCCTGGAGGACGTCGACGCTGACGCAGAACGGTCGAAGGGCCTGATCAACTTCCTGATGAGGGATCGCCACGGGACCCCATTCGAGCAGAATTCGATGACTTTCTACGTTCATGCCCCGATCTTTGTCTTTCGCGAGCACATGCGGCACCGGATGGCCAGCTACAACGAGGAGAGCGGGCGTTACCGCGAGCTCCGGCCGGTGTTCTACGTGCCCGGGCCGGAGCGAAAGCTCGTCCAGGAGGGCAAGCCGGGCCACTACACGTTCGTCGACGGAACCGCGGAGCAGTACGCGCTGGTCGACACCGAGACGCGCCGGGTGTGCGCCGAGGCGTACGCCGCCTACCGACGCATGCTCGACGCGGGAATCGCGCGCGAGGTCGCCCGGATCGTGCTGCCCGTGACGATCTACTCCTCGATGTATGTCACGTTCAACGCCCGGTCCCTGATGAACTTCCTGTCCCTGCGGACCAGACGCGAGGATTCCCGGTTCCCGTCGTTCCCGCAGCGGGAGATCGAGATGGTGGCGGAGATGATGGAGGCCGAGTGGGCTCGGTTGATGCCGCTGACTCACGCTGCCTTCGAGGCCAATGGAAGGGTCGCGCCGTGAGGGGTGACGCCGGCCACCGGCCCGGGCCCGGGCGGTAGCCTGCCGGGCATGGCCGACTACACCCGAAGCCCCTCCGTCCCGCCGCCGTTCGGGCGTGTCCTGACCGCGATGGTCACTCCGTTCCACGACGACGGCGCACTCGACCTCGACGGCGCGGCCCGCCTGGCGAACCATCTCGTCGACGAGGGCTGCGACGGCCTCGTCGTCAGTGGGACGACCGGCGAGAGCCCCACCACGACCGACACCGAGAAGGAGCAGATCGTCCGGGTGGTCCGCGACGCCGTCGGTGACCGCGCCGCCGTCGTCGCGGGTGCCGGCACGTACAGCACCCACCACAGCGTCGAACTCGCCCGGCAGGCCGAGAAGGCCGGCGCCGACGGGCTGCTCGTCGTCACGCCGTTCTACAACAAACCGCCCCAGTCCGGCCTGGTCCAGCACTTCACCGCTGTCGCCGACGCGACCGCATTGCCGGTGATGCTGTACGACATCCCCGCGCGCTCCGGCGTTCCGATCACGACCGAGACGCTGGTCCGACTGTCCGAGCACGAGCGGATCGTGGCCGTCAAGGACGCCAAGGACGACCTGTACGAGTCGTCGTGGGTGCTCGCGCGCACCGAGTTGGCCTACTACTGCGGCACCGATGCGCTCAACCTCGCCCACCTGACCCAGGGTGCCGTGGGCATGGTGAGCGTGGTCGCCCACGTGGCGGCGTCACGGTATGCCGCGATGGTGCGGGCCGTCGACGCGGGCGAGCTGGCCGAGGCGATCAGGCTGCACCGGGCCCTGCTGCCTGCCGTGCGCGGAATCATGACCCGAACCCAGGGGGCGATCATGGCCAAAGCGGCTCTGCAGCTCGCCGGCGTGCTGCAGAGCCGGGCCATGCGCTCACCCCTGCCGGCTGCCACCGACGCCGAGGTCGCCCAGTTGCGTGACGACCTCGTGGCGGCGGACCTGCTGTGAGCCACCCCCACCCGGAGCTCACGACCCCCCCGCCTCTGGCCGAAGGGGGTCTGCGCATCGTCCCCCTGGGTGGGCTGGGCGAGGTCGGGCGGAACATGACGGTCTTCGAACAGTCCGGGCGCCTGCTGGTGGTCGACTGCGGCGTGCTGTTCCCCGAGGACCACCAGCCGGGGGTCGACCTCATCCTCCCCGACTTCGACTACATCAGGGGCCGGCTCGACCGGATCGAGGCCGTCGTGCTCACCCACGGGCACGAGGATCACATCGGGGCGGTGCCGTTCCTGCTGCGCGAGAAGCCCGACATCCCGATCGTCGGTTCGCGGCTCACCCTCGCCCTGGTCGAGTCGAAGCTCACCGAGCACCGGCTCGACGCGTACCAACTCGAGGTCGCCGAGGGCCGCACGGAGAGGTTCGGACCGTTCGAAGTCGAGTTCCTGGCAGCCAACCACTCCATTCCCGATGCGCTGGCGCTGGCGATCCGGACGTCTGCGGGCGTCGTGCTCCACACCGGCGACTTCAAGATGGACCAGCTGCCCCTGGACGGGCGGCTCACCGACCTCAACGGATTCGCCCGGCTGGGCGATGCCGGCGTCGACCTGTTCATGGTCGATTCCACCAACGCGGAGGTGCCGGGCTACAACGCCCACGAGCGGGACATCGCACCGGTCCTCGACCGGGTGTTCGCAGAGGCACCGCGGCGGATCATCGTCGCCTCGTTCGCCAGCCATGTTCACCGAGTCCAGCAGGTGCTCGACGTTGCCGTCGCACACCGGCGCAAGGTCGCATTCGTCGGGCGTTCCATGGTCCGCAACATGGGCATCGCCCGCGACCTGGGCTACCTCGACATCCCCGGTGACACGCTGGTCGACGCCAAGAGCATCGACGACCTCGCCCCGGAGGAGGTCGTGCTGATGTCGACCGGGTCGCAGGGCGAGCCGATGGCGGCGCTGTCCCGGATCGCGAACCGCGACCACCCGGCCATCCGGATCGAGCCCGGTGACGTCGTCGTGCTCGCGTCGTCGCTGATCCCGGGCAACGAGAACGCCGTCTCCCGGGTCATCAACGGCCTGACCCGGTGGGGTGCCACCGTCGTGCACAAGGGCAACGCGATGGTGCACACATCGGGGCACGCCAGCGCCGGCGAACTGCTCTACGCCTACAACCTGGTCAAGCCGCGCAACGTGATCCCGATCCACGGTGAGGCCAGGCACCTGCACGCCAACGCAGGCGTCGCTATCAGCTCCGGTGTTCCGCGCGACCGGGTCGTGCTGGCCGAGGACGGCGTGGTGGTCGACCTGGTGGGCGGCGTCGCCCGCGTGGCCGGAGCGGTGCCGTGCGGGTACGTCTACGTCGACGGCTCGAACGTCGGGGGCGTCGCGGAGGCATCGTTGAAGGATCGGCGGATCCTCGGCGAGGAGGGATTCATCTCCGTCGTCGTGGTGGTCGACTCGGTCACCGGCAAGGTGACCGGAGGGCCCGAGATCCACGCCCGTGGCTTCGCCGAGGACGACAGCGTCTTCGACGAGGTGCGGCCCCAGATCGCCGAGGCGCTGGAGAAGGCCGCCTCGGGCGGCGCCGCCGACACCTACGAGCTCCAGCAGACGATCCGCCGCACGATCGGCCGCTGGGTCAGCGCGCGCCACCGCCGCCGGCCGATGATCATCCCCGTCGTCGTGGAGTCCTGACCCACCTGGCACATCAGGCGGTGACATCTGCGGGTGATTTGCGCGGAATGTGGAGCGGGTCACAGTGCCACGTCGGCATCTGTCGACCCGGATGGGTTCGAAAGCGCCGATCTCATGATCAACGACACGGCGTGTGACGCATGGTACGGATGTGTTGTCCGGGTAGCCTTGCCGACCATGGCGACCCGTACGTCCACGGCGACCCGGTCGCGCAAGTCGGCCGCGACGAAGGGCGACAAGCGCGCGACCGGCCGCGTCTCGTCCCGGCGCGGCCTGGGCCGCGGGTCGGCGCGGCGCCGTACGGCACCACGGCCGGCTCCTCGTCGTCCAAGCGTGACGCGCGGTATCGGCCGGGCCCTCGGCGCCGTCTGGATGGCGGCGGCGCATGTGGTGGGGGGAGGGGTGCGGCGGGTAGGGTCGACCGCCCGCGGGCTCGACCCCGCGCACCGACGCGACGGCGCCGGCCTCGCCCTGATCGGCGGCGGGATCGTCATCGCCGCCGCCCTCTGGTGGGACATCGACGGCAGTGTGGCCAATGCCATCCGCACGACCGTGGCCGGCACGATCGGCGCCACGGCTGTCGTCGTCCCTGTGCTGTTGGGCCTGCTGGCCTGGCGCTCTCTCCGCCATCCCGACCGCAACGGCCCGGGTGGCCGGCAGCTGGTCGGTTGGACGGCGCTCGCACTGGGAGTGCTGGGCCTGATCCACATCGCGGCCGGTATGCCACGCCCGGTCGACGGCCCGGCGGCGATGCAGAACGCGGGCGGAGCGGTCGGCTTCGTCGCCTCCACCGTCCCGGCCGACCTGCTCACCGTGTGGGTCGCGACGCCGTTACTCGTGCTGCTCTCGGTGTACGGACTGCTCGTCGTCACCGGCACGCCGATCCACGAGCTGCCGAGCCGGGCCCAGGCGATCCGAGACTGGGTGACCGGCGCGACACCGGCCATGGACGGCGACGACGACGGGCCGGCTGCGCCGCGGCGTTCATTGCTGCGCCGGCGGGGCGCGGGCACCGACGTCCCGGACGACGGCCTGCCCTACGACAGCCCGCTGCTTCGCGAGCGTGCCCTCGCACGGAAGGTTGCGCCGGACGACGTCGCAGCCGAGGACGGTGGCGACCAGCCGACGAGGATCGTCGTCACCCCTCGCCGGGGCGAAGGCGACCGGGCCGGCGAGCCGCCACCGCACACGCCGCTGCCGCAGCGGGTCGAGCAGTTGGCGCTCTCGGGGGACATCACCTACACGCTTCCCGCCAGCGACGCGCTGCGCCAGGGCAGTCCTCACCGGGCCCGCTCGGCCGCGTCGGACCAGGTGGTCGAGGCGCTGACCGAGGTCCTGGATCAGTTCGAGATCGACGCTCAGGTCACCGGCTACACCCGCGGTCCCACCGTCACGCGGTACGAGGTCGAGCTGGGAACGGCGGTCAAGGTCGAACGCGTGACCGCGCTGTCGAAGAACATCTCCTACTCGGTGGCCAGCGCGGAGGTACGGATCCTGTCCCCGATCCCGGGCAAGTCGGCGATCGGCATCGAGATCCCGAACTCCGACAAGGAGACGGTGAGCCTCGGCGACGTGCTCCGGGCACCGATCGCACGCAAGGACCACCATCCGATGGTGGTGGGGCTCGGCAAGGACGTCGAGGGCGGCTTCGTCGTGGCCAACCTGGCGAAGATGCCGCACGTGCTCATCGCAGGGGCCACCGGCTCGGGCAAGTCGAGCTGCATCAACTCACTGATCACGTCCGTGCTGATGCGCTCCACACCGGACGAGGTACGGATGATCCTGGTCGACCCCAAGCGGGTGGAACTGACGGCGTACGACGGAATACCGCACCTGATCACGCCGATCATCACCAACCCGAAGAAGGCCGCCGAGGCGCTGCAGTGGGTCGTCCGCGAGATGGACATGCGCTACGACGACCTGGCCCAGTTCGGCTTCCGCCACCTCGACGACTTCAACAAGGCGGTGCGGTCGGGACGGCTGAAGCCGCCTCCGGGCAGCGAACGGACGATCGCGCCCTACCCGTATCTGCTGATCATCGTCGACGAGCTCGCCGACCTGATGATGGTCGCCCCCCGCGACGTCGAGGACGCGATCGTCCGGATCACCCAACTGGCCCGGGCCGCCGGCATCCACCTCGTGCTCGCGACCCAGCGGCCCTCGGTCGACGTCGTCACCGGCCTGATCAAGGCCAACGTGCCGTCCCGGCTCGCCTTCGCCACGTCGTCGCTGGCCGACTCCCGAGTCATCCTCGACCAGAACGGGGCGGAGAAGCTGGTGGGCCAGGGCGACGGACTGTTCCTGCCGATGGGCGCCAGCAAGCCGGTACGGATCCAGGGCGCATGGGTCACGGAGTCCGAGATCCACGCCGTCGTCCGCCACTGCAAGGACCAGCTCGAACCCACCTATCGTGACGACGTCACGGCGCCGCAGGCGAACCGGCGCGAGGTCGACGAGGACATCGGCGACGACCTCGACCTGCTCTGCCAGGCCGCCGAGCTGGTCATCACCACCCAGTTCGGGTCCACCTCGATGCTGCAGCGCAAGCTCCGGGTGGGATTCGCCAAGGCCGGCCGGCTGATGGACCTGATGGAGAGCCGCGGCATCGTCGGCCCGTCGGAAGGTTCCAAGGCACGAGACGTCCTGATCAAGCCCGACGAGCTGGACGAGGTGTTGGACACCCTCCGCGGCGGGTAGGCATGGTCCACTCGTGGCCTACGCACGGATCGGGATCTCCGGGTGGACGTACGCACCGTGGCGGGGCGTCTTCTACCCGGCCGGCCTGCCGCATCGACAGGAGTTGGAGTTCGTCGCATCCCGCATGAACAGCGTGGAGATCAACGGCTCCTTCTACGCGCTGCAGCGGCCGTCCAGCTTCCGCGACTGGTTCTCCCGTTCGCCGGACGACTTCGTGTTCGCCGTCAAGGGCGGCCGGTTCATCACGCACATGAAGAAGCTCGCCGGCGTCGAGACGCCGCTCGCGAACTTCTTCGCCTCCGGAGTCCTGGCGCTGGAGCACAAGCTGGGCCCGCTGCTCTGGCAGCTTCCGCCGAACCTCGGTTTCCACCCGGACCGGTTGGCCGCCTTCTTCGAGCGGCTCCCGCGGACGACGGGCCAGGCCGCCTCGCTCGCCGAGCACCACGACAGCCGGCTGAAGCACGGCGCGGTGACGACGACCGCCGTCGACCGGCC
>DASRTE010000168.1:0-15286 GCA_035656095.1 Jiangellaceae bacterium
GCTGCGGGACTCGCCGGCGAGTGGCCTTTCCCGTACGACCGGGCTACTGCCGTCTTTCCGGCTGGAACCGACCGCTCGGACAAGTACTGGCCGCCGGTGCGGCGTGTCGACGGCGCCTACGGCGACCGCCACCTGGTCTGCGCCTGCCCACCTCCGGAAGCCTTCGAGCGGCCCTGACAGGACGGCACACACGGCCGGCACGGCTGAGCCTGATCCCCGCACCTCCATGATCAACGGGGAGGAGGAGATCGACCTCGGCGGCCCTAGAGGGCCTCGCTGACCGAGGACATGTTGAAGTCGGGGACGCGGAGCGCGGGCATGGCCGTGCGGGGGAAGTAGTCGCCCCACTCCCTGCTGAACGCCGGCACCGTGTCACTTGCGGTCGTGAACCGGTCGAGCAGGGCGACCGGGCTCTCGTTGAAGCGGAAGTTGTTCACCGCGCCGGCCACCTCGCCACCCTCGACGAGGTAGACGCCGTCGCGGGTGAGCCCGGTGAGCAGCAGTGTCTGCGGGTCGACCTCGCGGATGTACCACAGGCAGGTCAGCAGCAGCCCTCGCTCCACGTCGGCGACCAGGTCGTCCACCGCCCCCCGGGCACCGTCGACGGTCAGCCCCAGGTTGTCGACCGCAGGTGTCATGGCGAGCCCGGTGAGCTCAGCGGAGTGCCGGGTCTGCAGCAGAGCTGCCAGCGTCCCGTCCCGGATCCACTCGGTGCGCCCCGCCGGCAATCCGTTGTCGAAGACGCTCTGCTCCGCGCTCGAGGCGTGGGCGACGACGAAGGGCGCGCAGTGCAATCCCGGCGCCGACGGGTCGGACCACAGGGACACCGGCTGCGCCGAGAGCCGCTCGCCGACCCGCGTTCCCGCGCCCGGCCGGGCGAACACGGTCCGCCCCTCGTGGGCGTCGCGCGCGCTCATCGTCCAGTAGGCGTAGATCATCAGGTCGGCGACGGCGGTCGGGGGCAGCACCGTCTCGTACCGGCCCGCCGGCAGGTCGACCGTCCGCTCCGCCCACGCCAGCCGCCGGACCAGTTCGGCGTCGAGGGCGGCGATGTCGACGTCGCGCATGTCCGCCGACGCCTGGCCGACCCATGCCGACCGGCTGAGGTCCGCGGACTTGGCGGTGACGGCGATGTGACCGGTCGGCTGCTCGTGCCGCAGGCGCAGCCCGGTCGAGGAACCGACGTAGGTGGTGGTCACGGTGTGTTCGACGTAGCCGTAGGAGCGTCGATCCTCCGCGTTCGCCCGGGCGAAACTGTCGCCCAGCGCGGGCGCGATGTCGGCGAAGACCGCCACCGACGTCTCACCGGGCGATTCGGTCCACGACGGTGCGACGGCGCCGTCGACCAGTGGCTGCGCGTCCTCGGCGGGACCGTTGTCGCGCGCCGCCTGCTCCGCCGAACGCACCAGCGGCTCGAGCGACTCCGGAGTGACGGCACTGCGCGCGACCACTCCCGAAGCCCTGCCGGAAGCCTCGCCGACCATCGCGACGACGGTGACCGATCGAGACCGCATGACGCCGTTGGTCGTCAACGTGTTGCCGGCCCACCGCAGGTTCGCGCTGTGGCCCTCGTCGACCAGGACGACGCTGCCGTCCGCCTCGGACAGGTCCAGGCAACGCTCGACGATCTCCTGTGCGTTGATCGACGGCATCGTCACCGGCCACCCTCGTCGGCGGTGTTGAGGATCCGCACGGATCGGAACAGGGCCGACGGACAGCCGTGCGACACCGGCGCGACCTGGCCCGGCTGTGCCTTGCCGCAGTTGAAGGCTCCACCCAGGACGTAGGTCTGGGGCCCTCCGAGGGCCGCCAGGGAGCCCCAGAAGTCGGTCGTCGTCGCCTGGTAGGCGACGTCGCGCACCTGACCGGCCAAGCGCCCGTTGGCGATCCGGTAGAAGCGCTGGCCGGTGAACTGGAAGTTGTACCGCTGCATGTCGATCGACCAGGACTTGTCGCCCACGACGTAGATGCCACGGTCGACCTGCGAGATCAGGTCGTCGGTCGACGGCCCACCCTCGGCGGGCTGGAGCGAGACGTTGGGCATCCGTTGCACCGGGACGTGCCCGCCCGAGTCGGCAAAGGCGCAGCCGTTGGATCGGCTGGTGCCCAGCGTCGCCGCCATCAGGCGGGCCATCCGCCGGTCGAGTTGGTAGCCGACCAGGACGCCGTCACGCACGATGTCCCATTGCTGGGCCGCGACGCCCTCGTCGTCGAACCCGATCGTGGACAGGCCGTGCGGGACCGTCCGGTCGCCCGTGACGTGCATGAGGGGGGAGCCGTAGCGCAGCGTGCCGAGCTGGTCTGGGGTGGCGAACGAGGTACCTGCGTAGCTGGCCTCGTAGCCCAATGCGCGGTCGAGCTCGGTCGCGTGTCCGACGGACTCGTGGATGGTCAGCCACAGGTTGGTGGGATCGACGACGAGGTCGTACCTCCCGGCCTTCACGCCGGGGGCGGCCAGTTTCTCGGCCAGCAGGTCGGGCAGTTCGTCCAGCGCAGCGTGCCAGTCGACCAGACCGTCGGCACCCGTCACGTACTCCCAGCCACGGCCGGCAGGCGCGGCGAGCGTGCGCATCGTCTCGAAGCGGCCGCTGTCGGCGTCGACGGCCAGCGCCTCGACGACCGGATGGAGTCGCACCCGCTGCTGCGTCGTCACGGTGCCCGCGGTGTCGGCGTAGAACTTGCACTCGAGCACCTGGCCGAGGCGTGCGGTGACGTGGTCGACGCCGTCGCGGTCGAGCACCGTGCGCGAGTAGGTCGCGAGGAGCTCGACCTTCTCGGCGTCGGGCACGGTGAAGGGGTCGGTGCCGTAGGCCGACAGCCAGGTGGCGTCGGCCTGGACCGCCTCGTCGGCGAGCTCGATCCGTTCCGGGCTCATGTCGTGAGCCGTTCGGGCGACGTCGACGGCCTGCTCGGCGACCCGAACCGCCTCGTCGACGGTGAGGTCGACGGCGGCGGCGAATCCCCAGGTGCCGTCGTGGACGACACGGACCGCGAAGCCGACGTCCTCGCCGTCGTGGCTGCCCTCGAGTCGCCCGTCGCGCAACGAGATCCCCTGGCTGCGAATGCGCTCCAGCCGGAAGTCGGCGTGCTCGGCGCCGAGCTCGCGGACGCGCTGCAGTGCGGCGTCGGCCAGCGGGCGCATCGGCAGCGCCAGGAACCTGGGATCGATCTCCGTGGGCACCCGGCGAGCCTAACCCGCCCGCTCGTGCCGGCCCGGACGGCCGTCTGACACGATGCCAGCATGACCCGGGTCGCCTCTGCCGCGACGGCGCTGCCGCCGCACCGCTACGACCAGAGCGAGATCACCGAGGCCGTCGCCCGGATGCTGGCGCTCACCGGCAGGAGCCGGGCGACGTTGGAGCGGTTCCACCGCGCCAGCGGGGTACGCACCCGCCACCTGGTCCTGCCGCTTGACCGCTACGGTGCGTTGGGCGGTTTCGGCGAGGCGAACGACACCTTCCTGACCTGCGCGGTCGACCTCGGCGAGCAGGCGGTCAAGGAGGCGCTGGCGAACGTCGGCCTGGCCCCTGCCGACGTGGACTTCCTGATGACCGTGTCGGTGACGGGGATCGGGGCCCCGTCGGTCGACGCCAGACTCGTCCCGCGGCTCGGGCTGCGTGACGACGTCCGGCGGATCCCCGTCTTCGGGCTGGGCTGCGTGGCCGGAGCGGCCGGCATCGCCCGGCTGCACGACGTGCTGCGCGGTGACCCCGAGGGCGTGGCCGTCCTGCTGGCGGCGGAGACCTGTTCGCTCACCGTGCAGCGCGACGACGCCTCGATCGCCAACCTGGTCGCGAGCGCGTTGTTCGGTGACGGGGTCGCGGCCGTGGTCATGGTCGGGGCGGCGCGGGCCCGCCGGCTGGGTCTGCCCGGTCCCGACGTCGTCGCCACGCGCAGCCGCCTCTATCCCGACACCGAGCGGGTGATGGGCTGGGACGTCGGGGGCAGCGGCTTCCGGATCGTCCTGGCCGCGAGCGTCGCCGACGTCGTCGAGGCGCACCTGGGCGACGATGCGCGCGAGTTCCTCGCCGAGCACGGCCTCGTCGTCGGCGACATCCGGCGGTGGATCGCCCATCCGGGCGGGCCGAAGGTGCTCGAGGCGACGTCGCGGACCCTCGGGCTGCGCAACGGAGAGCTCGACCTCACCTGGCGGTCACTGGCGACCGTCGGGAACCTGTCGTCGGCGTCGGTCCTGGACGTCCTGTCGGCGACGCTGGACCGGCCGCCCCCCGACGGCGGGGGAGCGGGGATGCTGTTCGCGATGGGCCCGGGCTTCTGCTCGGAGCTGGTGCTGCTCCGGTGGCCCGAGGGGCGGTGAGGTGACTCCTTACGTCCTGCTCGTCGTCGCCGTCGGCCTCGAGCGGCTGGCCGAGCTGGTCGTCGCGACGCGCAATGCCCGGTGGGCGTTCGCGCACGGCGGGGTCGAGTCCGGCCGCGGTCACTACCCGGTGATGGCGGCGATGCACACCGCCTTCCTGGTGGCGTGCATCGCCGAGGTCGCCGTGGCCGACCGGCCGTTCCTGCCCTGGCTCGGCTGGCCGATGCTGGCCATGGTGGTGGCGTCCCAGGCGCTGCGGTGGTGGTGCGTCGCGACCCTGGGCCACCAGTGGAACACCCGGGTCATCGTCGTGCCCGGCCTTCCACTCGTTTCGGCCGGCCCGTATCGGTGGCTGCGCCACCCCAACTACGTGGCCGTCGTGGTCGAGGTGGTGGCGCTACCCCTCGTCCACACGGCGTGGGTGACGGCCCTGGTGTTCACGCTGGCCAACGCGGCGGTTCTCGCGGTGCGCATCCCGGTCGAGGAACGCGCGCTGGCGACCGTGTCGTGATCGACGCGGACCTCCTCGTGGTCGGAGGCGGCCCGGTGGGCCTGGCCGCTGCCATCGAGGCTCGCCTCGTCGGTCTGTCGGTGCTGCTCTGCGAGCCGCGGACCGGTGCCGTCGACAAGGCCTGCGGAGAGGGGCTGATGCCCGGCGCTCTCCGGTTGCTGTCCCGCATCGGCGTCGAACCCGCGGGGCGGGACTTCAGCGGTATCCGGTACCTCGGTGGCGGGCTCGCCGTGGAGCACCGCTTCCGTTCCGGGCCCGGGCGAGGCGTCCGTCGCACGGGTCTGCACGGGCAGATGGCGGGACGGGCCGCTGAGGTGGGCGTGCAGACGGTGCCGACCCGGGTGGGCGTAGTGGAACAGGACGTCGCCGGCGTGACCGTCGACGGCCGCCTGCGCGCGCACTGGCTGTTCGCGTGCGACGGCCTGCATTCGTCGATCCGCCGGCAGCTCGGCCTGCAGCGGCCCCCGCGTCGCCCGGCCCGATACGGCGTACGCCGGCACTTCCGGGTCAGCCCGTGGAGTGACGCCGTCGAGGTGCACTGGACGCCCGAGGCCGAGATCTACGTGACCCCGGTGGACGACGACCTGGTCGGGGTCGCGGTGCTGGGACCGAGGAACGTGCAGTACGACGACGTCATCGCATCCGCCCGCGGCGTGCGGGAGCGCCTGCACGGAGCGGCACCGGCGTCCGACCTGCGCGGTGCCGGCCCGATGTGGCAGGACACCGTGCGCCGCACCGCCGGCCGGGTCCTGCTGGTCGGCGATGCCGGCGGGTACGTCGACGCGCTGACCGGCGAGGGGATCCGGCTCGGTCTCGCCCAGGCCCGGGCAGCGGTGCAGGCCGTGGCAGCCGGGCGCCCTGGCGACTACGAGCGGGCATGGCGACGGGACAGCCGCGACTACCGGTTGCTGACCGCCGCGCTGGTCACCGCGGCCGGCCGTCCCCGGGTCCGGTCGCGGATCGTCCCGCTGGCCCACCGGCTGCCCCGTGTGTATGGCGCGATAGTCGAACGACTCGCGGCGTGACCTCAACGCCAGAGGCAGACGATGACAGTGACGACGACCAGCTTGACCAGCCAGTCGCCGGCATGGATCGCGGCCAGCTTCCAGGGCACGTTCTCGTGGATGACCGAACCGGTGAGAAGCACGACGGGGAACGCGATCCACACCGCGAGTCCGAGCCCCACCGCACTCGCCCAGTCCGTGATGTCGATGCCGACGGCGAGCCAGGCCAGGACCATCGCGACGACGAGGCTCCGGACGAGCTCGACGAGCACTTTCCAGGCCGGCATGCTGCCCGCGGCGGCGTACGCGTCGTCGAGTCCCGCCAGCTGCTTTCCGAACACGGCGTACCACGCCGCGCTCAGGATGAACGCCGCCACAGCGGCCACGGCGACGGCAAGGTAGTTGATGTCGTTCATCGCCGCGCCTCGGTATCGGAAGCTCCGCCTTCGAGCACGGCCTTGAGCACGTCCAGGCGCTCACGCCAGTGGGCCTTCGCCTCCTCCGCCGCCCGCGCATCCGGCAAGCGCTCGTGCTCCACCGCCACCTGGCTCTTGGCTTCACCCGCGGCGGCGACGGAGACGTTGACCCGCGTGGCACCGTCATCCCAGTCGAAGCGCGCCGAACGCCCGGGCTGCGACGTGCGCTCACGGATCAGGGCTCCAGGCAGCCAGAGCTCGCGCACCTCGGCGTCGACGAAGGCCGCGTAGAGCCGTTCGGCGGGCACGGCCACCGTCTTGCTCGCGCCGACCGTGAACGTGCCGTCCGGGCGGACACCGGCGGCGCGCAGCCCGCGCGCCTGCTCGTACTCGACGATGAGCTTCTGGGCCCACCAGCTGCTGAGCCCGTGCTCGCCGGTGAGCCAGGCGGCGATCTCCTGGTACGGGCGGCCGGCGGCACCCCAGGCGTCGAGCACAGCGAACCAGCCGCCCCTGTCCCGGCCGGTCGCCCGACGCATGCCCTCGCCTGATCCGCCCTGCTCGGCGTGATCTGTTGCGTTCATCGGTGCACTCCTCGTCGGCTCCGGCGTCCAGCGGACGACTCTCACAGAGCAGGTAGAAGCTACCGAGCCGATCTCGACATGTCTGCGGGTGAATCTCCGCTCTCGCCGGTCAGCCCGAGCCGAGCTCCGCGGCCCAGACCGGAGTAGTGGTGGGCTGCTCCGAACCGCCGAGGGGCTCGACCGACAGGGCGATGGTGGTGACGCCGCCCAGGTCGCCCGCGGTCAGGTAGGTGACGTCACCGCTGTCGGGCACGTCGACGACACCCGCCGATGTGATCTCGTCCGGTGCGATGAGCCACAGCTGGTAGGTCTGGTCTGGACTCAGCTCCGGCAGGTCGTCGGTGATGAGCACGACCTCGCCTCGAGTCTCGGACGCCACCACGGAGGCCTGGCCGCCGCCCTCGGCGTCGGCCGCGGCGTTCCGGGCGTCCGGGGCAGCCAGCACAGCCGCCAGCCGCTGGGCCTCGGCCGCCAGGTCGTCAGCGCGCTGCATGGACTGCCAGGCCAGGACGCCGAGCGAGATCGCCAGCACGGCGAGCACGGTGGCGGCCACCGCAAGGACGTTCACCGTCCACCTGGGAACGCCTCTGCGCCCACGGCCGGGGCCGCGCTGCGGCGGCAGTTGCCGGGTGCGAGCGATCTCCGCGAGCACCTGGTCGCGCAGGGCGGGGGGAGGGGGGACCGCGCTTGCCACGCCGAGGTACGCCGCGGTCGCCGTGAGCTCGGCGACCTCGGCTCGGCACTCGTCGCACGTCTCCAGATGGGCCTCGAACAGGCGGCGCTCACCCTCGTCGAGGGCATCGAGTGCGTAGGCGCCGGCCAGGGTGTGCCGGTCGTCCATCGTCACGGTCATCGGCTCACCCCCAGGCAGTCACGCATCCGGACCAGGCCGTCGCGCATCCTGGTCTTCACGGTGCCGAGGGGCGCGTCGAGAAGTTGGGCGACCTCCGGATAGGTGTAGCCGCGGTAGTACGCGAGGGTGACCGACTCACGCTGCAGGTCCGTCAATCCGTCGAGGCACCGGCGGACCCGTTCGGCCTCGAGGGAGCGCTCCACGGTCTCGACGACCTCGTCGTAGTCGCGGGTCGTCGACCGCGATGCCGCGCGGTGCTCGCGGTCGCTGGCCGCTTCCGAGCGACGGACGCGGTCGACGGCCCGCCGGTGCGCCATGGTGAGGATCCAGGTGCGTGCCGAGCCGATCGCGGCGTCGAAACGAGCGGCCTGCCGCCAGACGTCGATGAAGACTTCCTGGGTCACCTCCTCGCTCTGCGACGGATCACGCACGACCCGGAGCACGGTGCCGAAGACCTGCGCCGAGGTGGCGTCGTAGAGCGCGGTGAAGGCAGCCTGGTCTCCGCGGGCAGCCCGCCCGAGCAGTTCCTCGAGCAGGCCGCCCGCGGCCCCCGTACCGGTGGACCGCTTGTGCAGTCCGACCGGCCTGCCCGACCTCGTCACGGGGCCGAGTCTGCCGACTCTGTCCGTCATGAAGCCACCGAAGACCGCAGTTGTGACCGGAGGGCGGCACGGGTCTCCGCGACCTCCCGGTGTCGGAGATGTCTTTCCCCGGTATTCGCCGCTGCGGGCACAGCGGATTGGTCAGGTCTGGCCGAGACGTTCCTGAGCGTCGAACAGTGTCGCTTGCCGACGCCCCCAGGCCGCCTCGAACACGCGGAATCCGGCCTCGCGGGCTGCCCGGCACACGGCAGGGTCGTCGTCCACGAGGACCGCGACCGGGCGCTCGCGCTGCAGGCGCCGCAGGAGCGCGACCTTGAGAATCCGAGCGGGCCGCCGGTCGCCGTCGCGCCGGAGCAGGAGCCGCGCCGGCGGTGCGCTGTGGCGGTCAAGCCACTCCTGCGAGACGACCCGGGTGTGCTCCGGGCGCCCGCTGAGGTAGATCAGCTCGTGGTCGGCCACGAGCTCACGGGCCACTGCGAAACCCTCGGGGTACGGCGAGTCGTCCGGTATGCCGGCGAGGAATGCCGGCCAGTTCTTTCGTGGGCCCTCCAGGTGGTGGAGCCGACCCGTCACATCTGCGAGCACGCCGTCGAGGTCGACCACCGCGTACGGCCCGGCCACGGGCCCGTCCGTCGTCACGGCGAGGGCCGGATGACGGCGAAGCCCTCGTCCGACAGCGCGTCCACCGTGCCGTCGAACGTTGCTGCGCCACGCACACCCTGGAGGTCGTCGACACCGATGTCCACCGTCCGGATCGTGACGTCGCACAACGGATGACGTCGGGAGTCGACCACGTCCGGGCAGAAGGCGGCGCGGACATCGTGATCGACGAGTGCTCGCCTGACGTTCCTCGCGATGTCGGGTCCGGCGGCAGGTGGTGCTGCGAGCGCCACCGTGCGACCGGAGCGATCGGTCACCGTGATCACCTCGGTGTCGTCCGGGCCGGGGTTCGGGCGGGCGGTCGCGCCGCCGTCGACGGAGGTCGGCACCGCGGGCTCACTGGTCGTGGTGTCCTCGCCGCCGCCGGAGTCCCCGGACTCGAGGGCGAGCCCGTCGCCGTCGTCATCGCCCCAGCCGGCCGCCTCGGCAGCGAGGATGATGCCGATCAGCAGGCCCGCGACAGCAGCGCCCGATCCGTTGGACACGACCACCTCGATACGGGTGAGACCGCTGGGACACCTGAGTGTTCAGGTACCCAGCTCAATGATCAGTGAACCCCCGGGCGGTGTCCAGTCCCGCGTCGTCCTCAGCAGTTCGGTCGGCACTGGCGCTCGACCATCGCGTCGAGGAACACCTGTTCGATGTCGGCAGGGTCCTCGGCTAGGTAGGCCTTGGCACCCGTGACCTCCGAGATCTCGGTGAGCGCCTTCAGGTCGGCCTCGGGCCCCATGCCGATCGTGATGACAGGGACCGGCCGGGCCGGGTCGACCTCGGTCTGCAGCGTCGTGAGCAGGCTTTCGAGGTCGATGCCGACCGGGTCGTCCTCGTTGCGCCCGTCGGTGAGCAGGACAACCGAGTTGATCTTCTCTGGGTCGTACATCGCCCGGACGGTCCGGAACGCCGCCAGGGCGGTGTCGTAGAGAGCGGTGCCACCCTCGGCCCGATCGGGAAGCTCGTCGACCGCGGCGACGAGCGCCTCCTTGCGCGGGACCTCGCCGACCAGCTCGGTGAGGGGCCCGACCGGCACGAGCTCGACGTGGTCGTTGGGCGGATCCTGGTTCACCGAGAAGGCCCACAGGCCGATCGAACTGGTATCCGGGAACAGTGCCAACGCGGCCTTGGCCGCGTCTCGGGTGAGCTCGATGCGTGTCTGCCCGGGGGTGACCTGCTCGTTCATCGAGCCCGAGACGTCGATGACGGCGAGCAGCTGGCTGTCGATCGACAGGGCCGCCCACTGGCGCAGGATCTGGGCGGCCTGAGTGGGTTCCGGCGTCGGCAAGGCGGTGGGCATGGCCGCCTGGATGCCGTCGAAGACACCCGCGTTGTCACGAGGTCGGCCGTCGGGAGCCCGGAAGCCCGCCTCCCGGATGACCGTAACCGCCTCGGGCGTGCCCAGCTCGGCCGAGAAGGCCGCAGCGGCGGCGGACTGGCCCGAACTGGTCGACGCGGTCGTGACGGCCAGCGCCGGATAGTCGAGGATCAGCGTGCCCTCCGCCGGATACAGCGCTGCGACCGGGCTGTCCGGCATGGCGAGATTGTGGGCGACCACGGACTGCTCGGTCGCGGTGAACAGCGGCGCACCGGCGGGGTCGTCGACGACCTGCTCGTAGGCAGTGGCGACGTCGGGAACGGCCGTGCCGGCCACCGCGGTCATGGCCTGCACGAGCTGGGTGCGATCTGCTCCCTCGACACCGACAGTCGCGCCGACCGCGAGCAGCGTCGCGAGCCCCTCGCCGGTCACGGTCGGATCGGCGATCGTCGTGTCGCCCTCGCCGCCCAACACGGCGCTCCACGAGAACTCGGCTTCGGGCCATCCCAACTGCTCGGCCACTGGCCTGGGCGCCACGACGACCAGCGGGGAGGTGGCGACGGATCCGGCGGATGCCAGGCTGACCCCGTCGGCCACGACCCGTTCCGCCCACAGGCTCGAGTCTGGGATCCACAGGTCGGCGGTCACGTCGCTGCCGAGGCCGGCGGCGACCTCGGCAGCGGCCACCGGCGTGATGTCGACCTCGGGACACATGCCGTTCACCGACGGCGCGGTGTCCTCGTAGTCGTCGGCGATCTCGGACAACGCGGGCTCGATGGCGGGATCGGCGACCACGGCGAGCGGGGTCGCCTGCTCGCAGCTGTCCCGGCCACCGTCGATGAGGGCGTTGGCGGCCACTGCGGCGATCGCCACGAGGACGATGGCCGTTCCGAACTCGGCAAGTCGCCGTAGCCAGGAGCGCCGTCGGCGCGAGGAGGCGTGACGTCCAGGCATCGTTCTCCGGTACATACAGGGGAAAACGCAGCGTATCGGTCGGGGGAGGAACCGGAAAGTAGGTGACCTATGGGGCGTCTGAGTCCGGTTCGGAGTGCGGGGCGGACTGGGTACGCACCGGCCGGTCGGCCTCTGTGACGTCGTCGGAAACTGTGCGGCGTGGCACCTGCGCTGCAGCCCTGTCGTTGGTCGTATCGGGGTCGACGTCGGACTGCGCGGTGTGCACCTGAGCGTTGGCGACCAGTGCTGCGCCGGCGTCCCCGCTGACCGTCGCGCTGAAGGTCACCAGGGCGTCTCGGCCGGCGGGTAAGGGGTCGAGGGCGCAGACGGCCCGGGACACCGCGAGGCCGCAGGCACCGCCGGTGCTGGCCAGCGACACGGCGTCCGGTTCGAGGCCGCGACCCGGCCGCGCGGTCACGATGGCCGGACCGGTCTGGTCGTCCGGGCCGAGATTCGTCACGGTGATCGAGACCGCGACGCTACCGGTGTCGCCCGAGGGGGCGATCGTGGTGCTGACGCCCAGGTCAGTGACGGCCGCGGCCTCGCTCGCCGTGGTGACCGCTGCAATGAGGGCGTCGTCGGTGCCCAGCGGCCGAACAGGGACCGACAACGAGGTCTGGCCGGCGTCGACCTCGGCCGTCGCCTCGGCCGGCTCGTGGTGGCTCACCACCCCGACCGTCGTGTCGACCGGCCCGCGGCGCGGTGTGGCCAGGCCCGACACGTGCGCCGTCGCCGGCTGCGCGTCCGTCGCGTCGACCAGGCCGTCCACGACCCGGAGGTCACGCAGCGGCTCCAGGGGGGAGCTCCAGGCGGTGACCAGCGACCACGTGCCGGAGCCGTCGTCGCCGACCGTCAGGTCGACCCACGGACCGGTGCCATCGAAGAGGTCGGTCACGTCGGCGACGGCGCCGTAGCCGAACGGTTCCGTGTCGAACCTGTCGGCCGTGACGGTAGCCGGTGCCCTGGACCCGATCCGTACCGTCACCTGCGTATCCGCCGCGGGATCGATCGGAGGTCGACCGCCCCAGTACAGGCCGGCGAACAACAATGTGCTGCCCGCCGGACGCGATGCGGTCGCTGTGGCGGCATCGCCGCCGCTGACGATCGAGATGTCGCCGGTGACCCGCTGTTCGAACCTGGGTTCGAGCGGACGACCCTGCACGGCTGCCGACTGCGCGGCACTGCCGAGTACGAGGACTGCCACCAGGACCGCGATGAGCGACCTGGTCGGGGGACGGTGTCGCATCGTGATGCCCAGCGTAGCCCTCCAGCAGTGCGGATCAACCGTACGGAGGGACACAATCACCCCATGACGGTCTCGGTCGTTCCGGTCACACCGGACCGCTGGGACGACCTGGTGAGCCTGTTCGGGCCCAACGGCGCGTACGGCAACTGCTGGTGCGCCTACTTCCGGGTGCGTGCCAAGGATTTCACCGCCAGCACGTCGTGCGAACCGCCGAACCGCGGCCGAGCAAATCGTGGACTGCTCGAGCGGCTCACCCACGGCGGCGCAGTGCCCGGGTTGCTGGCCTACGAGCAGGGGGAGCCGGTGGGGTGGGTCTCGGTCTCGCCGCGTGACCAGTTCGTCCGGATTCTCCTGTCTCGCACCATAGGACCGACGAATCGGGACGAAACGGACGTATGGTCCGTGGTGTGCTTCTGGCTTCCGGCTCGCCGACGCCGCGGCGGCCTCGGCACCACGCTGCTCGCGGCCGCCGTCGACTTCGCCCGGTCGGCTGGCGCGAGCGTCGTCGAGGGATACCCGGTGGACACGGCGGGGGAGCGGCGCCCCGGGGCAGAGGTATACACCGGGACGGTCGGCATGTTCCGCAGGGCAGGCTTCTCGATCACGAGCCATCCCGCCAGCGGACGCCCGATCGCGCGGTTGCCGACGGGTGCCGCGCAGTGACCGGGACATCGATGGATGTGGAGGAACGGCATGGACGAACGGCAGATCCTCGAGCAGGTCCAGGCCCTGGTCGATCGTGAGCACGACCTGCGTGAGCGTGTCCAGGGCGGCGAGCTCGATCCGCAGGAGGAGCAGCAGCAGCTACGACGCGTCGAAGAGGCCCTTGACCAATGCTGGGACCTGCTGCGCCAACGGCGGGCCAGGCGGGATGCCGGCCAGAGCCCGGACGAGGCCGTCGTCCGCCCGGTCGACGATGTCGAGCGCTACCAGCAGTAGTCTACGGCCCTCATCGCCGTTCGAATCGCCACCTGTGGCGGCTTACGGACGTCACACCAGGCCAGGATGCGTTGACAACCCGCCACAGGATGACGGGTTGGGGAGGGTGAGCGCAGACCTCGATAGGCCAAGTTGACATAATGTTCATTATCGGCGTTGGGGTGGGACGAGTCGAAACAGATGAGAGAACTCGTCTCACGGTGTCCGCGAGGGCCTCGGTCAGGTGCCGACGTAGGCCGCGAGGTGCTCGCCGGTGAGGGTGGAGCGGGCGGCGACGAGGTCGGCGGGTGTGCCCTCGAAGACGATGCGGCCACCGTCGTGGCCGGCGCCGGGGCCGAGATCGATGATCCAGTCGGCGTGCGCCATGACCGCCTGGTGGTGCTCGACGACGATGACCGACTTGCCGGAGTCGACGAGCCGGTCGAGCAGGCCGACCAGCTGCTCGACGTCGGCGAGGTGGAGGCCGGTGGTCGGCTCGTCGAGGACGTAGACGCCGCCCTTCTCGGCCATGTGGGTGGCCAGCTTGAGCCGCTGCCGCTCGCCGCCGGACAGCGTAGGGAGCGGCTGGCCGAGGCTGAGGTAGCCGAGCCCGACGTCGGCGAGCCGGTCGAGGATGGCGCGCGCGGCCGGCGTGCGCGCGTCGCCGGCACCGAAGAACTCCTGGGCCTCGGTCACCGACATCGCGAGCACCTCGCTGATGTCGCGGCCGCCGAGGTGGTAATCCAGCACCGATGCCTGGAACCGCTTCCCCTCGCACTCCTCGCAGGTGGAGGCGACGCCGGCCATCATCGCCAGGTCGGTGTAGATGACGCCGGTGCCGTTGCAGTTGGGGCAGGCGCCCTCGGAATTGGCGCTGAACAGCGCCGGCTTCACGCCGTTGGCCTTCGCGAACGCCTTGCGGATGGGGTCGAGCAGTCCGGTGTAGGTCGCCGGGTTGCTCCGGCGCGAGCCGCGGATCCCCCGCTGGTCGACCGACACCACCCCTGCGCCGTCGGGGATCGACCCGTCCACGAGCGAGCTCTTGCCGGACCCGGCGACGCCGGTGACGACGACAAGCACCCCGAGCGGGATGTCGACGTCGACGTCGCGCAGGTTGTGCGTGGTTGCGCCGCGGATCTCCAGCGTGCCGGAGGGCGACCGCACCGTTTCCTTGAGGGCGGCCCGGTCGCCGAGATGGCGGCCGGTGAGGGTGCCGCTGGCCCGGAGCCCCTTGACGGTGCCCTCGAAGCAGACGGTCCCCCCCGCCGTACCGGCGCCGGGACCGAGGTCGATGACGTGGTCGGCGATCGCGATCGTCTCCGGCTCGTGCTCCACGACGAGCACGGTGTTGCCCTTGTCCCGCAGTTGCAGCAGCAGATCGTTCATCCGCTGGACGTCATGGGGGTGCAGGCCGATCGTGGGCTCGTCGAACACGTAGGTGACGTCGGTGAGCGACGAGCCGAGGTGGCGGATCATCTTGGTGCGCTGTGCCTCTCCCCCGGACAGGGTGCCCGACGGCCGGTCGAGCGAGAGATAGCCCAACCCGATCTCCGCGAACGAGTCGAGGAGATGTTGCAGCCCGGCGAGCAGCGGGGCCACCGACGGCTCGTCGAGGCCGCGGACCCAGTCGCCCAGGTCGCTGATCTGCATCGAGCAGACATCGGCGATGTTCTTCCCCTTGATCTTCGACGACCGAGCCTCCTTGCTGAGCCGGGTGCCGTCGCACTCAGGACAGGTCGTGAACGTCACCGCCCGCTCCACGAAGGCGCGGATGTGCGGCTGCAGCGCGTCGACGTCCTTGGACAGGAACGACTTCTGGATCTTCGGGATCAGCCCCTCGTAGGTCAGGTTGATGTTGTTGACCTTCACCTTCCTCGGTTCGCCGTGGAGGAAGTCGTGGAGCTCCTTCTT
>DASRTE010000169.1:0-15513 GCA_035656095.1 Jiangellaceae bacterium
GAGGATCCATTCGGTCGCCCCGCCGGTGCGGAAGTAGACCTGGTAGCTGACGCCCGGTGTGCCGTCGGGCATGGCGCAGATGGACGTGCTGCATTCGCCGATGGCCGTCGGATTGGCCGTCGTGTTGCCGACACAGTTCACGACGTACTTGAGCTGAATTCGGACGCCGTCGACGGTCTCACTGCCGTCGAGCGCACCCTCCGAATAGAACGTCTGCGTCGCCCTATCGTAGTAATACCCGAACCCCCCTGCCTCACGGTCGGCATCGACACAGCCCTGTCCAGTCTGCTGGCACGCATGACTGAGCGAAATGGGCACCAGCCCAAACACAACAGTCGCAGTAAGGACGAGGACGGCTCTCGTTAGGAGAGGGTGTGACCGGAGATTATGATCCACTGGCCATGTCCTCTCCGCTGTGCCTGGTAGGTGGTCTGCGTACTTCGGCCTTCGTCGAATTCGACGACGACCTTTCCTTGCTGATCGATGAGGCGTGCAGCCGGTACGTTGCTGAACGTCGAGAATGTGACGACATCTCCGTTAACCGCGTCGATGCGCACCCTCGCCACGGATGCAGCGTCACCTTCAAGTCTCAGACGGTCCACTTGCGCCCGCTGCGCAAAGTCATACCCAGCCAGGCATTCCGCGCAGCTATCGGAGAACATTTCGCGGCGGCGCGCCAGTGCCTCCGCTGATGTCCAGCTCTCGTTGATCGTCTGCACGTAGTGTTCGTAGAAGGCGGTGATCTCGGCTTCGAGGGCGGCGGTGGGGTCGCCTGTGGGGGTGGCGTTCGTGGTCTCCTGGGGGCCGTCAGTAGTCGGCGTCACGTCCGGAAGGGTGCCCGGCACGTCATCACCACTGCACGAGGCCAGCATCAGACCGGCCAGGGCGAGCCCGGCGGCTGCTCCCATGCGCGCGCGCATAGCCGTGAACCTTAGCGCCGATGATCAACCACGAGCCCTCTCTCCACAGGACAACTTTCGACGCGAACGCGTAGTCCACACGCTGCGGCTGGTGATGACCTCAACCGGCACCCGGCGGGTGGCTGGGCCATGGTGCGCGTCGCTCAGCCGCCGATCAGACCCTGCTCCTCCAGGTAGGCACGGGCGACGTCGGCGGGCTGCTGCCGCTCGGCGTCGACCTGTGCGTTGAGCGTCGCGAGGTCCTCGGTGGTGAGGACGTCGGCCAGCACGTTGAGCGCATCGGCCACGGCGTCGTCGCCCGCGGTCTCGGCGTTGACGACCGGCACCAGGTTGTCGGCGAGCTGCAGGCCCTGATCATCCTCGAGCAGCACGAGACCGAGGGCCTCCAACGTGCCGTCGGTGGTGCCGACGAGCCCGAGCTGGGCGTCACCGTTCGTGACGGCCTCCTTGGTCTGCGGAGTCCCGAAGCCCAGCGGCAGGATCTTGGTGATGTCGAGCCCGTAGGTGCTCTCCAGACCCGGCTCGCAGAACGGCCGGTCCGGGCACTCCTCACCGGCCGCGAGGATGATCGGCTGCCCGAGGGCACCGAGGTCGGACAGGGTCGCGACGCCGTTGGTCTCGGCGAACTCCACGGAGACGGCGAAGCCGTTCTGGCTGGAGGCCTCGGCAGGCTCGAGGACCTCGAGCCCGTACTGCTCGGCGAGCGGACGCATCGCGTCGACCGTGCTCGCGGCATCGGTCGTGGCGACCGGCGAGTCGGTGGGGGCGTCGGGCCCGTTCGCCTTGGCGTTGAGGAACTCGGCCATCGTCGCCGCGTACTCCGGCACGACGTCGATCTCGCCGCTCTCCAGGGCGGGTTCGTAGATCTCACGGTTCTCGGCCTGCTGCGTGTCGACGGTGTACCCCGCGTCCTCGAGCAGTGCCTTGTAGATCTCCTGCATGATGGCCATCTCGGTGAAGCTGGCCCCACCGACGGTGAGCTCGCCGGACGCCGTGCCGCTCGTCTCCTCGCCGTCACTCTCGAACACGTCTCCGTCGTCGTCGTCGCCGCACGCCGCCAGCGTGAGAACGAGACCGAGACCCGCCGCAACTGCGGCGATCCTGCGTCGGACAGCCATGAATGTCGCACCGCCTTCCAGCGCGTCGCCTTCTGTGTCCCGGGACCGCCCAAGCGACCGTCCCGCGTGTCCGGCGAGCGCCGCGCCAGAGGGCCGCGCCCGCTCGATCAAGTCAACTACCCGCCACTGACAAGCTCACCCAGATCGGTATCACGATCCAGTTACGGCCTCGATCGCGTCCGGCGGCCGACGCGCGGGCGTGCGGCGGGCACGACGCATCGGATCGAGCCGACGCTGAAGCCACTCCATCAGCGCCTCGACCACCAGCGCCAGCGTCGCGACGAGGATGGCTCCGGCGACGATCTGCGGGAGGTCCTGCCGGCCGAACCCGTTGGTGATGATCCGCCCCAGACCCCCACCGGCGACGAGCGCCGCGATCGTCGCCGTCGCGACCACCTGCACGGCCGCGAGTCGAACGCCGTTCATCAGCAGCGGCACGGCCAGGGGAAGCTCGACCTTGCGCATCAACTGTGTGCCGCCCATGCCCATGCCGCGGGCGGCGTCGACGACGTCGCGATCGACCTCGCGCATGCCCACGTACGTGTTGGTGAGGATCGGCGGGATTGCGAACAGCACCAACGCGATGATCGTGGACCACACCGACAGGCCCAGCGGCGTGAGGAAGAGGAGGACGAGTACGGCGAAGGTCGGCACCGCCCGACCGATGTTGCTGACGTTGATCGCCAGCGTCCCGCCCTTGCCGATGTGCCCGAGCCACAGCGCGATCGGGATCGCGATCACGCAGGCGATGACGACGGAGACCACGGTCAGTTGCACATGCTCGACCAGGCGTGTGGCCACGCCGTCCGGGCCCTGCCAGTTCACGGGATCGGTGAGCCAGCCGACGGCGTCGATCAGGACGTCCATCAGGCCGCACCCCGTCGCCACGGCGTGGCCATCCGCTGGAAACCGAGCAGCACGAGGTCGGCGACCAGCGCGAGCACGACGCACAGGACCGAGGCCGTCAGGACCTCTGGTCGGAAGTTGCTCCTCAGGCCCTGGAAGATCAAGTTGCCGAGTCCGCCATGTCCGACGATGACTCCGACCGTGGTCAGCGCCACTGTCGACACGGCCGCCACACGCAATGCCGCGAAGATGGTCGGCAAGGCCAGCGGAAGCTCGACCTGCCAGAGCAGCCTGACGCCGCCGTAACCCATGCCCACGGCCGCCTCGTGGACGTCGGCGGGAATTCCGTCGAGACCGGTCAGCATGCCGCGCACCAGGATGGTCAGCGAGTAGAGCACCAGCCCGACGATGACCGTCCTCGACGACAGTCCGAAGATCGGCAAGAGCAGTGAGAACAGCGCCAGCGAGGGGATGGTGTAGAGGACGGTCGAGACACCGAGGACAGGATTCTCGATCCGCCTCAACCGACGAACGGCCAGCGCCAGTGCGAAGGCCATCAGCGTGCCGACCACCATCGAGGCCACGGTTATCCAGATGTGCTCGCCGATCGCGGCGAGGATCTCGTCCTGACGGGACTGCACGTACTCGGGGCACACCCACTCGTTGCGGACCATGCAGCCGTCGGCAAGGGTGGCGGCATGACCGGACCCGAGGGGCGACATTCCCGGGACGCTACCGAAGAACCCATGATCCGTCTCGACCGCGTGTCCAAGCGCTATGCCGACGGGACGGTGGCCGTCCACGACCTCTCGCTGTCGGTCGGCCGTGGCGAGCTCGTGACGTTGGTGGGGCCGTCGGGGTCGGGCAAGACGACCGCGATGCGGATGGTCAACCGGCTGATCGAACCCACCTCGGGCCGGATCTTCCTGGACGGTCGGGACGTCATGGACGTAGACCCGGTTCAACTGCGCCGGGGAATCGGGTACGTCATCCAGCACATCGGCTTGTTCCCACACCGCACCGTGGAGGAAAACGTCGTCGTCGTGCCCGAGCTGGTCGGCTGGCCGGCCGCCCGTCGCAGGGAACGGGCCAGAGAGCTCATGGACCTGGTCGGCCTCGACCCTGCGCTGCACGGGCCGCGATACCCGAACGAGCTCTCCGGCGGACAGCGCCAGCGGGTGGGCGTGGTACGCGCGCTCGCGGCCGATCCTCCGGTGCTGCTGATGGACGAGCCGTTCAGCGCCGTCGACCCGGTCGTGCGCGGGCAACTCCAGGAGGAGTTCCTGCGCCTGCAGGACGAGGTGCGCAAGACGATCCTGTTCGTCACTCACGACATCGAGGAGGCCGTCCGGCTCGGGGACCGGATCGCGGTCCTCGCCCAGGGCGGCCACCTCGAGCAGTACGACAGCCCGGCGGCGATCCTGGGGGCGCCCGCGACGGCGTTCGTTGCCGATTTCGTCGGCGCCGATCGCGGACTCAAGCGGCTGTCGGTGACACAGGTTACCGAGGCCGACCTGGAGCATCCGCCGGTCGTCCGAACCGATGCTCCGCTGGCCGAGGTCGGACGGACGATGGGCGACTCACGCTGGGCCGTGGTCCTCGATCGCGAAGGCGGGCTGGCCGGCTGGATCGGCCGCGAGCTTGCGACGGGTCCAGGGGTCGTGCGGGACGAGGCTCGACGGATGAACGCGTGGGTGGGACTCGGCGACAGCCTCCGGGTCGCCTTCGGCGAGATGCTGCAGTGGAACGCCGGATGGATCGCCGTGCTGGATCACGACATGCGGTACCTGGGGGTACTGACGCCGTCGACCCTGCATGCCGCGCTGCGGCGCTCGGTCGAGGCCGACGTTCACTCCGTCCAGCCCGAGCAGGTCGAACTGGAGACGGTCCAGGACGCCTGAACGGCGGCCGCGCATCGACGGCACCGGGACCGATCCACGGCATTCCCGATTCGCTGCGCCGAGCCCGTTTAGTCCGCTCTGGTGTGGGCAGGGGCAGGAGCTTGGGCCGGCCACACGGGTCTGCCCACCCGGGCGCCGCCCGTCTTCCCATCCCGGGTGGCCCTGCATATGAGGAGGTTGGACGTGCTCACGCTCACCCATGACGCCGCTACGGCGATTCACGCTCTGACGACACAACCGGATCTACCCGAACGCTCCGGTATTCGGATCGCGTCCGCCGGCGGCGACAACGGCGCGCTCTCGTTCGCCGTCAGCGTCGCCAGCGACCCACAACCCGAGGACGAGATCGTCGAGACCGGAGGCGCACGCGTGTTCGTGGATTCGCAGGTGGCGCCGGCGCTGGCGGACAAGTCGCTCGACGCCGAGGTCGACGCGGAGGGGCAGGTGCGGTTCCAGCTCGCCGCACAAATGCCCTGACCGGCCTCACGCAGTCTGCTGGTCCCGCTGGTCGCCGGCCTCTGGTAGCAGGCCGTGGTGCAGGCGCTCGTCCCATTTGAGCAGGTCGACGACCGTGGGCGCCTCGGCCAGGTCGGGCCACAGGTCGGACCATGCGGCCCCGTCGGCTATCCGGGCGAGCTCGTGGCTCGGTGTCGGCGGGGTCGTCCAGGTCGAGCGCAGGTGGGCGATCTCGGCCTCCAGCGAGTCGAGTCGATTGCGCTGGACGCCGATCCGGTGAGCGGCCGCGTCGAGGAGTCCGACCAGGTGCGTGGTGAACGAATGATGCTCGGCCGCGTACCGCTCGTGCTCGGCTGCGTACGCGGCCGCCTGGCTGGCACGCACGGTGGCAAGTTCGACCCGCCATCGCCGGTCGAGGCGCAAGACCATCGACCCGAGCAGCAGCGAGAGCAGCGCTCCACCAGCCGCCGCGGCCGACATCCACGCACCGTCGAGCACGAACGCAGCGCCTGACAACCCCACCGCCGCAACCGGGGCGAACCCGGCGACGAACCGGTGCACATACAGGTGGCGGCGGTGCCGGACTCGGCTCATGGCGCACACCGTAGCCGCGCGTGCCGTCGCCGACGTGGAGCACACGCCGCCGTAGGCGTCATGCGACAACAACTCAGGCGTGCCTAGCGCCGTCTGCGTCCTGCTCGTCGTCGTCCGGAGGCACCATGCACGCCCGCTCGAGCCGTAGCCCGGCGATCGAGACCACCACGGCTACGACTGCCACCAGGGCTGAAAGGACGACGCGGTTCCGGCCGGCGGGCACGGCGAGCGAGTCGAGTGCCAGCACTCCCAGTCCGACGTACGCGCCGGCGGCCGCCGCCCCGAAGACCGCCGCAGCCTTGCCGAGAGCGAGCAGCCGTGCAGCGCGCAACGCATCCATCCTGCTGTCGTAGCGGCGCTCCTCGATCCACCCGCGGACCGTCCGGGCGCCGACGAACAACACGACGGCAAGGAAGACGAGCAGCAGCGGAAGGATCCACGGCACCGGTGGCAGTGCACCCGAAGCCGCGTCGACGATCCGCCCGATGGACCAGCCGACCGGTGCCGCCGCCAGAGCCACCCAGACGAGCGTGCTCACACGCGTGGGTCGCACGGTGCCCGGTTCAGTCCGGAAGTTCGAGCACGGCGTCGTCGACACGTGTGACGCCGCCGTCGGCGACGTTGTCACGCAGATCGGCGACCCGACCGTGGCCTGGGACGGCGAAGTCGGGGTCGACCTCGCCCCAAGGAACCAGAACGAACGCCCGCTCGTGCAGGCGCGGGTGTGGCACCTTGAGGTCGTCGTCGTCGACCACGCCCGCACCGACGGCCAGGACGTCGACGTCGAGGGTACGGGGCCCCTTCGGCACCTCGCGAGTGCGGCCGAACGCGTCCTCGGCGGCCTTGCACCGCTCCATCAGGGAGCGCGGGGAGAGCGTCGTGTCGACCACCAGGACGGCATTGAGGAACGCCGGTTGCTCGGCCGGGCCACCGATCGGCTCGGTCTCGTAGACGGCGGACACGGCGACCGCGTGGATCTCGGGCGAGTCGGTGAGGGCATCCACGGCGGCCTGCAGGTAGTCGAGCCGGTCGCCGAGGTTGCTCCCGAGGGCGAGCGCGGCGCGCCGCAGCGGGCGCAGGTCGCCGGTCAGGGTGTCGGCGTCGACGATGTTCGGGTTCGGAGCATTGGTCACGAGCGGGCCCTCCGGATCGTCACGGTCACGTCGCCGAAGGGCACCGGCACCGGTGCTTCCGGCTTGTGCACGGTCACCTCGACGTCCTCGACCCGCATGTCGTCCAGGCAGAGGTCGGCGATGCGCTGGGCGAGGGTCTCGACCAGCCGGACCGGTTCCCCCGCGACGACGTCCACGACTCGCTCGGCAAGGCTGCCGTAATCGATGGTGTCGGCAAGATCGTCGCTTGCGGCCGCCGACCGCGTGTCGACGCCGAGGACGACGTCGACGGTGAACTCCTGGCCGTTCTCCCGCTCGTGGGCGAACCAGCCATGGCGTCCCCGCGCGGTCAGGCCGCGCAACGCGATTCGGTCGGGCACGGGACCGACCCTAGCTCCACCCGGGACCCCGGCGGCTGCTCGGTCCGTCAGCCGTCGCGACGTTGCACGCCGGAAGCGTGATGGACCCAGAGTCGCCACCTGTCACCGTCGCGGCGGAACACATTCGTGGCGACCGCATGCCCGCCCGCGAACACCGTGTCGGGCATGCCGTCGGCCGCCGAGAGCAGGTTCTCCGTGCAGGTGACGACCGCCACTCCGTCATGGGTCTCGGCCACCACGTCGGTGAGGACGAACTGGAGATAGGGCGTCGCGGCCAGCACAGCGGCCCAGGAGCGCATGACGGCCTTGTGGCCGTGGATCGGCGCCAGCCCCGGGTGGACGCAGACGGCCGCGTCGTCCACCCACAGTCCATCGAGCGCGTCGATGTCCCCGCGTTCGACGGCCTCGTAGAACGCGGCGTTCGCAGTGAGGACGTCCGCCTGCGCCGATCCCCGGTCGTCCGTCACGTGGCTCTCCCCGTTGCCTCGTCTCCCCAGCGTGCGGCGAGCCTGACGGCGTCCAGGGAACCCGGAACCTCGTGCACCCGCACGCACCAGGCACCGGCCAGCGCGATCAGGGTGGACAGGACCGCCGTCGCCGCGTCGCGGCCGTCCGGTGGGCGGTCTTCGCCCGTCGTCGGATCGGCCAGCAGGCGACCGAGGAACGCCTTGCGGGACGCAGCGACGAGAACGGGGTACCCGAGATCGACGATCTCGTGCAGACGGGCGAGCAGTGTCCAGTTGTGGTCACCGGTCTTGGCGAAGCCGAGCCCCGGATCGAGCGCGATGCGATCGCGCGAGACACCTGCCTCGATGGCCTTGTCGAGCCGGGGCAGCAGTTCGCGGCGGACGTCGTCCACGACATCGCCGTACTCCGCCGACTCCTGCATGTGGGCGGAGTGTCCGCGCCAGTGCATGAGGACGACGGGGACGCCGGCATCGGCCACGACCCGGAGCATGCTGGGGTCGGCCTGGCCACCGGACACGTCGTTGACCATGCTCGCGCCGTGGTCGAGGGCCCGGGCTGCGACATCGGCCCGCATGGTGTCGATCGAGACAATGACTCCGGCGGCGGCAAGATCGCGCACGACCGGGAGCACCCTGCGCAGCTCCTCCTCCTCGGTGGGACGCTGCGCGCCGGGCCGGGTGGACTCGCCCCCCACGTCGACCAGGTCGGCTCCCTGCGCGGCCAGCCGCAGCCCCTGGGTCACAGCATCATCAGGCTCGAACCACCGGCCCCCGTCGGAGAAGGAGTCTGGCGTGACGTTGACGACACCCATGACCAGGCACCGCCCGGGCGTCGGCAGACCAGCCACGTAGGCCGCCGGTCGACCGGGTCCGGAGGCAGCCGCCACCTGAACGAGCCTACGCGGCCACCCGCAATGATCGACTGGACGCGCACGGCACGACACGCCCGGGCGCGTCGTGACAGGTGCGTCCAGTCTGCAGGAGGCTCAGTACTCCATGGGCCATGGGGTCTCAGGAGGCTCGATCGTCCAGCGGTCCCACCGGCGGTCGCGTCCGAGCGCCCGTCGGTATCCGTCCCGCACCCGCGCGATCGTCCGCTGTCGGCGGTACATCAGGTCGATCGACGTCATCCGCACGACCGTCAGCCCATGCGCTTCCAGCCGCTCCTCACGCGCGTTGTCGTCGGTATGCCGCCGCAATGCCCGGTGATCAGCTCCGTCGTACTCGCCTACGAGGCCGGTCTCGAGGTCCAGCACGTCGGGAATGCCGAGCATGAGACCAGCAGGGCCGTAGACAGGCACGTTGACCGCTGGCCGAGCGATGCCGGCCTCGACCACCCAGAGCACCCGCAACCGGCTCTCCGGGCATGACCGCGCACGCTCATCGGCGAGCAAGACCGCTCGGCGAGCGATCGGGACTCCCTTCCAGGCCCGATGCTCGGCGACGTACTCGTCGATCGAGCCCATATCGGCGATCGGGGCCCGAGCACTGCGTCGATGGCCACGACGGCGTCCTCGAGGCCGGAACAGCGCATCTCGTCAAAGCAGCTCCGAACCGGTGACGTCATGACCACTCCGCCGATCTCGACGAGATCGGCGTCGGCCAGCGGAGCGCGGATCGTGGCTATGCCGCGGCGCCGGACTCGCCGCTCGTACGGCAGCGCCATGAGCACGGGCAGCGCAGAACCGTCCCAGCGTCTACCGTCCAGATCGGTCATACCCTGCGAGTACGCCGCTGCCCATCCGCTGAGCGCCCCACCGGGGGGAAGGACGCTCGCCGCCTCAGCGATCCGCTGCGCAGGACTCGCCTCGTCCGTGGCAGACCAGGCGTAGCGACCGCGGTAGGGCCGCCTCCACAGCCCGCCGCTCAACTCGCGCAGGCTCACGTGCGCTGCCCGCAGGGATGACCGGGAGTGCGCTCCGCGCACGAGGGGGTCCGGTAAGGGCAACATCGTGAAGAGGCTGTCCGGGCCAGGGCAGCCAGGCCAGGTGCCTGCGCCCAGCTGTGCACCGCATCAGGTGGGGCATCTCACCTGTGGACGCGACCGTGGCCCTGCAGGCTGGACGCATCTGGCCCAACGACGCCTGAGCGCTTCGTGCCAGATGTGACCCGTCGATCAAGGAAACACCACGGTCCCGGCTTGGCTTGCGGCGGACCGCTGGCTCAGCGGCCGAGGATCAGGCTCATCGCCTCGGCGCGCGTGGCGGGGTTGCGCAGCTGGCCGCGCACCGCGCTGGTCAGCGTCTTGGCGCCCGGTTTCCGCACGCCGCGCATGGTCATGCACAGGTGCTCGGCCTCGACCACGACGATGACACCGGCCGGCTGGAGCAGACGGCACAGCGAGTCGGCCACCTGGGTGGTGAGCCGTTCCTGCACTTGCGGGCGCTTGGCGAACACGTCGACCAGGCGGGCGAGCTTCGACAGCCCGGTGATCCGGCCTTCGGCACCGGGGATGTAGCCGATGTGCGCGAATCCGTAGAACGGCACGAGGTGATGCTCGCAGGTGGATGCCACCTCGATGTCCTTGACCAGGACCATCTCGTCGTGGCCGGCCTCGAACGTCGTCGTCAGGACCCCCGCTGGATCCTGGTGCAGGCCACGGAACATCTCCTCGTAGGCGCGTGCGAACCGCGCTGGCGTCTCGCGCAGTCCTTCCCGTGACGGGTCCTCGCCGATCGCGACGAGGAGCTCCCGAACGGCGGCCTCGACCCGCGCATGGTCGAACGGTTCTGCCGCGATACGTGCGAGATCGGGCTCGGCTACCACCGTGGCCTAGCTCCTGTCGGCCCGCTCGGCGCCCTGAGACACCGGCTCCTCCACCGGGACGTGTGGCCGGACGTCGCCGTTGGGAGATACAGCCTCGATGGCCTTGACCGGCGCGTCGACCGGCCCCCGCTCGGACGGCTTTCGGGTAGCCGACCCGGTCCAGGCCGGCCGGCGGTCACGCTTGCGTACCGGCGCGAACACCTCGGCCACCTCTTCCTTGTTCAGCGTCTCGCGCTCGAGCAGAGCCGTGACGAGGTTGTCGAGGACGTCGCGGTTCTCCACCAGGATGTCGAACGCCTCCTGGTGCGCGGTCTCGATCAGGTGCCGGACCTCCTCGTCGACCTGGCCCGCGACCTCCTCGGAGTAGTCGCGCTCGTGACCCATGTCGCGGCCGAGGAAGGGCTCGGCCCGGTCGGTGCCGAACTTGACCGCTCCCAGGCGCTCGGTCATGCCGTACTGCGTCACCATGCGGCGCGCCAGCGTTGTGGCCTTGTCGATGTCGTTGGCCGCACCGGTCGTCGGGTCGTGGAAGACGAGCTCCTCAGCGGCGCGTCCGCCCATCATGTAGGCGAGCTGGTCGAGGATCTCGTTGCGCGTCGTGGAGTACTTGTCCTCGTCGGGGAGAACCATCGTGTACCCGAGCGCGCCACCGCGCGGCAGGATCGTCACCTTGTGCACCGGGTCGGTGTGATGGAGCGCCGCGGCCACCAGGGCGTGCCCGCCCTCGTGGTAGGCGGTGATCTTCTTCTCCTTGTCGTTCATCAACCGGGACCGCTTCTGCGGTCCGGCGACGACGCGGTCGATGGCCTCGTCCATGGCGCGCGCACCGACGATCTTGCCGTCGGTCCGCGCGGTGAGCAGTGCGGCCTCGTTGAGCACGTTGGCCAGGTCGGCACCGGTGAACCCCGGCGTGCGGCGAGCGACCGCGAGCAGGTCGACGTCGTCGCCCAGCGGCTTGCCGCGGGCGTGGACCTGCAGGATCTGGTGCCGGCCCTCGAGGTCGGGCGGCTCGACCGCGATCTGCCGGTCGAAGCGGCCCGGGCGCAGCAGCGCCGGGTCGAGGATGTCCGGCCGGTTGGTGGCCGCGATGAGGATGACGTTGGTCTTGATGTCGAAGCCGTCCATCTCGACCAGCAGCTGGTTCAGCGTCTGCTCGCGCTCGTCGTGGCCACCGCCCAGGCCGGCGCCGCGGTGGCGTCCGACGGCGTCGATCTCGTCGACGAAGACGATCGCCGGGGCGTTCTCCTTGGCCTCCTTGAACAGGTCGCGGACCCGAGAGGCGCCGACGCCGACGAACATCTCGACGAAGTCGGAGCCCGAGATCGTGTAGAACGGGACGCCAGCCTCGCCGGCCACGGCGCGGGCCAGAAGGGTCTTGCCGGTGCCGGGAGCCCCATACAGCAGGACACCCTTGGGGATCTTCGCGCCGACGGCCTGGAACTTGGCCGGCTCCTGCAGGAACTCCTTGATCTCCTGGAGCTCCTCGATCGCCTCGGCGACGCCGGCGACGTCGGAGAAGGTCGTCTTCGGGGTGTCCTTGCTCTGCAGCTTGGCGCGAGACTTGCCGAAGTTCATGACCCGGCTCCCGCCGCCTTGCATCTGGGTCATGAAGAACCAGATCAGCGCCGCCAGCAGGATGAACGGCAGCAGCGCTCCGAGCAGGCTCCACAGCACGCTGGCCTGCGGCACTTCGACGTCGTAGCCCTCGGTGAGCGTGCCGGCGTCCTGCTGCTCCTGCAGATCGTGCTGAAGTTCGATGCCCTGACCCTCGACGTACTGCGCGCTGATCCGGTCGTCGTTCTCGAGTGTGAGCTGGATCTCCTGGGTCTCACCACCGATGATCTTCGCGGACTTGACGTTCCCGGCGTCGATCTCGGAGACGACCCGGGCCGTGTCGACGCGTTCGAACCCGCCACTGGAGTCGAGCATCCGTGTGAGCACGATCGCGGCGAACACGAACATGAGGACCCAGAACAGTGGGCCTCGGAGCAGTCGCTTAGCGTCCATGATGGGGAGCCGGTCGGCCCCGTTCCTCCTACCTGTCGGAACACCCGGTGAACGGGGGTGTCCGGCGGCCGGCCCGCCGGAGATGTCGCTCACACGACGGTACACCGGGCCAGCCCTGCGCGCCCACGCGCACCAGAAGCTGACAAATGGGCAACGTCGCAGGTGGACCCGGTGTTCCCGGCGGCACGTCAGGTGTACACGTGCGGCGCGAGCGTGGCGACGACACGCAGGTTGCGGTAGCGCTCGCCGTAGTCGAGGCCATAGCCCACGACGAACTCGTTGGGGATGTCGAACCCGACGTACCGCACCTCCACGGCGGTCTTCGCGGCCTCGGGCTTGCGCAGGAGAGTGCAGACCTCGACCGACGCGGGCCCGCGCGAGCGCAGGTTGGACACCAGCCACGACAGCGTCAGTCCGGTGTCGATGATGTCCTCGACGACCAGGACGTTCCGATCGGTGAGGTCGGCGTCGAGGTCCTTGAGGATGCGCACGACACCGCTGGACTTGGTGCCCGAGCCGTACGACGACACCGCCATCCAGTCGGTTTCGACGTGGCGGCTCAATGCTCTGGACAGGTCCGCCATGACCATGACGGCGCCCTTGAGCACTCCGACCAGGAGCAGGTCACGGCCCTCGTAGTCGCGCTCGATGTCCGCCGCCATCTCGCTGATTCGGCGCTGGATGTCGGTCTCGGACAGGAGGATCTTGTCGAGGTCGGCACTCATGTGCTCGGCATCCACGTCCGCAGCCTGCCACACGCCGCCCCGGCGTCGTTTCAGGTCGCTGATGCGATGCGCAGCGCGCTTCCTGATCGGGTGGCCCGAAGGCTTCCCGGAAGGTCGACACCCTTTTGGCCTTTCCAGCGGGTCACCAGGGCGTCCACCGCGGCGACATGCGCCGCCGTCAGGTCCGACGGCGGGCAGCCCGCGGCGATCGCCGCGGTGCGGAGAACTCGTCGGCGAACCGCGGTGGGATATGCCGCCACGCGGCGCGCGTCGAGGCACCCTGCCGGACCTGGCTCATGATCGTTGAACCGTTGCTGGGCGGTTGGCCCCAGCAACGGTTCAACGATCACGCATTCGGTGAGAGCCCGCTCTGCCCACTCGTCGAGCGCGTCGGCGTCGGCGCGGAGCAGGCCTGCCGTTCGCGCCAGGGCGGCACCGACACCCGGCCCGAGCTCGGCCTCGAGAACGGGCAGCACCCGGACCCGGGTACGAGCCCGGGCATAGGACGGATCCGCGTTGTGGGGGTCGTCCCACGGGGTCAATTCCTCGGGAACCGCAGCGCGGACCGTGGCGCGCGGCAGGTCCAGCAGCGGCCGCCGGTACACCCCGGCGACGGGTGCCATGCCGGCGAGCGACCGTGCCCCGGATCCGCGGGCGAGTCCGAGCAGGACCGTCTCGGCCTGGTCGTCGCGGGTTTGCCCGAGCAGGACGGCCAGCGCTGCGTGCCGCTCCGCCGCACCCCCGAGTGCCTCATACCGCGCACGCCGCGCGTTTCCCTCGGGACCTTCACTGCCGTCGACCCTGACGTGGACGACCTCGACCGGGTCGAACCCCATCACGACCAGCGTTGCGGCGAGATCGCCGGCGCGTTCGGCGGAGCCGGGCTGGAGCCCGTGGTCGACCGTTACGGCGCCGGCACGCCGGCGGTCCCGCGCAGCGACGTGCGACAGGGCCGACGCCAACGCCAGCGAGTCGGAACCCCCCGAGCACGCCACGAGCACGAGACGGTCGATCGGAATCTCGCGGAGACCCTCTCGAACTGCACGCCGCACCGCCAGCTGGGCCGCCGACATGCTGGGTCAATCCGCAGGAGCCGGGGTACGGATCGACGGGCTCATTGCGGAAGCGCCGCCTGACCGTGGACGCGCCGTACCCAGGCGACCGGGTCGGTGATCTCGTCCAGGCCGGGCAGCGTCTCCGCGGACTCCCAGACCCGGTTGAAGCCAGTCATCCCGACGCGCTCCACGACGCCGTTGACGAACTTCGCGCCGTCCCGGTACTGGCGCATCTTCGCCTCCAGGCCGAGCAGTCTGCGCAGCGTGCGGTCGAGGCCGCCCGCGCCGGCGCGCCGGCGCTGGAACTTCTCGCGAATGGTCGCCACGCTCGGCACGACGTCGGGTCCCACGCCGTCCATGACGACGTCCGCGTGCCCTTCGAGCAGCGACATCACCGCGGTCACACGGTCGATCACGACCTTCTGCTCCGGTGACTGCACGAGGTCGAGCACCGACGGCCCGCCTTGACCGCCCTGCGCGCTCTCGATCACCGACCTCGCCACGTCGCGCAGCCGTGACATCAAGACGGCCGGGTCGACCTCGGTGGCACCGACGAAGGACTCGATCTCGCTGCGCAGGTGGTCGCGCAGCCAGGGCACCGCCGTGAACTGCACCCGGTGAGTCTCCTCGTGGAGACATACCCACATCCGAAAGTCGCGCGCGTCCACCTTCAGCTCCCGCTCGACGTGGACGACGTTGGGCGCCACGAGCAACAGCCGTCCGGCGGAGTCGGAACCGTCGGACCAGAACGGGTCGAACTGCCCGAGCACCTTTGCGGACAGGAACGCCAGCAGGGCACCCGTCTCGACTCCGGTCACCTTGGGCCCGACCTGCTCGAGCAGCCCCGTCCCGGTCCGCCGCTCGCGGAGCTTGTCGGCGAGCGGCGCGATGATCTGGCGCATCCCGTCGGCGTTGGCCTGTACCCAGCCTCCCCGGTCGACGACGACCACGGGCGCCGGAACGGGCGAGCCATCGAGCCCGGTGAACGACCGCACGTGTGCCGTCGCCTCGCCGGCGAAGGCCTTGAGGTCGGTCACCACCCCACGGGCCTCCTCGATGCTCACGACCGGGCCCGGCTTGGCCAGCCGGCGGGCGGTCGCGACCGCGAGATCCCAGTCGACGATGTCTGCCGGTTCGTACGACGTCATGCCCTCACGCTACGTGAG
>DASRTE010000170.1:0-2896 GCA_035656095.1 Jiangellaceae bacterium
TTGTTCGTCTGGCCAGTCGTCCTCGGTGGGCGCACCCCCGCACTGCCGACCGACATGCGCGTCGATCTGAAGCTCATCGACGAGCACCGGTTCAGCAGCGGCGTCGTCCACCTCCGCTATCGCCTTCCGTAACGACGCAGGAACCTCGCACCCTCGCGCGCCTGCCCCCTACCGCCGGTTAGGTGCGCCGTGCCGGAGGGAAAGGCCGTGAAGAACCGGCTTCATCTCGATCTTCAACCACAGGGCGTCCGGCGCGACGACGAGGTGCAGAGGCTGCTCGGCCTGGGGGCCACGGTGGTCGGTGATCGCCGTCAGCCCGACGGTACGGGCTGGGTCACGATGGCCGACCCCGAGGGCAACGAGTTCTGTGTGGAGCGCAGTGACCTCGAGCGGTCCGCGACGGATGACTCGGCCCACGAGGCCTGTGCGGGTTGTGTCCGCGCTTCGGCCCGAGGCCGGGCCTTACGGCGCGGATCCACGCCGCACAGCGCGCCCTCTCCCGGCTATGGGAGCTTCCAGTCGACGGGTTCGGCGCCCTGCTGGACCAGCAGCAGATTGGCTCGGCTGAACGGACGCGAGCCGAAGAAGCCGCTGCGCGCCGACATCGGGCTCGGGTGCGCCGACTCGATGCACGGGACGCCGCCGAGCAGTGGTCGGAGGTTGCGGGCGTCGCGGCCCCACAGGATCGCGACCAGCGGCGTGCCGCGGGCGGTGAGGCCGCGGATGGCCTGCTCGGTGACCTGTTCCCAGCCCTTGCCGCGATGGGCTGCGGGCCGGTGCGGCGCCACGGTCAGGGCACGGTTGAGCAACAGGATGCCGTGCTCGGCCCACGGGGAGAGGTCTCCCGTCGCGGGCTCGGGGAAGCCGAGGTCGTCGACGTACTCGCGGAAGATGTTGACCAGGCTCGGCGGCAGCGGCCGCACATCGGGCCCGACGGAGAAGCTGAGCCCGACGGCGTGGCCCGGTGTGGGGTAGGGGTCCTGGCCCACGATCAACACGCGCACGTCGTCGAAGGGCTGGGAGAACGCCCGGAGTACGTTCGCCCCGGCCGGCAGATAGGAGCGTCCGGCGGCCAACTCCGCGCGCAGGAACTCCCCCATCGCAGCGACATCACCGGCGACCGGTTCCAGGACATCGGCCCAGCCGGGGTCGACGAGTTCTCGCAATGGTCGTCCCGGCATGCCGCCACACCATAGTGGCGAGCGACCCGCCCGGCAGCCCGTCGTTCAGCTCAGATGCGCCGCGAAGCTTGGGATGGGCGCCTTGCGCTCTTGAACCTGCTTCGCCCCGCCGGCGCAGGCGAACCCGGCGGATTCGCCGGAGGCGCCGTGCGCCGGCGGGGCGGAGCATCTCCCGGCAAGGCCCTAGTCGGCCGAGCGCGACGACGAGCCCTCCACGTCGTCGAACTCGAGCCGCGTACGGGCGCTCGCCGCGAGCTCTGTCAGCACCTCGTCCGGCCGGTAGCTGTGGCCGGGCTCGAACGGTGCCGGTACCGGGTCGAGGGGCACGAGAACGTCGTCGTGACCTCTCTCGTCGCGAAGCCACAACGCGACGAAGTAGAGCGCCGGGATCCGGAGTAGCCGGATCTCGTAGTCGCCTTCGGACAGGTCGGGATCGTCCTCGGCACGGGCGATGGCCTCAGCCGTCGCTGCCACGTACGGGCCTTCGTTGGCCTGGAAGCCCGCGCCGTCCTCGTCGGTGATCTCGGCGCTGCTGATCGCACGGTCTCCGGCCATGACCAGGAACCGGCGACCGACCGGCCGCGCCTGGTCGATCCCGGCGCGGTCCGCGAGCTCGTCCAGGCCCAGCGTGTAGACGTCGTGCGGCACGGCGAGCGCGACGTCGAGCGGATTGACCCGGGCGAGCGCCCGACGCCGGAACTCCGAGCGGCCGGCGAGTTCGGACAACGCCGCCGAGACCGCGTCGAGGCTCTGCTGGGTCGGTTCCGCGGCTCGCAGCGTCATGGCCGGTCACCTCCACCGACCGCCGCAGGGTCGTGGAAGGGGATCCGCTCCCAGATCTCCCAAGGGAAACGGATCTCCTCCAGCGGTGGCACGAAGACCAGCGGCGGGCGCTCGGTGAAGTAGGTGTGCGTCCAGGCTCCGCTGCCCTGGTACATGCCTCCGGTCAGCGTGGACAGGGCCACGTCGGACGCGCCGTACCAGGGGTCGTCGACGGCTACCCATTGGGCGCCGAGGCGCTGGTATCCCTCGACGACCGCGAAGTGCCCGCCACCTCCGCTCCAGCCGATTCGCCACGCCACCGGGCGGCCGGCGTCGATCTCGTCGCGGATGACGTCGTAGGCGACCGGGCCTGCCTGCATGACATTCAGGACGCCGGCCCGGTCGAGTGGCGCGTCGAGGACGTGCGGCTGGTTGCACGCCGACGTCGAGCCGTCCTGGCAGCAGGTTGACTGGCCCTTCTCCTGGTTGACCATCTCGCACTGCGTCCACCCGCTCCACGGTGTGTAGAAGCGGGAGACGCTGACCGATGTGGCGGCCCAGCACCACTGCGTCTGCTGCTGGAACTGCATGGTGAACTCGAGGCGGGCCCAGACAGGGATCAGCTTCCACCAGCGGCGGATCGCCGTCTCCCATACGCTTCTGGCGACGAGCGATTCGCCGAGCACTACGTCGTCGCCCTTGCGGTACGGCCGCAGGTCCGCCGGTTCGACACCCTGCTCGCGTGCCACTTCGGCGACAAGCCGTTCGGGCACGAGCGAAAATGGCTCGCGACTGGTCTTCAGGACGCTGGCCATCCCGTCCCCCTTGGACTCTCGCGCATACCTCCTTGCCACGTACAGAGTCGGCGAAAGGTTCGCAGATACTCCGCCCTGTCGATGTCGGCACCGTGATCCATGCTGGGCGCATGACGCACCTGATCGCCCTGCCCGACG
>DASRTE010000171.1:0-38748 GCA_035656095.1 Jiangellaceae bacterium
CCCGCCGGACCTGTCAGGTATGCGACTTGTCAGGCTGGGGCGACGATGTGCCGCAGGCAGGTGAGTTGTCAGGCCTGACAACTCGGTGTGTACGGGACGTCGAGGGGCGTGACGGGTGAGAGGGACCATGCGGGTGGGCAGCGTCATGGTGCTGGCGCTTGTCCTGGCCGCCTGCAGCGGTGACGACGAGAGCGGCGGCGCGGCCGACGAACCCGCCGATGCCGGCGCCGAACTGCGCGGCGACCTCACCGTCTGGATCATGGATCCGGACAACCCGGAGGCCCGGGTGACGATCGACGCCACGGGCGCGGCCTTCGAAGCGGAGCACGAGGGCGTCATGATCGACATCGAGTACGTGCCGTGGCCCGACGCGTACGACCGATTCGTCACCGGTATCGCCGGTGGCCAGGTCCCCGACCTGGCCGAGATGGGCACGTCCTGGACGCCGGTGTTCGCCGAGCAGGGTGCGTTCGCTCCGGTCGAGGCGCCGGAGGGAGTCGACTACGTCGACTCCCTGGTCGAGTCCGGGACGGTCGACGGCGCCAACCACGGCTACCCGTGGTACGCGGGAGCCCGGGCAATGATCTACCGGACCGACGTATTCGCCCAGGCCGGCGTCGAGCCGCCGACCACCTGGGACGAGATCCTCTCGGTCGGCGACACGATCGCCGCGACCGTGCCCGACATCGCCCCGATGCATGTCGGCGGCGCCGACGTCCACATGCTGGCCCCCTTGGTCTGGGGAGCGGGCGGCGAGATCGCCACAGCGGAAGGCGACACCTGGCAGGCCGGCGTCGACAGCGAAGCGGGCCGACAGGCCTTCAGGTTCTTCGAGACGCTGTGGAAGAAGGGCTGGTCGCCCGAGGCCGCGGTCCAGTGGGACTCCGTCGACCTCCGGGACGCCTTCGCGAACGGCAGGTCCGCGATGATGGTCGGTGGCGGCTGGGACCTGTCGGCGATCCTGGCTGCCAACCCGGACCTCGAGGGCAAGGTCGGAACCGCGCTGATGCCTGCCGGCCCGGCCGGAAACCAGCACGTCTTCGCGGGCGGCAGCCATCTGGTGGTGTTTCAGGAGTCCGACCAGCAGGAACTGGCCAACGCGTTCGCGCGGCACCTGATTGCGCCCGAGCGGGTCACCACGTTCACCGAGCAGATCGGCTTCCTGCCCGGGACGGTGGCCGGCGTCGAGGAGTCCGTCGGCGACGACGATCTCACCAGCGTCTTCGGCCGGCAGCTCGTCGAGCACTCGCGCTCCTACCCGGCTGCGGGCTGGTGGGGCGAGGTCGAGGGCGCACTGGTGTTCTCCACCGCGGCGCAGAGGCTCATGCAGGGAGAGATCACGGCCGAGGAGGCGGCGGCGGAGACGAACGCGGCGATCCAGGCCGCGGCCGCGTAGCTGGCTGCGACCGCTTCCCGCACTGCGAGCCGTCGTCATCGGGTCGTCGCGGGTTCCCGCACGGCGCCGACCGGCAGACTTGCGAGGACGTCGAGCATGTACCGGAGGCGGCCGAGCTCGCTGCGGTGGAACGACGGTCCGTCCTCACGGCCGACGGTGAGCACGAGCCCGTCCGGCAGCGGAGCCCTCGCCAGCCGGGCACCGTCGGTCACCGCGACGATCCGGGCAGGTACCGCGTCGGGCAGCCGGGGACGGGCCGGCGCCTCGGGACTGGACATCCGCACGGTTCCGGTGTCGTCGGAGACGCAGGCCCAGGTAGCGGCCAACACCAACGGTGCGGCGTTCATCAAGGTGGCGAGCGCTCGGTTCGGGTCGATCACCATGGCGGCCATGACACCGGCCTCCGGCATCGCCTCTGGTGTGGCACGGGCGGCCCATACCCCGACCGGCTGCACTCCGGGTATCGAGCGGAGCGCCGAGAGGAGGCGTTCGCGTGGCTGGCCACGCCACTCCAGGGTGATGTCGTCCAGCGCCCGTCCGCCGTTGCGCTCGAGCACGAAGATCTGGGCCACATCAGCACCGAGGACGCCCAGGGTCCAGGTCACCCGACCGAGCGAACCCGGCTGGTCCGGTAGCTCGATCCGTAGTCGCAGCATCATGGCTCCTCCGCGTGGATCGGGGCGGCCCACCGTCCGCGGAACGCGGGACGGCGCCCTCGAGCCTGGCGCGGCGATGTTGCCCGGGTGTTTCCGCTGTGCGTCGGCGCCGTCAATCCGCGTGAGTCAGCCCGAGAGGACGAAGGCGAGTTCGGTCACGGCAAGGACGACCAGCAGGATGGCGACGCCCGCGGGCAGCCGGCCGTCGGGCAGTCGGGCTCGCGTGCTCAGTGCGGCGTGGGCCGATCGGTAGCGGCGCCCCGCGCCGACCAGCACGACGACGGCCAGGGGTAGGGCGACCACGGCGAACGCCGCCGTGAGCGGGCCGAGCCGCTCCACCACGACCCGGATCGCCAGCAGGGCGGACCCCAGCAGTGCCAGCCCGGTGCGCGTCCAGGCCAGCGCCGTTCGCTCGTTGGGGACGCTGTCGCCGCCACTCGGTCCGACGCCGGGCCCGGTCGCCGCGGGCGTCATCCGGCCAGGATCGCGATCACGACGAGGACGCCGACCACGACCAGCCCGAAGCCGAGGAGCGGCGCCAGCGTCGGCGAGGGCAGCGGACGCGATTGCCGCAAGGCGCGCTCCGCCCTGGCCCACCGCAGATACGCACCGGCGCTTGACACGGCCCCGAGAAGGACCACCGTGACGACGAGGATGAGCCGGGCACCGTCCGACGCGGGTACGGCCAGTCCCTCGAGCGCGACGCCCACTGCCAGCAGGGCGAGGCCGGTCCGGATCCACGCCAAGAACGTCCGCTCGTTGGCGAAGCTGAACCGCGGATCCGGCTCGTCCCCGACGTCGTAGACCTGCCGAGGCCATCGTCGGTCCCGGGTCATCGCGAGGCCGCCCGGTCAGCGCTGCGGCTCGACCTGGTCGGAGCGCCGGTGGCGTCCGGGGACCCGTGGGCTGTGCACCGTGTCGGGTCCGTCGCCTTCGACGGTGTCTCCGCCCGAGGCGCGCTCGGACCTTCCCGCAGCGGAATCGCGCGGCTTCGCGTGTCCGTTGGTCGCCAACCCGGGACCGGCACCGCTCGCGGCCGGAGGACCGTCGGGCTCGGCTGCCTCGCCGGGGTCACCGGCCGGCGACTCGTCGCCGGCGGCGGCGTCGCGCTCCGCCCGACGCCGGGCGCGTCGTCCGACCCGTGAGGCTCCGGGCACGTCCTCGAGCGTGGTCGCGGGCGCGTCGATCCACTGGATGCTCGTGGCATCGCCGTGCCCGTGGACGGCGAGCATGTCCTCCAGCGAATCCCAGGTGCTCGTGGCCGGATGGCTGGAGCACCACCGCAGCACGACGTGGCCGTCGGAGAACGTGATCCCGAAGGCGACGACGCCGACCCCGGAGACGCCGGTGTAGTCGACGTGCCTGACGAGTGCGAACCGGCGCGGGAACACGGCCGTCACCACGGCCCACTCGACCGCCGGTCCACCCGGCCCCGGACGGTGAGCGGCGGCCGGATCACCAGGTCATCTTGCTGGACCGCGGGAACCCTGTCACGACTCCACGCCACTATCCACCAAAGCGTCACACAACAATTCCAACGCGGTTCGGAGGCCGAGGTCCGCGTGGAGCTCCACGTTGATCGCTTCCTGCGCCCCTGCCAGCCCGAACCACATCGGGAAGTCGTATTTCTTCTTGTCCTCGGCGCGGGCGTGGGGTTCGCAGCGCTTCGCCCTGGCCCGAACCGGAACCGAGACCGTGTCCTCGCCGGCTGCAAGCGTGGCGACCGGCTGTGCCGGCCGAACCGGCTCGACACCATAGGACACACTCCCGGACAGCCGCTCGAGTGTCACGGCGGGCCCGCTACCCACACGATGGAGCTCGACCGTGCCGAGCAGCGCATCGCCGGCCGGCTCGGGCGTCCAACTCCGACCGAGGCTGACCGTTACCACCTCAGCGAGCCGTTGGCGGCTGCAATGCAGAGCTAACAGGCGTCGCAGCACGTCCTGGGAGTCCTCGACATCGACCTGGACCCGACGCCCGTCTACCACGACCTCGGCGGTTGCCGGAGCGGGCGTCGGCGTCGCGCCCGAGCACGTCGGCTCGCGGTAGTCAGCGCGGAAATCGATGCGCCGCTCAGGACGGATGACCGAGTCGTCCTCGCTCGCGGTATCCGGGAACGGTGGCGCGTGCAGAACGAGGTCGTCGACGTGGACGGGCTCGGCACCTTCATTCGTGATTTGCACGCGGATGCTGCCGATGGACTGATCGAGGCGGGACTGCAGGACCCTGGCGGCCAGGTGGGGCGCCGGTTCGGCGGACTCCGGCGTGCTCCCGCATCCAGCCGACACAGCTGCCGTCGCGAACAGCGCAGCCACGAGTCTTCCCACGCCGCTTGGCATGCCTCGACGATAGCGCCGGCCGGTCAGCCGGCCGGCGCGCCCGACGTCACCGGGGCCGCTGGGCGACGATCGCCCCACAAGTAGCGGGGGCCGCTGCCGAGGGCGGCTGCCTGGTCGCCGGGGTTGTAAAGCTGGCAGGTCCGCAGCGACAGGCAGCCACAGCCGATGCACTCACCGAGCTCGTCGCGCAGGCGCTGGAGCTCGGCGATTCGCTGGTCGAGGCGGGATTGCCAGGACCGCGACAGGCGGGTCCAGTCCGCTGCCGTCGGCGTGCGGGAGCTGGGCAGCGTGTCCAATGCCATGCGGATCTCGTCCAGGCTGAGTCCGACCCGCTGCGCAGCGCGGACGAACGCGACCCTGCGCAAGGTCGACCGCGGGTAGACGCGATGCCCACCTGCGGTCCGATCGGAGGAGAGCAGACCCTTGGCCTCGTAGAAACGCAGTGCCGACGTCGAGGCGCCGCTGCGCGCGGCGAGGTCGCCGATCGTCAGCCGATGTCCCATGTCATCCCTAGCTTCATGTTTACTTCAACTTACAGGCAGCCGACCCCGACACTGCGGTGATCATCGGCAGTTCGGTGCCTGCTGAGCCCCGAACTGCCGATGATCAGCGGCGGCGGCTAGCCTGCCGTCTCGGCAGCGACGAGACGGAGGAGTAGGCATGGAGCCCACCGACGACGTCGACGCGATGGTCGCCGACGCCGTGAGGAACATCAGGGACCGGTTCGGCCCCGAAGGCCTGCGCGACCTGGTCCAACTCGCGAGCCTCGAGATCGACCGCACCGCGCGTGCGGTCGAAAGTCTCGGCGAACAAGCCGAGCCCAGCGGTGCGACATCGGAGCGGGCCTTGGATGCCGCCGACACCCAGGCGTGGATCGCCTACACCGACCGCGACCCCGAGCCGGCATCGTTCGGCGACGGTGACGGCGACTGAACCACTCAGACGGCGCGGAGGGCCTCGAGGAATTCGCGGGCCCATCGGGCGACGTCGTGGGTCATGACGTGCCCGCGCAGTCGCCGCATCCGCTTCTCGGCCTCGTCGTCGGGCAGGCGCATCGCCTGACAGAGCGTGCGCTTGAGCCCGTCGATGTCGTGTGGGTTGACCAGGAACGCCCCGTCGAGCTCGTCGGCGGCGCCGGCGAACTCGGAGAGCACGAGCGCCCCGCGTAGGTCTGTACGCGCGGCGACGTACTCCTTCGCCACCAGGTTCATGCCGTCGCGCAGCGGCGTCACCACCATGACATCGGCAGCGCGCAGGAGGGCCACCAGCTCGGGCCGGTCGTAGGACGAGTGCAGGTACTGGACCGCCGGTGTGCCGATGCGGCCGTAGTCGCCGTTGATCCGCCCCACCTGGAGCTCGATGTCGTCGCGCAGCGTCTGGTAGGCCTCGACCCGCTCCCGGCTGGGCGTCGCCACCTGGACGAAGACGGCCTCGTCGGGCGTCACCTCGCCCTCGGCGAGCAACTCGCCCCAGGCTTTGAGCCGGTGCCCGATGCCCTTGGTGTAGTCGAGCCGGTCGACGCCCAGCAGCATGTGTGCGGGCGACCCGATCTCCTCGCGGATGGTCGTACTGCGGGCGCGAACGCCGGGGTCGGCTGCCGTCCGAGCGACCTCCTCGACATCGATCGAGATCGGGAAGGCGCGGGCGAGGACCTTGCGGCCGTCGTCGGCCAGCACGAGGTCATCGGTCGAAACCGCGTCGGTGTAGCGCGCACAGAGGTTGACGAAGTTGTCGGCGGCACCCAGGCGTTGGAAGCCCACCAGGTCCGCACCCAGCAGGCCCTTGAGGATCTGGCGGCGCCACGGGAGCTGCGCGAACAGCTCGCCAGGGGGGAACGGGATGTGGAGGAAGAAGCCGATCGTCAGGTCGGGTCGCAGGTCGCGGAGCATTCGCGGCACGAGCTGAAGCTGGTAGTCCTGGACGAACACGAAGGCACTGTCCTCGGCGACGGCGGCGGTCGCCTCGGCGAAGCGGCGGTTCACCCTCCGGTAGGCGTCCCACCACTCGCGGTGGTATGCCGGCGCGACGATCACGTCGTGGTAGAGCGGCCACAGAGTGGCGTTGGAGAAACCTTCGTAGTAGAGGCTGACATCCTCGACTGACAGCGGGACCGCGACGAGGTCCATGTCCTCGGACGAGAAGGGCTCGGGTGCGTCGTCGGGAATGCCGGTCCAGCCCACCCACGCTCCGTCGTAGGCGCGCATCACCGGTGCCAGGGCCGTCACGAGGCCACCGGGACTTCGCCGCCAGGCGGTCTCGCCGTCGGCGGTGGTCACCCGGTCGACCGGTAGCCGGTTCGCGACGACGACGAAGCTGCTGGTGCCGTTGCTCGTCACACGGCCTCGCCTCCCAGTCCTTCACCGTAGCCAATCGTGACGGCGCTGACACCGTGGGCTGATGGTTCCGGCGGCGACGACAGCGGCCGAAGTCGGCCTGTCGATGCGTGGGACCGGCGATCGAGTTCCGTACGATGCCCGCATGGAACCAGCGCCCGACGCCCTACCGGCCTACCGCACGTCCGGCCCACCGGCGGCCTCCGGCGTGCTGGACGAACGCGACCGGGCGATCCTCGAATTCGAGCGCCAGTGGTGGAAGTACGCCGGCGCCAAGGAACAGGCGGTCCGTGACCTGTTCGGCATGTCCGCAACCCGCTACTACCAGGTGCTGAACGCTCTCATCGACCGGCCCGACGCCCTGGCCCACGACCCGATGCTGGTCAAGCGCCTGCGACGGCTGCGCGCCAGCCGCCAGCGGGCCCGTTCCGCCCGCCGTCTCGGCTTCGATGCCTGAGGCGGGCGTGGCGTAGCCTCCTTGACCGATGACGGTCCGCGAGCGATTCGACCGGATGTGGCCCTCACTGGTGGCCCTGCTCGGCACTGCGGCACTTGTGACCGGCCTGCTCGTGCTGTTCGGCGAGGACGGCGGCCCGGGAAGCGACGCCGAGACCGTCGCGGGCAGCACGCAGAGCCCATCACCCGAGCCGCCGGCCGAGGGCAGCGCCCCGCCGAGCGACGGCCCACCGCCCACCCCCGTCACCGCGCCCCCGGATCTTCGCGGGCCGGTCGGCATCCTCAACGGCACCGACGTCACCGGGCTCGCCCGCAGTGCCCAGGAGCGTCTGGAGGCCGGAGGATGGGAAGTCCCGGTGATCGATACGTACAGTCAGGGGCTGGCGACCACCACCGTGTTCTACCCGGACGGTCTGCAGGAGTCGGCCGAAGCGCTGGCCGACCAGTTCCCCGAGATCACCCAGGTCGAGCCGACGATCCCGAACCTCACGACTCAGTGGCTGGTTCTCGTGGTCGGCGACGACTACGTCGAGGCGGTCGAGAACCCCGGGTGAGCGCGCTGCCCGTCCCGACGACGGAGAGCGGCCGCGCGGCGCTCGCCGCTCTGCTCGCCGAACCCGCCGATGCCCTTGTCGCCCTCGACTTCGACGGGACGCTGGCGCCGATCGTCGACCGGCCGGAGCTCGCGGTCGCGCACCCCGGCGCGGCTGCGGCGCTGAGTGCCCTCTGCGCGAAGGTCGCCACGGTCGCCGTCCTCACCGGCCGCCCCGCGGCCGACGCCGTACGCCTCGGCGGCCTGGCCGACGTCGCCGGCCTGGTCGTGCTGGGTCACTACGGGCTCGAGCGGTGGAGCGCCGGACGGCTCGAGACGCCGGCCGAGCATCCCGGCGTCTCGGCGGCCCGTGCCGCCGGCGCCCGGCTGGTGGCGCAGGCCCCCGCCGGAGTGGTCCTGGAGGACAAGGGCCACTCGGTCGCATTCCACACCCGTCGTTCGGCGGACCCCGCCGCCGTCCTCGCCGAGATCCGCCCCCTCGTCGACGACCTCGCTCGCGACAGCGGCCTCGAGATGGCTCCCGGTCGCTTCGTGCTCGAGCTGCGACCGCCGGGCACCGACAAGGGCACGACCCTGCGCCGGTTGGTCGCCGACACCGCCGCCCGGACGGTGGTCTTCGTCGGTGACGACCTCGGTGACCTGGCCGCCGTGGCCGCGCTGCGGAGCCTCGATGTCGCGGGCCTGGTCGTGTGCAGCGACTCGCCCGAGTCCCCGCATGCCCTGCGTCGCGAGGCCGACCTGGTCGTCGACGGCCCGGACGGCGTCGTCGCGTTCCTCGCGGCCGTCGCCGACCATATCCCTACCTGATCTTCACGATCGCCGCCTCGCGATGCCAGGCTGGGCACATGTGCTTCGGAGACGACGCCCGCCCCCCTGAACCTCCCTTGCCCGGCATCGTCGGAGACCACGGCGAGGTCCTCCTGCGGTCCGCGGACGGCACCCAGTTCAACGCGTACTACGCCTACCCGACGGCGCGAGCCCGGTCCGCGGTCGTCGTCATGCCCGACGTCCGCGGATTGCATCCCTACTATCAGGAGCTGGCCCAGCGCTTTGCCGAGGCGCACCTGCTGGCCATCGCGATCGACTACTTCGGCCGCACCGCCCCCTTCGCCTCGTCTCGCGACAACGGCTTCCCCTACCGCGAGCACGCGGAACAGATGCGTCCCGAGTACGTCGCGGCCGACGTCGCGTCCGCAGTCGGGTGGCTTCGCGGCAACGGCGACCACAATGTGACCTCGGTGTTCACGGTCGGCTTCTGCCGTGGCGGCAGCCTGTCGTGGGCGCAGTCCGCCGAGGGCCACGGCCTGGCTGGGTGCGTCGGCTTCTACGGGACTCCCTCCTCGGTCGCCGACCGGATCCCGGATTTCGCCGATCCGTTGCTCATCCTGGCAGCCGGACAGGACCAGACACCCGTCGACGAGGTCGAGCAGTTCGCCGAACGCGTACGGGCGGCGGGTGTCGAGGCCGAGATGCACGTGTACCCCGACGCGCCACACAGCTTCTTCGACCGGACCTCCGGCGAGTACCAGCAGGAGTGCGACGACGCCTGGCGCCGCATCCTCGCCTTCGTCGAGAGCCACGCCACCTGACGGCCGAGCCGGTCGTGATCACGCCGGGGCATCGGTGAGCTCGGCCCAGCTCCAGGTCATCGCCGCGGTCAGGGGCCGGTCGGGCGTCACGACGACCGGCTCGAGGTTGAGCGCGTCGGGTGGTCCGGTCTGTGGCTCGACGCAGACGGCGTGCTCGGGCTGGTCGTAGACGACGACGTAGCGGGTGTCCGCCCGCACCTCGAGGCGGAGTGCGCTCGGCCAGGTGAGCGTGACCGGCCAGCGAACACCGACGAAGCAGTCGTCCCAGGGTCCGGCCGGAACGGGGGCCCGCTCGCCGGACGGTATGCCGTCGCCGTCACGGACGAGCATCGCCGACGCGTTCAGGCCGATCTCGGCGGGCCCGCCCCGGGCCAGCCGTCTGCGGAACCACGGGTGCCAGCCGGTGGCCGCAGGAAACGGCTGGTCGTCGGCATGGACCTCGACCCGGAACGTCGCGTGGTCCTCGCCGAGCGACACCGTCTGTCGAACCCGGCCGGACCATGGCCACCGGCCACCGAGCGAGCGCTCGAGGACGGCCGACGCCTCGGTGGCCCGGACCACGGAGCAGCGCCGGTCCAGCACGGTGCCGTGGATCGCGTGCGGCGGCGAGACGTCGGTGGGCAGGTGGTGCTGCGCGCCGGCGAACGTGAACCGCCCACGGCGAATCCGCCCGGCCCACGGCGCCATCACGAAGCAGCCCCAGTCGGTGTCCGGCCCGTTGCCGTCGACGAGCAGGTCGAGACCGTCGACGGCGAGCCGTCCGACCCGGCCGCCGGCGTCGGGGTCGACCCGGAGAACGGCGGCGCCACTGTGCAGGTCGATCACGAGAACTCGCCGGAGCCACCGCGGCGGCGGAACACCGTGCGCAGCGGGCGTTCACGGTAGCCGCCGTCGACCAGCCCGGCCCGCCGCTCGAAGATGTTGCGAGAGGCGGGGTCCCCGGTACGCACCCATGACCAGGCGGCGGCCAGGCCGTAGAGGGGAAGCATCACCGGTCCGATGCAGACGGCGTACTGCGTAGCGTGCCGCGCCTCGTGGGCCAGCAGTGTCGGGCGCCGGGTGAGAACCGACTCGTCGCCCTTGACCACGACGACGTTCCCCAGCGTGAACGCCGTGGCCGGGGGCACCGGGAGCCGGTAGCCGAACCCGAGCACCAGCCCGTCCGGGCCGCCGGCCAGGCGGGCGCGGCCGAGCTTCGCCACGCCGAGTCCGAGCAGGGTGGACAGGTTGATGGCGTTGACGACCTGCCGGGTCCGCTGGCGTCGGTTCACATCGATCATCCTGCCGCTCCGCATGGCCGATCGCGAGAGCCCCCGGGTTCGGATCGTCCGCTATGCAGGACGGTCGTCTCGGATCACGGACAGTGCTGTCGTCGTAGAGACCGGCGTGCGTAGTGTCTCGCCCAGTAACTCATCCAGAGGGGCAGAGGGACCGGCCCGACGAGGCCCCGGCAACCCACCCGGCAACGGGTCAGGTGCCAAGTCCGGCCCGCGATGCGCGGGAAAGATGAGGAGGACGACCGCCATGACCGTGACGTTCCCCGTCGCCACCCAGCCCCCCGCACCGTCGACGAGCGGGTCGCGGGCCGATCTCGGGCCGGCGACGCATCTCTCATGTCGTGAGTGCGGGGCCGCGACCACGCTCGGGCCCTTCTATGCCTGTACCGAGTGCTTCGGTCCGTTGGAGGTCGCCTACGACTTCGGCGGCGTGTCCCGCGAGCGGATCGAGGCGGGCCCGCCGTCGATCTGGCGATACCGCGACCTGCTGCCGGTGCCGGCCCGGGTCGCCAGCATCCCGAACACCGACCCGGGATGGACCCGGCTGGTCCGCGCCGACCGGCTTGCCCGTGAGCTCGGCATCGAGACTCTCTGGATCAAGGACGACTCGGGCAACCCCACCCACTCGTTCAAGGACCGGGTCGTCGCCGTGGCGCTGGCCGCCGCACGTGAGCTCGGCTTCACCGTTCTGGCCTGCCCATCCACCGGCAACCTGGCCAATGCCGTCGCCGCTGCGGCGGCCCGCGCCGGCATCCGCTCGTACGTGTTCGTCCCGCGCGACCTCGAGCAGCAGAAGATCGTGACGACCGCCGTCTACGGCACCGCGCTGGTCGCCGTGGAGGGGACCTACGACGACGTCAACCGGCTGGCCTCCGAGCTGGCCGGCGAGCACGAGGACTGGGCGTTCGTGAACGTCAACGTGCGTCCCTACTACGCCGAGGGCTCCAAGACACTGGGCTACGAGGTTGCCGAGCAACTGGGGTGGCGGCTCCCGAGACAAGTGGTGATCCCGGTCGCGAGCGGCGCCCAATTGGTCAAGGTCGACAAGGCGTTCCGCGAGCTGGCCGAGTTGGGACTGGTCGAGGGGGAACCGCCGCGGGTGTTCGGCGCGCAGGCGGCGGGGTGCTCCCCCGTGTCGGCCGCCTTCAAGGCCGGACACGACGTGGTCCGGCCGGTCCGGCCCTCGACGATCGCCAAGTCGCTCGCCATCGGCAACCCGGCCGACGGACCCTACGTCCTCGACGTCGCGCGGCGCACGGGCGGTGCGGTGGAGGACGTCACCGACAACGAGATCGTCGAGGGGATCCGGCTGCTGGCGCGCACCGAGGGCATCTTCGCCGAGACTGCGGGCGGTGTGACCGTCGCCGTGCTCGCGAAGCTGGTGCGAGAGGGGCTGCTCGACCCGGGGGCGGAGACGGTCGTGTTCAACACCGGCGACGGCCTCAAGACGCTGGACGCGGTCTCGACCGTGGTCGGGCCGGTCGGAACGATCGCGCCCACCACCGATGCGTTCGACGCACTGGTTCCGGAGGTGTCCGCCCGATGAGCGGCACGGTGGCCGTGCGGGTGCCGACGATCCTGCGGACCTACACCGGCGGGGAGTCCGACGTCGTGGTTCCGATCGGGGAGGGGGCGACGCTGGCCGACGTCGTGGCTGCCCTCGAGGCGGCGTTCCCCGGGATCGCGGGCCGGGTCGTGGACGACACCGGGCAGCTCCGGCGGTTCGTCAACGTCTACGTGGACGACGACGACGTGCGCTTCGCCGCCGGCCTGCAGACGCCGACTCCGGGCGGCACGAAGGTGTCGGTGATCCCCGCGGTCGCGGGCGGTTGAGGCCGGTCAGCCCACGGTCACGTCGTTGAGGCCGAACGTGTCCTCGAACCATGGAAATCCCCACAGCATCAGCACGACCACGAGCATGGCCGTCAGGACGAGGGCGGTGAGCACACGCACCGGCCACGGACCGGGCAGGTGCCGCCACACCCAGGCGTACATCAGATCTCCTCGCCGTCGGTGAGGACGCCGGAGACGTACAGCCGCTGGGACGAGCCGTAACGCGGATGACAGGTCGTCAACGTGATGCGCCGCTCGGTGGGTTCTGCGCCGGTGCCCTGGCCGGGAACCGCATCGACGATCCAGGTGTCGGTCGGTTCGATGACCCGGGCGGGCTGATCGATCGTGTAGGTCCAGGTGCCTGCCGCGGTCTCCACCTCGACCGCGTCGCCGATCCCGACCCGGTCGAGGTCGGCGAACGGGGCGCCGTGGCCGGCGCGGTGTGCGGCGACGGAGAAGTTGCCCAACTCGCCCGGGTCGGCGGTGTCCTCGTAGTGGCCGGGGCCGCGGGCGAGGTCGGACAGCTCCACACCCTGGACCACGACCCACTCCCAGTCGTCGCCCAGTGCCGGTATGCGCAGCAGCGCGTAGCCGTCGCCGATCTCGGTCTCGGCCGGGTCGACCGGAGCCTCAGGGGCCGCGACCGGAGCCTCTTCCGTGGCGACCGGGTCGCTCCAGCGGTCGACCACCTGTTCGCGGAGCTCGTCCTGTGCGCGGTGTGTCTGGATGCCCGTGCCCCACAGGACGTAGACGACGTAGAGCAGCACCAGGATGCCCAAGGTCAGGAGCAGTTCACCGGCGATGCCGAGAGTGGTCGCGACCGGTCCACGAGCCCCCCGTCGCGCCCGTTTGTGCTGCGCGCGACGCGCTCGACGGTACATCTGTTTAGCCTAACTTGGCGCCGTGTAGGGTCATCACCGGTCGGAAGTGACGCGAGCGACCGAGCAAGCGGAACGGGCACGCAAGACCCCCTCGAGGGCGGTGGAGCGGGCACGACCCGGGCCCCTCCAACCGGGGCCCGAAGCCGCCCCGCGCGAGGAGAGGAAATGGCTCAGGGCACCGTCAAGTGGTTCAACTCCGAGAAGGGCTACGGATTCATCGCTGTGGACGGCGGACAGGACCTCTTCGTCCACTACACAGCGATCGACATGGAGGGCTACCGCAGCCTCGAGGACGGTCAGCGGGTCGAGTTCGAGGTCGGGCAGGGCCCGAAGGGCCCGCAGGCCGAGCAGGTCCGCGTCGTCTGACCGTACGCGACCCCGTCACGGCCCGGTCCCGCGCAGCTGTCGGGACCGGGCCGGCTCATGTCCGGGTGATGGGTTCTGAGACACCGACCTGAGGGCGGTGTCGCGAAGATCGGTACGTGTCACGGTGCTGCGGCGACCGCGGCGGCGCTCAGTGCGGTCGCATCGTGGTCCGTGAGTATCCGTGCGATGGGAAGGTTCAGAGCGGCGTGGTACGGCGCCAGTCCGTCGAGCACCTCCAGTCGCGTCGATGCGGCCACGCCGACGGTGCCGAGCGGGACATTCATGGCGTGGAAGTGCCTGCGATGGTCGTCGTTGATGTCGCGGTAGCAGCTCTCCTCGTCACGGAGCCGCCCCGCCGAGCCTGGGCCCACGGCAACGCGGACGTAGGACGCGACGACTGGGGTGGCGCGTCCGGCCTCGTCGGCTCCTTCCTGCACCCATCGGCGTGCCTGCGCGGCCTGGCCGGGCAGCATCCAGTTGAGCAGGACGCCGTCGGCGATCGTGCCACCGACATGGCACAGCCGCGGTCGCATGGCTGCCACGACGATGCGGGCCTGGTCCCCGAGGAGCTGTCGCAACTCGGTGACGGCCCGCTGGACGATGTCAATCGGCGCTGGTAGCCGGCCAGACCCGATCCCGACCCAGAGCCTTGCGGGATCGAGCCCGAGATGGGCGATCTCCGCGGCGATCCCTGCGGGCTGATGTCGGTCGAGGGGGAGGACACCCACACCGAGCTCGAGCCGTGGGGCCGCGGCGGCGACGTGTGCGAGCGTCTGCAGGCCAGATGCGCCCGGCTCGTCGTTCGACCACAGCGAGTGGTACCCCAGGTGCTCGCACCGGACGGCGAGGTCACGAGCGAGTCCCGGGTCGAGGCCCGCGGTGATGCCAAGCCCTCGGCGAGCTGGTGTGACGGTGTTGCATGGCCTCATCGACGCACCATCAGGGCGGCTCGAGAAGCGGGCGGTAGTTGGCGTGGAAGATGTCCCGTCCCCATCTGCGCAGGACTACGTTCCGAAGGGAGGGTGGCAGGTTGCGGGTGCGGTCCCGGCGGTGCGTCTGCGCCAGTACCCAGTGCGTGCGGGGAGTGCGCCGAGCCTGAAATCTTGCCGTTGCCCGAGCGATGCCGCCCCCGGAGGCGAGGTATTCGGCGAGGACCAGGCCGTCTTCGAGCGCCATGGCGGCGCCTTCGGCCATATTGGGTGATGTCGCGTGCGCCGCGTCCCCGACGAGCAGCACCGATCCGCGTGACCACCCGTCGAGTGTCACCTCTTCGATCGGCGCGACGTGCACGGCACAGTCGGGGCCGAGCCTGTCGAGTATGGCCGGCACCGGGGGACCGAATCCGGTGAGGAGTTCTGCCAGCCGCCCCTTCACGTCGTTGCTCTGCGGTCGAGGTATGTCTTCTGTGGGTGTGTCGCAGTAGCAGTAGACCTGGCCCCGGCCGATCGGCACTGCCAGGAAGGTGACCCTGTGCCCCAGCAGGACCGTCCATGTGGTTACCTCCGGCGGGCACTCGGTGACGAACCGCCAGCTGAGCTGCCCGACCGACCGAACCGCGCACCTGCCGAAGGCGAGTTGTCGAACCGTGGAATGGATGCCATCGGCACCGACGACCAGGTTGTAGCGGTCGTCGGTCGCGTCGCCGAACTCGACGGTGGCGGTGTCGGCTTGCTGGCTGATCCGGCGCACCGGTAGACCCATCCGGACCGGCACGGGGTCGTCGTGGGACGCCAGGAGCTCGTGCAGATCCGCGCGGTGCAGCGCGACGCACGGGCCGACGTCGCCCCACAGGGCGGCTAGATCGATGTCGGCCAGCAGACGGCCCCGGTGGTCGCAGAGGCGTTGGCGTGGGATCAGCGACCCTCGTTCGGCAACTGCCGACCCCAAGCCAAGGGCACGCAGCGCCCGCGTCGCGTTGCCTGGCAAGTAGATGCCCGCTCCGGTGTGCGTCCAGGCGGGTTCCCTCTCGACCACGTCGGCTGCGAGGCCGCGCTGTCGGAGCGCTCGTGCGGCACCGAGACCGGCGATCCCGGCGCCGACCACGAGAGTGCGCAGATCCGCCACCGGCGATCATTCCTGTCCAGTGGGTGGATACATGGATGGATCGATGTTCTGGTTCGCCCGGAACAGGTTGTCCGGATCGTAGGTCCGCTTCACGGCCGCCAGGCGCGAGTGGTTCTGCCCGTAGGCCGCCCGGACCCGGTCCGCGCCCTCATCCCCCAGGTTGTTCACGTACACCGACTCCTCGAGATGAGGCTGCATCGCCTCGAACAGCGTCATGGTCCATTCGACGTTGCGGTCTGAGTCGGTCGCGTCGGACCACTGCGAGCCGATGAGGAAGTCGTGCTGCTCGGCCCGATGTGGGAACGCGGTGGCCGATGGGGCAACTCGGCTCGCGGCTCCGTGCATCTGCTGGAGGCCGACACCGCTTTCGGAGGAGGGCATCTGCGGAATGAACCGCATCAGCGTCTCGATGGCGGCGTCTGTCAGGTCGCGCAGCCAGCCGGACTTCCAGTAGTGCATTCGACCGGATGGGAATCCCTCGTCACGAGCGCTCTGTAGCACGGTGTAGGGGATGGGTTGAATCCCGTCCTCCACCGGCGACTGGAACGTCCGCAGCGGCCGCAGCACCCGTTCGCCCTCGTCGATCGGACCGCAGTAGCAGATCGCGATCGACACCGTCGGCTCCCCGGTCGGGGTCAGGGCGAGCGACGCCGCTGTGGACAGCTCGTCCGGTGCCGCCTTGACGAAGTCGTCGTAGAAGCGAAGGACGCGTGGCGCCACGCTCAGCGGGTACGACAGACCTCCCGCCAGTACGAGGCCGACCGGATGAAGGTGGTACTCGAAGGATGTGACGACGCCGAAGTTGCCACCGCCACCTCGGATACCCCAGAACAAGTCCGCGTTCGTCTGCGCGCTGGCTTTCAGCAGCCGCCCGTCGGCGGTCGCCACGTCGGCGGATATCAGGTTGTCGCAGGTGAGGCCGTAGCGGCCGTTGAGCCAACCCAGCCCGCCGCCGAGCGTGAGCCCGGCGATCCCGGTCACGGACACGACTCCGAGCGTCGTCGCCAAACCGAACGCCTGCGTGGCTCGGTCGAACTCTCCCAGAGTGAGTCCAGGTTCGGCCCGGACCGTCCTCGTCTTCGGATCAACCCGGACGGCTTTCATGCCGGACAGGTCAAGCATGACGGCGCCGTCACGCACGGCGTTCCCTGCGACGCTGTGCCCGCCCCCGCGTACCGAGAGCGGGAGGTCGTACCGACGTGCGAACGCGATACTGCGGACCACGTCGGACGCATCCGCAGGCCGGATCACCGCCAGAGGGCGCCGGTCGATCATGCCGTTGAACACAGCACGAGCCGTGTCGTACCCGTGGTCACCGGGGCAGATCACGTCCCCCCGCAGATCAGGGCCGAGCTCCTGACGGACAGAGCTCGCGATCCCGCCCACGCCTACCGACATCGCGGTTCCTCTCTCAGGTGCCAGCCCTCTCAGGCAGCGCACCGGATGTTTCGCGTGCGTGCGGACCCATGCACATCAGTGTGATGAACTGGCTCTATAAGCACAAACGAAGTTAGGATTGGTATCCATCATGAGTGCTACTGGTTCCGCCTGGTCCGGTCTGGAGATGCGGCACCTGCTGGCACTGGTGGCCGTGGTGGATACGGGTACGTTCAGCGGGGCCGGTGAACAGCTGGGCTACACCCAGTCAGCCGTGAGCCAACAGGTCGGCACCCTGGAACGCATCGTGGGCACGCCGCTGTTCGAGCGCCCCGGTGGCCGCCGACCGGTGCGGCTCACGGCGGCCGGGGAGATGCTGCTGACCCATGCCCGGGCGGTCCTGGCCCGGGTCAGTGCCGCCGTCGCCGACCTGCGGGCGCTGGCCTCGGGCGACCGGGGCACGCTGCGGGTGGGGACGCTGTCGAGCGTCGGAACCAAGATCCTGCCCGGCCTCCTCGGGACCTTCCGTGCGGAGTGGCCCGGCGTCGAGATCGTGCTGCGCGAGTCCCGCGACTGCGCCGATCTGATCCACGCGGTCGAGACCGGCGACATCGACGTCACGTTCATCGATATCGGCCCGTACGAGACGGGGCCGCTGCAGGTTCGCCGGCTACTCGATGACCCGATGGTGCTCGTGGCACCCGCGGGTGCTCCCGAGGCGGGATGGCGTGCGGCCGGCATCGACGACATCGCACACCTTCCGATGATCGGCACCCGCAACCCCGGATGCCGGCAGATCATCGACGACGCCTTCCGCCAGGCGGCAGTCCTGCCGACCTACGTCTTCCGTTCCGACGACAACCCGACCATCCAGGGCTTGATCGGCTCAGGGCTGGCCTACGCCGTGCTGCCGTTGCTCACCGTGGACGAGAACGACCACAGCGTGGCCGTTGTGCCGATCCGACCCGCGCCTCCGCCCCGTCGGCTCGGGATCGCATGGCATCCCGAGCGCAGGCCGCCGGTGGCCCTTCTGCCCTTTGTCGAGGCAGCGGCCGAAATCTGTCGCAACCTCGGCGAGCAATGGGCGGCGAGGCATTCCACCAGCGGGACAGCGTGATACTCGCGGTATCGGGATCCACGGGCCGGTGCTCCGGTCCCAGCGTCACGCGCTGACACCCGCTAGCTTCAGGTGTGTGCTCGACCACGTGTCGATACCGGTGCGGGACGTAGAAGCGTCCGCCCGCTTCTACCTCGACGTCTTCGCTGCGCTGGGCCTGCGTGAGGCACTGCGCTACGAACGCGACGGGCTACCGGTGGTCGGGTTGTCGGGACCGGACGGCTTCCCGCACTTCTGGTTGGGCACGGCGACCGGTGCCCCTCTCGACGAGGTGCACGTGGCATTCACCGCTGCGGACCGCCCGTCGGTCGACCGTGTTCATGCCGCTGCCATCGCCGCACATGCGGAGATCCTGCACCTGCCCCGGCTGTGGCCGGAGTACCACCCGACCTACTACGCGGTCTTTCTGCGTGACCTCGACGGCAACAACGTCGAAGCGGTCTGCCATGCCTAGGGTCAGACGCGGGCCCAGGTCACAGAATGGGGCCCTGTGGCGCTACTTCGACGGCGGCAACGCCCCGGCCGTACAGCGCGACGAGGCGACCACCGTGCCTGGTGCGAAGCATGCCGGAATCCTCCGCCAGGATGGCGATGGCATGGTCGATGACCTCGTCAGTGCTGACCGTGTCGGGCTCGTCATAGGCGACGTCGATGTGGTCACCACTGATGAGCCGGACGCGCAAGACAACTCCAGCCATGGTCGCTCACACTAGAGGCCGCACGCACGGCAGAGGGACCCCACCGACGAAGGTGGGGTCCCTCTGTGTTCAACCGGAGGCGTCAGCTCAGATGGGTCGTACGTTCTCTGCCTGCGGGCCCTTCTGGCCCTGAGTGACGTCGAACTCCACGCGCTGGTTCTCGTCCAGCGAGCGGTAGCCGTCAGCCGCGATGGCCGAGTAGTGCACGAACACGTCGGCGCCGCCGCCGTCCTGGGCGATGAAGCCGAAGCCCTTCTCGCCGTTGAACCACTTCACAGTGCCCTGGGTCATGTCTTGCTCCTTCTGTGGTACGGGTACAGGGCCGGCGTGATTGCCGATCCCTGGGCTGCCGCCGTCGTCCCACATCCGGACACGGGTGCTCGTGGTCTACGCAATGAAGAAACGCCCGGCGGGAATAACAATCCGCGGGCGTTCGAAACGTGCCAAGAACTGCTCATGCAACCGAGATCATGGTACCACGGTCCGACACGTGTCCCATCAAGTCCTCCCGGCGGCGTAACGTCCCGATCGTGAGCGAGATCCGAATCAACGACGTCCCTTCGCGAACACCCTCAGCTGCCACGTGCGGAACGGCAAGCAGAGAGCTGCAGCGGTGAGCATCCATCTGTCCGGCGGAGGGGCAACGCTGCGGCGGATCGTGCTCAGCTGCGACGTCGCCGGGTGCCCCGTTCAGGTGGAGCCAACGGCGGCGGAGCGGTGGCGCAGCGACGCCGATGCCGGATCCTGGGCTCGTGATCATGCGGTCGGCTGGACGTACGACCCGGTCCGCGGAACGGACTACTGCCCCGAGCACGCCGAGTTCAGCACCCCACCAGCACCCGGCACGGTTGCGCCCCGGCCGAGTGCGGCCGTGCGGGACCGGGCCGGCAATCCGGTGAACCGCGACGACTACGTCGCGCACCTGCGGGCACGGCTCGTCGAAGGTTCGCAGGAGACGGTCTCACCTCCCGTGCTGACGCGCGCGCAGGCCCACGTCGTGGCCCGGTTACTCGACGAACTTGCCGGCGTCTACAGGGGCGAGGACCTCGGTGCGCTCGCCGGCGAACTGTCCCAGGCGCTCGACAGTCAGATCGGAGAGCAGGACTAGTCGATCGGTGGCGCACCGATCGCGATCTCAGCGACGCGATCTTCGGGGCACGACAGTGGAAGCCGGCAGTGGAGGTGACGTGAACGATCGCTGCGACGTCGTCGTCGTGGGCTCGGGACCGAACGGGCTGGCCGCAGCCGTCGTCATGGCTCGGGCCGGACTGGAGGTCCGCGTCTTCGAGGCCCAGGACTCGATCGGCGGCGGCGCCAGGACGCTCGGCCTCGGCACGGCGCCCGGGCTCGTGCACGACCTGTGCTCGGCGGTCCATCCGATGGCGGCCATGTCACCGTTCTTCCGGGCCTTCGACCTGTCGTCACGCGTCGAGCTCCGGTACCCGGAGGTGTCGTACGCACATCCGCTGGACGGCGGCCGCGCCGGCCTCGCGTACCGTGACCTGGAGCGGACGGCGGCGGCCCTCGGCTCCGACGGGCGCGCGTGGTTGCGCCTGATGCGACCGCTCGTCGAGCACGCCGAGGGGATCGTCGACATCGCGATGTCCGACCGTCGCAGCATCCCCACCGCCCCGGTCACGGCACTGCGGTTCGGACGCGCCATGCTCGAGCAGGGATCGCCGCTGTGGAACCTCCGCTGGCGGACCGACATCGCGCCGGCGATGCTCACCGGGGTGGCCGCGCACGCGATCTCGCCGCTGCCGCGCCTCGCGCCCGCCGGTACCGCGACGCTGCTGGCCTCGCTGGCGCACGCACCCGGATGGCCGCTGCCGGTCGGCGGCAGCCAGGCGATCACCGACGCGTTGGTCTCGGATCTGACCGGGCACGGTGGCACGGTGACGACCGGGGTCGAGGTGTCCGACCTGGCCCAGTTGCCCCCCGCGCGCGCCCACCTGCTCGACGTCACGCCGCGGGCGCTGCTGCGGATCGCCGGCAACCGGCTGCCGACCCGGTACGCGAGCGCTTTGTCGCGATTCCCGTACGGAAACGCCGTGACCAAGGTCGACTTCGCCCTCTCCGGCCCGGTGCCGTGGGAGCACGCCGAGGTCGGCCGGGCAGGCACCGTCCACGTCGGCGGCTCGCGGGCACAGATGGTCGAGGCCGAGAACGCGGTGGCCGCCGGCCGGCATGCGGAGCGGCCGATGATCCTCGCTTCCGACCCGGCGATCCTCGATCTCTCACGGGTGGTCGCCGGCATTCGTCCGCTGTGGACCTACGCGCACGTCCCGGCCGGATCGACGGTCGACATCGGTGCCTCCGTGCAGGCACAGATCGAGCGTTTCGCACCCGGGTTCGGTGACCTCGTCGTCGCCCGTCACGTGATTCCTGCGGCGCTGTTGCCTCGGCACAACGCCAACTACGTCGACGGGGACATCGCCGCCGGTGCGGTCACGCTCTGGCGGATGCTCGCCCGCCCGGCGGCGCGCTGGGACCCGTACGCGACGCCTCTGCCCGGGGTCTACCTGTGCTCGGCCTCGACGCCGCCTGGTCCGGGGGTGCACGGCATGGCCGGGCTGCACGCCGCACGCCGGGCGTTGCGCGACCGCTTCGGCCTGCGTCAGCTGCCCCGCCTGGGTCCCGATTCATGAGCTCGTGGGCCCAGCGGGCCCGAGGTTGTGGCGCGGGGCTCCCGGAGCCGGGACCTTCGCCGGTATGCGGCGGCGCAGGACCGCGTTGCGCGACGGCACCGACGTGGCGGTTACGGTCTACGCCGACCGGGCGAATACGGACCAGCAGGCCGCGTTGTCAGCGGTATCGGCCGTCGTGAACGACCAGGCGGCCCGCATCCACGCTGCAGTCTTCGCGACCGAGCAGGCCGGCGGGACCTTCGACGGCAACCTCGAGTTGGTGGCCGGGGTAGCCGCAGGTTCCACGCCCGTCAACATCGAGCTCGATGTGGTCGACGCCGAGAGCGACTCCCTACCCGAGGGCTTCAGCTACAGCGCGCCGACGATGCTCGTGCTGTTCGTCTTCATCAACGCGATGGCGGGCGGCGCTGCGATGATTCAGTCCCGCACGTTGGGCATCTACGACCGCATGCTGGCCGGCCCGTCACTGCCCGTGCGATCGTCCAGGGCGAGACGACCACATATCTCGCCCTGACGCTGCTGCAGTCGTTGCTCATCGTCGGTGTCGGTGCCCTCCTGTTCGGGGTCGACTGGGGCAACCCGATCGCGGCCGGGGCACTCGTGGCCCTGTGGGCGCTCGGCGGGACCGGCGCGGGGATGCTCAGCGGCTCTGTGTTCCGGACGCCGGAACAGGCCTCGTCGATCGGCCCTACGGTCGGCATGGTCGCCGGGATGCTCGGCGGCTGCATGTGGCCGCTGGCGGATCGTGACCGTCCGGCTTCGTCGCGGGCTGCTCGCGTGACGTGTCACCCATCCGCGCTGATCACGGCGTCGTCTCGAGCGGAGCGGTTCGCGCCCGTCGGGGCAGTAGCCGGCCGATCACGGGGACGATGCGCTCCAGCGGGAAGAAGGCCAGCCAGCAGATCACGGTGGGCAGGAAGTGGATGCCGAGGCTGAGGTAGGTCACGAGGTGGAAGCTCACGAAGAACCCGACGGCGAGGAGCAAAGGCCTCCCCCGTAGGAACAGCACGACCGGCGAGAGAAACTCGGCGATGAGCAACACCGACTGGCCGATCCGCAGCAGCCACGGGTAGTCGAGCACCCACGTGACCAGGTCGGTGCCGCGCCTGATGATCGCCCAGGTGAAGACGGCACCACCGCCCCAGGTGAACGGTCCCCCGTTGCGCACCCACTTGACGAACGCCGAGCCCACGTAGGTGGCCACGGTCGCGACCTGGACGCACCGGAACGCCCAGCCGGCGGCTTCGCTCTGGGTGGAGTCGGTGAACCTGGCCTTCCCGATCGTCGGCAGGACCCACAGCGCCACCAGCAGGGCCAGGTGGTCGTGGTCGACCTTGCCGAACGACATGCCGATGATCAGCCACTCGAGATAGCAGACGGCGACGACCCACCCGGCCAGCCGAGGCAGGCGTCCGGTTGCGGCGACCAGCGCACCCACGACCAACACGATCTGCAGGCCGTGCACCAGCGCGGGGGACGGCGGCGGCAGCGGGAGCAGCCGCCCGATGAACAGCGGCTGGTACAGCTCGGGTGCATAGCCGTGCGGCACGACGTCGTTGACGAGGACGAAGATGTCGTAGAGCAGGAACAGGTAGACGATCGTCCGGAAGACGGCCGCACGGGCCAGCGGGACCGGTGTCGTCCACCAACCTGCGACGCGCTGAACGGCCCGGCTCACCGGACGTCCCATTCGGCCAACAGCTCGGTCGCGGGCCGTCCGGCCTGGTATCCGTCGCGCAGTTGGTAGGTGTCACGCATCAGGTAGAGGGTCGTGTACTGGTCCCGATCGGGGTGCAGGGCGCGGTAGGCGTCGGCGATGGCCTGCATCAGCGACGGGTCGGCGAGGATCCGGCCGAGTTGACCCTCGACCTCGGCGCGGCCGATACCGGTGCCGGTCGCGTGCAGCGCGACGGGCACGCGTTCGAGGCCGCCCTCGGTGTCGGCGAGCATGTACACCGAGCGGACCTGGCTGTCGAGGTCGTGAGCGCTGGCGTACTGGGCCATCGACCCGAACGGGAAGTAGTCGTCGCTGTCGGCGAGCGTCCCGTGCACGAGGGCGGCGATGCCGGCCAGTGCCATGCCCACCCGCCATGCCCGGCCTCGCCGGGACAGCCGAAGCGGGGCCCGGGTCTCGGCTCCGGCTGTGCTCACGACCGCCAAGGGTAACGGCGCGACGGGGGTGACCCCCAGTGCTACCGGGGTGCGGTGCGGCGGCCCCCGGCTTGCACTCTCCGGTGCCGAGTGCTAAACACGGATTAGCACTCTGCAGATGAGAGTGACAACGATAGGTACCGGGTCGACGAGGTCCCGGTGTCCCGGCGACAGGAGCCGGGCCGCCGTTGCCGTCCGTCGCGGGCGTCGAGCCGGATCTTCCACCCGCTACCCGGGAGGACCAGGAAACCCATGCCCAAGATCATTGCCTTCGACGAGGAGGCGAGGCGTGGCCTCGAGCGCGGCATGAACCAGCTTGCCGACGCGGTACGGGTCACGCTCGGACCCAAGGGTCGCAACGTCGTCCTCGAGAAGAAGTGGGGCGCGCCGACCATCACCAACGACGGTGTCTCCATCGCCAAGGAGATCGAGCTCGAGGACCCGTGGGAGAAGATCGGGGCCGAGCTCGTCAAGGAGGTCGCGAAGAAGACCGACGACGTCGCCGGCGACGGCACCACCACGGCCACCGTGCTCGCCCAGGCGCTCGTCCGCGAGGGCCTGCGCAACGTGGCGGCCGGTGCCAGCCCGATGGCGCTCAAGCGCGGTATCGAGAAGGCCGTCGAGGCCGTCGCGGAGCAGCTGCTCCTCTCGGCCAAGGATGTCGAGACCAAGGAGCAGATCGCCGCGACCGCGTCGATCTCCGCTGCCGACACGCAGATCGGCGAGCTCATCGCCGAGGCCATGGACAAGGTCGGCAAGGAAGGTGTCATCGCCGTCGAGGAGAGCAACACCTTCGGGCTCGAGCTCGAGCTCACCGAGGGTATGCGCTTCGACAAGGGGTACATCTCCGGCTACTTCGTCACCGACGCGGAGCGCCAGGAGGCCGTCCTCGAGGATGCCCACGTCCTGCTGGTCGAGTCGAAGATCTCCAGCGTCAAGGACCTCCTTCCGCTGCTGGAGAAGGTCATGCAGGCCGGCAAGCCGCTGCTGATCATCGCCGAGGACGTCGAGGGTGAGGCCCTGGCGACCCTGGTGGTCAACAAGATCCGCGGGACGTTCAAGTCCGTCGCGGTGAAGGCGCCGGGCTTCGGCGACCGTCGCAAGGCCATGCTGCAGGACATCGCGATCCTCACCGGTGGCCAGGTCATCAGCGAGACCGTCGGTCTGAAGCTGGAGAACGCGACGCTCGACCTGCTCGGCCGGGCCCGCAAGATCGTCGTCACCAAGGACGAGACGACCATCGTCGAGGGCGCCGGTGACGCCGACCAGATCGCCGGCCGGGTCAGTCAGATCCGCACCGAGATCGACAACTCCGACAGTGACTACGACCGCGAGAAGCTCCAGGAGCGTCTGGCCAAGCTCGCCGGCGGCGTGGCCGTCATCAAGGCAGGGGCGGCCACCGAGGTCGAGCTCAAGGAGCGGAAGCACCGCATCGAGGACGCGGTGCGCAACGCGAAGGCCGCCGTCGAGGAGGGCATCGTCGCCGGTGGTGGCGTCGCTCTCATCCAGGCGGCCCAGAAGGCGTTCGAGAAGCTCGAGCTCGACGGCGACGAGGCCACTGGCGCCAACATCGTCAAGGTCGCGGTCGAGGCGCCGGTCCGGCAGATCGCGATCAACGCCGGCCTCGAGGGCGGCGTCGTGGTCGAGCGGGTGCGCGGGCTCGAGGCCGGTTACGGTCTCGACGCCAACACCGGCGAGTACACCGACATGATCAAGGCCGGAATCATCGACCCGGCCAAGGTCACCCGGTCGGCGCTGCAGAACGCCGCGTCGATCGCCGGGCTGTTCCTCACCACCGAGGCCGTGATCGCCGACAAGCCCGAGAAGGAGAAGGTTCCTGCCGGCCCGGGCGGCGGCGACATGGGCGGCATGGACTTCTGAGTCCAGCCCGCACCCTGCGACACGAGGGGCGGCGTTCCGGCAACGACCGGGGCGCCGCCCCTTCATGTTCCCCGTGCCGACGGCCGCGACGTCCGTCTACGCAGCCCTCTCGTCGCTTGAGGGATGGCCTTCGTCGCGCTTTGCATTGCGCACTCATACGCAGCGGCACACCACGAGCAACCCGGCTCGTCTGAGTCGGTGTGCCCGCTGCGTCCCGGTGTGCAATGCAAGCCCTTGGTGGCTGTTGCGTCGGTGTGCGCAATGCAGAGTCCCGATTGCATTGCGCCAGGGTGCGCAATGCAAAGGCGGAGGAACAAGATGGGTGGGTCGGCACTCGGAGGTCGCCGGCGATGCGACCCCGCCGCGTCACAACTCGCCGAGGGCGGCCACGACGATCCCGGACTTGTCGCACAGCCAGCGCGGATCCTGGCCGAGCGCGGGCTCGATGTGCAGCTCGTGGAGGTCGGTGTCGTCGCACACGGTGCACCGCGGCCACCGGCCGATCTGCCCGTCGAGCAGGCGGTCCTGGACGTCCTGCGCCACCTGTCCGGCCACGTAGGAGGCTCCGTCGGGCCACTCGCCGACCCACCAGCGCCGCTCGGTGACGACGTCCTCCAGCACGTCGACCGCCTCGGCCGAGTCGAGGCCACGTGCGCCGAGGTCGTGGAGCACCCGGGCGCGGGCCTCGAGCAACGGGTCGGCGCTCATCGTCCGATGGTGCCAGCCGCGCCGACGCCGTGGCACGCCCAGGTGCTGACAGACTGGCGCTGTCGAGAGGAGGGCTCCGGTGCGGCCGTTGCTCGAGATCATCGCGCTGGGGGGAGGCGACGCCACCGGAGCGCAGGACGGCGGGGCGGACCGGCTCGAGGTGGTCGCCGACATGGACTCCGACGGTCTGACGCCCACGGTCGAGACGGTGCGCGACCTCAAACGGGAGTGCGACCTTCCGTTGCGGGTCATGCTGCGCGCCAACGACGGGTTCTCGACCAGTGGCTCGGAACTCACCCGCCTGCAGGGCGCTGCCCACCAGCTGGCCGAGGCCGGCGCCGACGGCTTCGTGCTCGGATTTCTCGGCCCCACGGTCGAGATCGACGTCGACGCGACCCTCGCACTCGCCGATGAGTTCGGCAGCCTGCCGTGGACTTTCCACCGCGCCGTCGACAATGCGCTCGACTACAACCGTGCCTGGGAGCGGCTGCGGATGATGCCGCGGCTGGACACCGTGCTGACGGCCGGCTCGGCCCGTGGCGTGCCGGCAGGGCTCGACGAACTGTGCCGCCGGGCGGCCGACGATCCCGTAGCTGCCGGGTTGATCATGGCCGGCGGAGGGCTCCAGCCGGACCACGTGCCCTGGCTGGCCCGGGCCGGAGTCCGCAAGTTCCACGTCGGGTCCCGGGTGCGTCCCGGCGGCTCGTGGAAGGCGTACGTCGACGCGTCCATGGTCCGGTCGTGGCGCATCCTGGTCGACGACGCCGTCGCCGCCGCACTGTGATCCGGCCGACGTGATCTACGTCGACCCGCCGATGTGGCCGGGGCACGGGCGACTGTGGTCGCACCTGGTGTCCGACGCCTCCTATACCGAACTGCACGCGTTCGCGGCGGCCGTCGGCATCCCCGCCCGGGGGTTCGAGCGCGACCACTATGACGTCCCCGCGGAGATGTTCCAGCGCGTCGTGGCAGCCGGGGCGGTGCCGGTCAGCAGCCGCGAGGTCGTACGGCGGCTGGAGGCCTCGGGCCTCAGGAGGCGGAAGCGCCACCCCGCAGCAGGATGAGCTCGGTCTCGACGTTGCGCCGGGCCCTGTCCTCCCAGCGGTCGCGTGCCGTCGTGGTCGAGAAGAGCGGGTTTCGGGCCAGCAGCGCTTCGAGAACCGCCGCCCGCCCACGCCGAAACTCCTCCTCCGGGACCCGCGCATACTCCTCCCGCACCGCGGCGGCGTACCCCGCGTACGCGACCGGGTCACCACCGAGAACGGCCAGATCGGCGTCGCACAGCACGCCACCGTTGCGGTCACCGGGTGCAGGGTCGTGTCCGTCCGTGAGCGCGACGAGCCGCGCCACCTCGGACACCAGGGCGTCATGGAGTCCCGCGGCACGGAGCACCGAGTCGGCGAGCACGGCGCTGTCCCACTCGTCGGCGCCCGGCCGGCCGGTGTACACGGCGTCGTGGAACCAGGCGGCCAATCTCACGGCGTCGGCGTCGTCGGCTTCGCCGGCCAGCTCGTCCACGCTGTCGAGGACCGCTGTGAGGTGCCTCACGTCGTGGTAGCGGCGGTGCGGCTCCGACCAGCGTCGGAGCAGATCGCGGCCGGTTTCGTCGTCGATCGAGAGGCGTCGCCACCGTGCGATCAGGTCCTCCATCCCGCTATCATGGACGCAGCACAGGGTTCCCGTGCGCGTCTGGTGGTGGGGAGACGCGCCGCGGTTCGTCGTTCCGGAGCACCTGTGTCGCCCATCACCTCCTACCGACGGTTGCTCGCCCTGACCGGGCCCGGCTACGTCGTCGTCGCCTTCCTCGGCCGGCTGCCGCTCGCCATGAGCCAGCTCGGCACGCTTCTGCTCGTCTCCACCGCCACCGGAAGGTACGCGGCCGGCGGGTTGGCGGCCGGTGCGCTCGCCGTCGCGAACGCCGTCGGCGCTCCGGTCGCGGGCAGCATTGCGGACCGCGTCGGGCAGCGACCCGTGGTGATGGTCCAGGCGCTCACATCGTCCGCCGCCCTGGTCGCGCTCGTCGTCCTGGTGTCCTCTGCAGCGGACCTGCCCGTCATCGTGGCCGTGGCCGCGGCTGCGGGACTGTCGATGCCGCAGGTCGGCTCGCTGGCCCGCGTCCGATGGCGGCCGATCACACGGGAAGCCGGAAGCGTGCAGCCCCGCCTCGTAGATGCCGCGTTCTCCTACGAGGGCGCCGCGGACGAGGCATCGTTCGTCCTCGGTCCGGCACTGGTGGGGGCGCTGGCCGTCGTGGTCGATGCCGGCGGCGCCCTGCTCGCCGCTGCCGGGCTGCTCGCCGTGTTCGGGTGCTGGTTCGCACTGCATCCGACCGCTGAGGCGACCCACCGGGAACGACCGGCGGCCACCGGTCGCCGTGACCGGCTGATGACACCCGTCATGGCCGGCCTGGCCGGTGCGCAGGTGCTCATCGGAGTCGTGTTCGGTGCGGTGCAGACCGGAACGACGGTGCTGGCGACGACCGATGGCAGGCCCGGGCTGGCCGGCCTCCTGCACGCGCTGCTCGGGATCGGCAGCGTCGTCGCGGGACTGGCGTGCACGGCGCTCCCGGCGCGGTTCGGCTACGAGCGGCGAATCCTCGTCTTCGCCGCCGGACTGCTGGTGCTCTCGTCACCGCTGCTGCTCGTCGACTCGCTCGGGATGCTCGTTCCGGCCGTCACCGCCCTGGGGTTCGCGGTCGCGCCGTACATGATCAGCGTGTTCATGGTCGCCGAGCGGATCGTCTCGCTGCGGCGGCTCGGTGCGGCGATGACGCTTCTCGCCGGAGCCACCGGCATCGGCTATGCCCTCGGCTCGGGTATCGCCGGTCGGTTGGCCGACGCCGGCGGTCATACTCCGGCGTTCGCGGTCGCGGTGACGGCCGGCGCCCTTGCCGTCGCGCTCGCCGCGGCGTCGGCGCGGCGGTTGGCCGTCGCGGGCGCCAGGACGGCCGATCCGGCCCCGGACCGCCCGCAGCGCGGCCCCGACGGTGCGCGTCACCCGCAGGAACGCAGCACGAGCAGCGCATAGGCCCGGGCGCAGGCGACGAGGTCGGCCGAGGCGACGTGTTCGTCGGCCGCGTGGGCGACCGCGAGGTCGCCCGGGCCGAGGAGGAGCGTCGGGATGCCGGCGGCGGCGTAGAGCCGTAGGTCCGAGCCGCTCGGTGCGCCCTTTGCCTCGGGCGTCCACCGGGCAGCGTCCGTACAGGCGGACCGGACGTCGTCGAGCAGGCCGTGTCCGTCGGGGAGCTTGCCCGATGCGAACACCCCGCCCGGCCAGCTCACCCGCGCAGGATGCGCCGACAGCCAAGGGTCGCCCTCGCACGCGGCCGCCACGGTGGACTCGAACTCCGCCCGCGCCCGCTCGACCGGCTCGCCGATCCGCACGCCGTACCGCCCCTCGGCCACCAGCAGGTCGGGTACCGTGCTGGCCCAGTCGCCGGCCCGGACGACACCGATCGACAGCGGGTAGGCGATGCCGAGGTGGGCCAGGGAGGGATCCACGTCGCGATTGCGCCGGCGCTCGAGCTCTCGGAGTGCCGCCAGGACCGGGGTCGCCGCCTCGAGGGCCGAGACGCCTTCGGTGCGCGCCGAGCCATGGGCCGCCTGCCCGGGAACCTCGAGGCGGAAGGTCAGCGAACCGGCGTTCGCCGTCACGACCGTCGCACTCGACGGCTCTGCGATGACGCACGCATCGCCTCCGTGGCCGCGCCGGAGGGTGGCGTGGGCCCCGATCCCGCCGTCCTCCTCGCCGACGACGCAGTGAACGGCGACGGATCGCCGCAGCCGGACCCCGGTCGCGCGCAGCGCGGAGATCGCACCCAGGACGGCAGCCAACCCGCCCTTCATGTCACACGTGCCGCGGCCGTAGAGCAGGCCACCGGCGCCGCGCAGGCGCCAGGGATCGGACGTCCACGCACCCAGGTCGCCCGGAGGCACGACGTCGGTGTGCCCGGCGAGGATCAGGGCGGGCGCTGACGCACCGAGCGTGCCGACGCAGCCGATGGCCTCGTTCCGGACGACCTCCTCACCGGGATAGCCGGGCGACTCGCGCAGTGCCGGAAGATCGAGGGTCCAGAGGTCGACCTCGGCGCCGAGCGCCGCCAGGAGGTCGCCGCACCATCGTTGGACCGCCACCTCGCCCGGAGAGCCACCGATGCTGGGAATCGCGACCATCGTGGCGAGGTCGGCCACGATCGCGTCGGCGTCGACGGCCTCGACGACCCGGCGTTCGGTGGGGCTGAGCGTCACACCCCCGAGTCTGTCAGGACTGCCGGCAGCGGCTCGGCGTGCACGATCGTCAGCGACGAGACCGCGCGGGTGAGCGCCACGTACAGGCGACGCAGTCCGCGCGGTTCGGCCACGACGATCTGCGCAGGTTCGACGACGACGACGTGGTCGAACTCGAGCCCCTTCGACAGTGTCGCCGGCACGAGCATCAGCCGCGGGTCGTCCTCGTCGTCCGGCGCCCCGGTGGTCAGCCCGGCCTGGACGAAGGCCCGCCGGAGACTGCCGACGACCGCGTCGGCGGCGATGATCCCGATCGACCCCTCACGCGTGGACACGTCCGCGACGACCCGGACGACGGCAGCGGCGATTCCGGGCCCGTCGTCGACGCGGACGACGTCGAGCCGTCCCGGATTCGTACGGACCGGCTCGGGCGGTGCCACCGACGGGGCGATCGAGGGCAGCAGCCGCGCCGCCAGCGCCACGACCGCGGCCGGAACGCGGTAACCCTTACGCAGGACCTCGACGTGGGCGTCCTGGGTGCCGAGATGGCGGAGCGCCTCCGTCCACGACGCGGTAGCCCACGGCGTGGTCCCCTGCGCGATGTCCCCGAGTACCGTCGCGGAACCGGTCGCCGCGCGCCGGCCGACTGCTCGGAGTTCCATCGGCGAGAGGTCCTGGGCCTCGTCGAGCACGACGTGCCCGACCGTCTCCGTGCGCTCGACGACGCCGCGGGCCTCGTCGACCAGGACGGTGTCGGCGTGCGACCACGGTGCGGTCCGCGGACCGCGCGCCGGCGGGTCCCACCGCAGCAGGCGTCGTTCCGAGGGTTCCAGCAGGTCTCCGGCCACCTCGTCGAGGTACTCGGGCTCACCGAGCAGACGCATGATCAACCGGACCGGGTCGACCGCGGGCCAGACCGTCTCGACGTGATCCCGCACCGGCCTGGACCGGGCGACCGCGTCCTGGATCCGGTCGTCGGTGATCACGCCGGCGTCCTCCATCCGCAGCAGCACGAGGTGCGCGAGGCGCTGTGGCAGCAGTGACCGGCCGACGCCGTAGGTGTCGCCGCGCGCCCGCATCGCCTCGACAGCTTCGGCCAGGTCGTGGGCCGGAATCCGCCATCGCCGGGTGCCGCGGGGCACGACCAGTGGCTCGGATGTCTCGCGGAGATGACCCCACACCGCCCGGCGCACTACCTCGGCCAGACGGGCGTCGCCCTTCAGGGCGGCGACTTCGGGTGGATCGAGACGCCGGACGGGCACGCTCTCGACGAGTTCGGCGACGGTGACCTGGCGGACGTCCACCTCGCCGAGCGCTGGGAGCACCTGCCCGATGTAGTGCAGGAAGGCGCGGTTGGGGCCTACGACGAGCACGCCGCTGCGGGCCAGTCGGCGGCGGTATGCGTGCAGCAGATAGGCGGCCCGGTGCAGCCCGACCGCCGTCTTGCCGGTCCCAGGCGCGCCCTGGACGCACACCGTGCGGTCGAGGTCGGCGCGGACCACCTCGTCCTGGTCCGGCTGGATGGTGGCGACGATGTCGCGCATCGGACCCACGCGGGGCCGCTCGATCTCCTCGGTGAGGATGCGGCTGGTGATGTCGGCCTCCGCGGCGTCGCGGAGGTGCTCGTCCTCGTAGGAGGTGATCTCGCCGCGGGCGAACCCGAAACGGCGGCGCAGCGTGACCCCCTGCGGGTCGCGGCGCGTGGCCCGGTAGAAGGCACGCGAGACGTCCGCCCGCCAGTCGACGACGACCGGGTCGCCGGCGCCGTCCATGACGTGCCGACGCCCGATGTGCAACGACTCCGGCTCCTGCTCCCCGAGGTCGATGCGGCCGAAGAACAACGGAACGGACGGGTCGTCGACCAGCGCCCGGGCACGCCGGTCCAGCGCCGCCTGCAGATAGCCCTCGGAGACCGGGTCCCCGCCCTGGGCGGTGAGCGACAACGTGTGTTCGCGCATCCGGCGTAGGTCGTCGCGAGCGCGGCGCAGGTAGTCGCGCTCGGCCGTGAGGGCCGCGTCGCCGTCAAAGGTCACCGTGCAGGACGTCCTCGGCGTCGACTATCCGGTACGCGTAACCCTGCTCGGCGAGGAAGCGCTGCCGGTGCTGGGCGAAGTCCTGGTCCACGGTGTCCCGCGCCACCACCGAGTAGAAACGGGCGGTCCGGCCGTCCGACTTCGGCCGCAGGATGCGGCCGAGCCGCTGCGCCTCCTCCTGGCGGGACCCGAAGGTGCCGGATACCTGGATCGCCACGCTCGCCTCGGGCAGGTCGATGGAGAAGTTCGCGACCTTGCTGACGACCAGCGTCGGCACCTCGCCGGCGCGGAACGCCTCGTACAGCCGCTGCCGCTCGCGGACCGTGGTCTCGCCCTTGACGACCGGCGCGTCGAGGCGTTCGGCGAGGTCGTCGAGCTGGTCGATGTACTGACCGATGACCAGTGTCTGGGCGCCGGCGTGCCGGGCGACGAGCTGCTCGACGACGCGGGTCTTGGTGTCGGTGGTCGAGCAGAGCCGGTAACGGTCGTCGGGCTCGGCGGTCGCGTACGCCAGCCGTTCGCCCTCGGTGAGCGTGACCCGTACCTCGACGCAGTCGGCCGGAGCGATCCATCCCTGGTTCTCGATCTCCCTCCAGGGCGCGTCGTAGCGCTTCGGACCGATCAGCGTGAAGACGTCGTCCTCGCGGCCGTCCTCGCGGATCAGCGTCGCCGTGAGGCCGAGGCGCCTGCGGGCCTGCAGGTCGGCCGTCATGCGGAAGATCGGAGCGGGCAGCAGGTGCACCTCGTCGTAGACGATCAGGCCCCAGTCGTGGGCGTCGAGCAGCTCCAGATGTGTATAGACGCCGTGACGTCGCGTCGTCATGACCTGGTAGGTGGCGACGGTGACCGGCCGGATCTCCTTCTTGGCGCCGGAGTACTCGCCGATCTCGTCCTCGGTGAGGCTGGTGCGGCGCACGAGCTCGTCGCGCCATTGCCGGGCGGCGACGGTGTTGGTCACCAGGACCAGGGTCGTGGCGCCGGCCCGGGCCATGGCGGCCGCGCCGACCAGCGTCTTGCCGGCACCGCACGGCAGCACCACCACACCGGAACCCCCGTGCCAGAAGCCCTCCGCGGCCTCGCGCTGGTACGGGCGGAGCTTCCAGCCGTCCTCGACCAGGGCGATCGGGTGCGCCTCGCCGTCGACGTACCCGGCGAGATCCTCTGCCGGCCAGCCGAGCTTGACCAGGGCCTGCTTGAGATTGCCGCGCTCACTGGGATGGACGACGACGGCGTCGCCGTCGAGCCGCGCGCCGACGAGGGGCCGCACCCGCTTGGAGCGGAGGACCTCCTCCAGCACCGGCCGGTCGGTGCTGTGCAGCACGAGTCCGTGAACCGGATCGGACTCCAGACGCAGGCGCCCGTAGCGTGCCATCGTCTCCGCGACGTCGACGAGCAGCGCGTGCGGGACGGGATAACGCGAGTGGCTCAACAGCGTGTCGACGACCTGCTCGGCGTCATGGCCGGCGGCACGGGCGTTCCAGAGGCCCAGCGGCGTCAGGCGGTAGGTGTGGACGTGCTCCGGCGCGCGTTCGAGCTCGGCGAACGGGGCGATGGCGCGGCGGCAGGCGTCGGCCTGGTCGTGGTCGACCTCGAGGAGCAGGGTCTTGTCGCTCTGGACGATCAAGGGTCCGTCGGTCACGGGCAATCCTTCGGGATAGCGGGTCTGCCATTGTCCAACAGACGGGCATGTGAATGTGCTTCCCGGCTGCGCCGCGCTGGTACGGGTTCACGCGGCGTCGACCGGCGCCACCCCGCTGATGCGGTGGACGGCGAACGAGCGCACCTCCCCCGAGCGGTGGTCGTACGCCGCGAGCCAGCCGCCTTCGAGGCGAACCGGATCGACGACGCGTTCGCTGGTGGCGCCGTGGTGGTCGACGTAGCCGATCCACACGGTGGCGCCGTCGTCGAGCGCGCGGCGCAGGTCGGCGAGGGTCTGTGCGGACACGCTGCGGCCCAGCCGGCCTGGAGCGGCGGCCTGCGGTCGCCCGGCGGCGCTGCGGTCGCCGGCCCTGAGGGCGCGGACCGCGGCTGCGAGCAGCGAGTCGGACGGCGGGGGGCGCTCGGCCAGCAACGGCTCCGGCGCGGGGCGGGCGGGGGCGCGGCGAGCATGGGCCCGGGCTATGACCACCGAACCGTCCGCCGCCTCTGCCGACGGCCGGAGGCCCATGCTGCGCAGCCGCTCGAGGAGCGCGCCGGCGTCGAGTTCGGACGCCAGCACCGTGGGCGCGAGCCGCCGCAGGCCGAGTGCACCTGAGAGCGGGTCGGCCAGGATCTGCGCCAGCACGGCCTGGTCGTCACAGCGGACGAACGCCGATGCCGCGCCGACCCGCAGGGTGCCGTGCTGCCGGGCGACGTCATCGACCAGGTAGGTCAGCGGCTGCGGCACCGGCGTCCGTGACACGGCTGCGAGGAACCCGTGCAGGTCGGCCGCCGTGCGTCCGCCGTCGAGAGCACGGCGGACCGACTCCGCGGTGAAACGGTGGACCGTCGCGCCACCTCTGCTCTCGACGTCGGAGACCAGGGCGAGCTCGCGGGCCAGATCGTCGCGGAGGGGGCCGGGCGCGACGGCTGTGAGGTCGGCCTGGATCAGCACGTGGTCGAGCGGTTCGGGCAGGACGGCGGCGAGGGCTTCCGCTGCGGCCTTCGCGGCAGGCTCGGCAGCGCGTCCGTCGAGCAGCGGCCGCACGTAGCCGGCCAGTGCGCCGTGACCCGTGATACCGAGGAGTTCAGCCTCCCGAAGCGTCCAGCCGACGAGGTCGTCGCGCAGCCGTCCACCGCGGCGCGGACGGGTCCAGCGGACGGCCTGCAGGACACCATCGCGTTCTGCGGCGGCACCGGCGGGAAGGTCAGCCAGGACGTCGAGCACGATCCGGCGGATCTCCGGCGCCAGTGGGCGGTCGAGGTCGCGACCGAGCGGGGGGACCGGCCGGTCGCGCTCGTCCCTCGTACCCACCAGCCCCGTGGTCCGGCTGGTGGTCAACCATGTGGTCGCCAACGCGGTCCACTGCTGGGCCGGGTCGAGCCGCCGCCATGCGTCGGAGGCCGGCGTCGGCAACCAGAGCTCGTCGAAGTCGCTGCTCGGCGCCACCAGGCCGGCGGCGTACGCGAGGTCGGCGAGCAGCGCAGACCCGGCCTCGTCGAGATGGAGCAACCGGGGTAGGCGGCGTAGATCGCGGACGCCGAGGCCGCCAGTGCGCAGGACCGTCGGAGGCTCGTCCTCCCATGCGTCGAGAAGTGCCTCGATGCGGCGCACGGTCTCGAACGCGCCTGCACCTGCGGTCCGGTCGACTGCCGGGGGGTCTCGCTGGTGCGTGATCTCAGGGGTGGGTGGATCGGTGGTGATCGCCGGGTGGATGACCTCGCCTCGCAGGTGCAGGCCGATCTCGCGCGGGAGGACGACGGTGACGTCGTCGACGGGGACGAGCAGACCGAGCGCCAGCAGGTGCTCGACAGGGGTGCGGGCGGACGTGCGGTCGACATCGCGACGGGCATCGCTCACCGTGCCGGTGGGCGGGCCGTCGGCCAGGGTGCGCAGCGCGGCCACCGGCTCGGTACCGAGTTCCGCCAGCAGGGTGTCGAGGTCGTCGGTGAGCGCCTTCGCGATGGCATCTGCGTCGGCGGCGGGATCGCCGGCGGTGGGCAGCCCCAGGTCGGCTGCGATGCGGGCCAGGCGCGCGGGTGAGTGCGCCATGAGGGCCTGGCGGGCCGGTGGGCCCAGGCCGGCGGGGAATGGGCCGAGCGCCTCGTATGCGGCACGGACGAGACGTGGTGACCGCTTGCCACCCCAGACCAGCGCCTTCGTCCACAGTCTGTCGATCGCTCTGTTCGCGATGGTTGCCGTCACCCCGAGCACGGCTCGCACGGCCGTCGGTGTGGTGGGCTCGGGGAGGACGGCGAGCACGTCGACGACCTGAAGGTCGAAGCGGTCGAGCCGGTCGAGAGCCCGCACGACCGACGCTCTCGTCGTCGCGCGCGACGCGAGTTGGGCGATGTCGACCGGCACCGGCGTGACCAGGTCGGGGCGGGCTCGCAGCAGCGCCGCAAGCTCGTCGTCGGACCGCGCGCGCAGGTCGTCGGCCAGGCTGCGCGGCGCGCTCGTTCCGTTTCCGCCCATCCGGACTACGGTACGGCGCCCGCTGGTGACGGGCGAAGCCAAGGCGGTGATGTGCGGTCCGTCCTGGCGGGCCTACCGGTGGCCCAGGCGTGTGCCCATGATGTCTGTGGCGTTCTGCAGGATGTCGGCTTGGATCAGAATCCATCGGCATGGTTCGAGGAGGAGAGGTTTCGTGCAGAGGGAGCAAGGGTTCCCAGAGCTACGGCAGGTGGTCCTGGACTGCACCGACGCACGGGTGCTGGCGGAGTTCTACCGCCGACTGTTGGGCCTTCGGTACCGGCCCGGTGACGAGCCGCCGGCTCCGGGCGAACCGGATCCCGCGGGCCAGGACTGGCTGGTGCTGCGGGACGACACCGCCGGAAACGCCAGTATGGCGTTCCAGCATGTGGCCGCGCTTCCGGAGGCGACGTGGCCGGAGGGCCCGATCCCTCAGCAACTGCACCTGGACATGACGGTGCCCACGACAGCGGATCTCGACGTTCAGCACGAGCGGGCTCTGGCCCTCGGCGCTCGACTGCTCCTCGACCGCTCCGACGACGCCGAGGAGCCGCTACGGGTCTATGCCGACCCGGCCGGGCATCCGTTCTGCATCTTCGTGGACAGCCAAGCCGCAGTCTGACCGTCTATCGCGACGGCAATCGCCATGTGACTCATCCCAGTGGATGTGCGCCGGTGTTTGTCGGACCGGGCCGGTAGGGTCGAACACATGTTCGGATCTGCGGATGACGCGCACGGCGTGGCGATGCGGCGGCCCGGGCGATCACCGCCGCGGTGGCCGCCTCGGCGGCCGGGCAACCGGCCGGTGTGGTCGATGTGGCCGCGCACCTGCGGCGCACCGGGTACGGGCCGCTGCGGGCCGAGCTGCCCGTCCTGCCGCCGGGGCCGGCGCTGTCCGGGCTGCTCGACCGGCTCGACAGTGAGCGGGCCGGCTTGACCGAACACACCCTGGTGGATGTGATCGCCGGCTGGGCCCGGCAGACCGCCCACGGCGAGGCGGCCCAACTGCGGGCGATCGCGGAACTTGCCGGTCGGGCGATGTTCGCCGGCTGTGCCGAGCACGGCCACGGCGACTCGGCCCACGGCGTGCGGGGCGCGGCGTCGGTCATCTCGGCCGAGCTGCGGTTGTCCCCGTCGGCCGCCGTCCAGCGGGTGGCGGTGGCCTGCGAGCTGGTCGACTCGCTGCCGGCCACGCTGGCCGCGCTGGCCGCCGGGCGGATCGACGGCTACCGGGCCCGGGTGATCGCCGAACAGACCCGCCCGCTGGCCGCCATCCCCGACCTACGCCGGCAGGTCGAGGCGAGCCTGCTGGCGAAGGCGCCGCGGCAGACCGCCACCCAACTGCGCGCCGCCGCCGGCCGGTACCTGTCGCCGCCGGGCCCGGAACCCGACGGCATGGCCAGCCTGCCGAACCGGCTGCCCGCCGCCGACGCCGCCGCCCTGTACACCGCCGTCGACGCCGCCGCCCGCCACCTCCAGACCCCGGGTGACGGGCGGACGTTGGATCAGTTGCGCGCCGACGTGCTGGCCGGGCTCGGCTGGTCGGCCCTGCGGGCGGGGCATCTGGGCTGCTGCCACCCTGACTGCGGCCACCTCAACCAGTGGCTGGGCACCCGGCGCGGCGGCCGGGCGGCGGCGGTGAACGTGACGGTGGCCTACCCGACGTTGATCGGCGTCGACGACCACCCCGCCCACCTGCACGGGTACGGGCCGATCACCGCCGCGGTGGCCCGCCGCATCGCCGCCCACGGCAGCTGGCGGCGGCTGCTCACCGACCCGGCATCCGGCGCCGTCCTCGACGTCGGCCGCACCCGCTACCCGCCACCGGACCTGGCCGACCACGTCATCGGCCGCGACCTGCCGGTTCCCCACCTGCACCCGGCCGGCCGCAGGCTGCGACCTCGACCACACCACCCCGTTCGAGCAGGCCGGCACCACCAGCGCCGCCAACCTCGGGCCGCTGCACCGCGGCCACCACAACGACAAGACCCACCACCGCTGGCGACTCGACCAACCCGAACCCGGCCGATACATCTGGACCGCACCCACCGGCCA